>NZ_LOYJ01000056.1:0-120385 GCF_001526245.1 Burkholderia sp. MSMB1498
TCTGCACGATGTGCATCGGCGTCGGTCAGGGGATCGCCATCGCGATCGAGCGCGTCTGATCCGCGCCGCCGCGCAGCGCGCGGCGATCGGCCAATCCGGCTGATCGAATCGGCCAATCCGACCTTACGGCCCTATGGCCCGTGCCCGCAAGCGCACGGGCCGTTTTGCTTCATGCGCATCGCGACGGCGGCGTCGGGCGCACCACGCCGCACTGCACCGCACCGTGTCGCGCAATCGTGGCGAATCGCGTCGGGCCCATTGCCCCTTCCCGCAGGATCGCTTTCGCATCGTCCGGCAAGCTCTTCATTATTCGGATAACTCCTTGCTTGAAAAAGGTAAATCCGATTCGTCGCGGAATTCCCGCTCACTCATATTGGCGCACGCCGCCCGCTTATCTCGCCATTCGAGGCAAGCTCCGAATATCAATTCATCTTATTTCCAATTCCTGAATATTCCGGTGATAAAAATCGTGAAATAATTCATCTTGAATTATTTGATGTCGATCAGAAGCGCCGAATGGGTTCGAGCAAACATTCTAGTGCTGCAGGGCCGGCAACGACGACGAAAAGCCACGCCGGAAGCCCGCGTGCGGAACTCCGGTTTGATATGCGTCAAAGCGCAATTCATCATCTCTTGTTTTCGGGCGCGCCGGATTTGCCGAATGGCTGACGAAAACGGGGTGCAGGCCGATCGAACACAATTCGATCGATTTTTTTCGGCCGATGAAATCAATTAAAGGACACAGATCCAGCAATCGGAGCGTTCATGCGTAACAACCAACCCGTCACCCAACACGAATTCGATTATCCCGACGATGCGACCTTGATGTCGACCACCGATCCGCACGGCCGAATCACGTATGCGAACGCGACGTTCGTGCACGTCAGCGGGTATTCGAGCGACGAGATCGTCGGCGAGGCGCACAACGTCGTGCGCCATCCCGACATGCCGCGCGAGGCGTTCGCCGACATGTGGGCGACGTTGAAGCGCGGCGAGCCGTGGACCGCGCTCGTCAAGAACCGCCGCAAGAACGGCGACCATTACTGGGTGCGCGCGAATGCGGTGCCGGTGATTCGCGCCGGGCAGACGCAAGGCTACATGTCGGTGCGCACGAAGCCCGCGCGCGGCGAGATCGCCGCCGCCGAAGCGCTCTATCGCGGCTTGCGCGAAGGCCGCGCGGGCAGCCGGCGCTTCCACAAGGGCCTGATCGTGCGCACGGGGCTGCTGCGCGTCGGTTCGCTGCTGCAGACGATGTCGGTGCGCGCGCGCGTCCATCTGCCGATCGTCGCGCTGACGCCGGCGGTCGTCGGCGTCGCCTGGGCGGCGGGCGTGACGGGCGCGCCGCTCGCGCAGCTCGCGGGCGCGACGCTCGGCGGCGCGGCGCTCGCCGCGTGGTGGCTCGACGCGCAGATCGCGCGGCCGCTGCGCACGCTGCGCCGGCAGGCGCTCGACGTCGCGACCGGATCGAGCCGTCAGGGCGTCAACATGAATCGCACCGACGAGATCGGGATGACGCTGCGCACGATCAACCAGCTCGGGCTGATGTTCCGCTGGCTGATCGACGACGTCAGCGAGCAGGTGCTGACCGTGCAGCGCGCGATCAACGAGATCGCGCAGGGCAACAACGACCTGAGCGCGCGCACCGAGCAGGCGGCGACGAGCGTCCAGCAGACGGCCGCGTCGATGGCGCAGATGACGGCGACCGTGTCGAGCAACGCCGAGACGGCGACGCAGGCGAACCGGCTGTCCGAATCGGCGAGCCACGCGGCGGAGCGCGGCGGGCAGGCGGTGCGCGAGGTCGTCAGCACGATGGGCGAGATCACCGAGAGCTCGCGGCGGATCTCGGAAATCATCGGCGTGATCGACGGCATCGCGTTCCAGACCAACATCCTCGCGCTGAATGCCGCCGTCGAGGCCGCGCGCGCGGGCGAGCAGGGGCGCGGCTTCGCGGTCGTCGCGGGCGAGGTGCGCGCGCTCGCGCAACGCAGCGCGAACGCGGCGAAGGAGATCAAGACGCTGATCGGCGCGAGCGTCGAGCGGGTCGACTCCGGCGCGCAGACCGTCGACTGCGCGGGCAGGACGATGGACGAGATCGTGTCGCAGGTGAAGCGGGTGTCCGATCTGATCGCCGAGATCAGCGCGTCGACGAGCGAGCAGCGCGCGGGCGTCGCGCAGGTCGACGACGCGGTCGTCCATCTCGACAACATCACGCAGCAGAACGCGGCGCTCGTCGAAGAGAGCGCGGCGGCGTCGGAAAGCCTGCGGCAGCAGGCGACGATGCTCGTCGACGCGGTGGGCGTGTTTCGCTGAAGACGGGGGCGGCGATGCGCGCGCATGCGTGCCGGCCTCGGCCGGGCGCGGTGCGGCGCGAAACGCATGCGTGTTTCGTCGCCGCGCGAGGTTCGGGCTGGCCGGCGCGTCGCGGTGTTCGTGTCCGGCGATGCGCGTGTTCCGCCGATGTCGATGTCTGCCGCCGCGCGCGGCCGAACGCGCGCCGGCGTCTCGAGCGGCCGGTGCGGCGCGCATGACGCATGTGCGCGCGTCGGAGCGCGGGCTCGGCGACGCGGCTCGGGCGTTCGTCGTTTTGGCGTCTTGCTTGGAGGCGGCATCGGATGCGATCGCCCGCGCGCCGCCGATCGCGGTGCGTCGGCGGTGCGTCGGCGCGCGGGCTTGGCCCAGGTCCGCGTTCATCTCGGCGTTGCGCGCGTCGTCATGCGATCGCGCCATCGCATCGGCGGGCTTTTGCGCCTTGACGTCGCCGCCGCGGCGCGTGGCGCATGCGTCGCATGGCGCGTAGCGCCCGATCGTCGGGATGCCACGGCGCGGCGCGTGCGTCGCGCATGACCGACATTTCCGGCGGCGGAATCCGCCGCGATTTCAGCGCGCAAAACAAGAAACGCCGCCGGAGCACGAGGCGCCGGCGGCGTTTCGCATGCCCGCGCCGCTCGCGCGGCGCGCGTCGGACATCACACGGCGACGCACATGTACTTGATCACGACGTAATCGTCGATCCCGTAATGCGAGCCTTCGCGCCCGAGCCCCGACTGCTTGACGCCGCCGAACGGCGCGACCTCGTTCGAGATGATTCCCGTGTTGATGCCGACCATCCCGTATTCGAGCGCTTCCGCGACGCGCCACACGCGGCCGATGTCGCGGCTGTAGAAGTACGCGGCGAGGCCGAACTCGGTGTCGTTCGCATGGCGAATCGCTTCGTCGTCGGTCGAGAACCTGAAGAGCGGCGCGAGCGGCCCGAACGTCTCTTCCTTCGCGACCTTCATCTCGGTCGTCACGCCGGTCAGCACGGTCGGCTCGAAGAAGCCGTGGCCGAGCGCGTGGCGCTTGCCGCCCGTCGTCACGCGCGCGCCCTTGCCGAGCGCGTCGGCGATGTGCGATTCGATCTTCTGCACGGCCGCCTCGTTGATGAGCGGCCCCTGCACGACGCCCGCGTCGGTGCCGAGCCCGACCTTCAGCTTCGCGACGGCCGTGGAGAGCTTCTCGGCGAACGCGTCGTAGACCTTCTCGTGCACGTAGAAGCGGTTCGTGCACACGCACGTCTGCCCGCTGTTGCGGTACTTCGACGCGATCGCGCCCTCGACCGCCGCATCGAGATCCGCATCGTCGAACACGATGAACGGCGCGTTTCCGCCGAGCTCGAGCGACACCTTCTTCACGGTCGGCGCGCATTGCGCCATCAGCAGGCGCCCGACGGGCGTCGAGCCGGTGAACGACAGCTTGCGCACGACGGGGTTCGACGTGAGCTCGCCGCCGATCGCCTTCGGGTCGCCCGTGACGACGCTGAACACGCCGGCCGGCACGCCCGCGCGCTCGGCGAGCACCGCCATCGCGAGCGCGGAGAACGGCGTCGCCTCGGCCGGCTTCACGACGATCGGGCAGCCGGCCGCGAGCGCCGGGCCGACCTTGCGCGTGATCATCGCCGCCGGGAAGTTCCACGGCGTGATCGCCGCGCACACGCCGACGGGCTCCTTCGTCACGACGATGCGCTTGTCGGCGGCGGGCGTCGGGATCGTATCGCCGTACACGCGCTTGCCTTCCTCCGCGAACCATTCGAGGAACGACGCCGCGTAGCCGATCTCGCCCTTCGCCTCGGCGAGCGGCTTGCCTTGCTCGGTCGTCAGGATGAGCGCGAGGTCGTCCGCATGCGCGACCATCAGGTCGTGCCACTTGCGCAGGATCGCCGCGCGTTCCTTCGCGGTCTTCTTGCGCCACGCGGGCCAGGCGGCGTTCGCCGCGTCGATCGCGCGACGCGTCTCGGCCGCGCCCATCGCGGGCACGGTGCCGATCAGCGCGCCCGTGGCCGGGTTGCGGACTTCGAACGTCGCGCCGCCTTCGGCGGCCTGCCATTCGCCCGCGACGAACGCGCGCTCGCGCAGCAGCGCGGGATCTTTCAGTGCAAGGGTTTCGTGAGCTGTAGTCATCGTGTGTCGACCGTATGCGGAACCGATTGGCGCCGCCCGCGCGGCGCGGCGAGGGCCGCGACGCGCGCGGGCGGGCGGCGAAAAACTCAGGCGGGCACGCCCACCGCTTCCTTCAGCACGCTCTCGAGAATGCCGAGCGCTTCGTCGAACACGGCGTCCTGAATGGTGAGAGGAAACAGGAAACGTATCACGTTCGCGTCGACGCCGCAGATGAGGAGCAGCAGGCCGCGCTCGAGCGCGAGCGTCTGCACGCGCTTCGTGAACACGGCGTCGGCCGCGCGCGTGTCCGGATCGACGAATTCCGCCGCGACCATCGCGCCCGGGCCGCGCACGTCGGCGATCTGCGGCACGTCCGCGCGCCATGCGGCGAGCTTCGCCTTCAGCTTGTCGCCGAGCACGGTCGCGCGTTCGGCGAGCTTCTCTTCGTCGATCACGTCGAGCACCGCGTGCGCGGCCGCGACGGCGAGCGGGTTGCCCGCGTACGTGCCGCCCAGGCCGCCCGGCGCGGCGGCGTCCATCACGTCCGCGCGGCCGACGACGCCGGACAGCGGCATCCCGCCCGCGAGGCTCTTCGCGATCGTCATCAGATCGGCGGATACGTCGTAGTGCTCCATCGCGAACAGCTTGCCCGTGCGCGCGAAGCCCGTCTGCACTTCGTCGGCGATGAGCAGGATGCCGTGCGCGTCGCACAGCTTGCGCAGCGCGCGCACGAAATCGGCGGGCGCGGGGTTGAAGCCGCCTTCGCCCTGCACCGGCTCGAAGATGATCGCGGCGACGCGCTTCGGATCGATGTCGGCCTTGAACAGCGTCTCGACGGCGGCGATCGAATCGGCGGTCGTCACGCCGCGCAGCGCGTTCGGGTACGGCGCGTGGAACACGTCGCCCGGGAACGGGCCGAAGCCGATCTTGTACGGCGCGACCTTGCCCGTGAGCGCCATGCCCATCATCGTGCGGCCGTGGAAGCCGCCCGCGAACGCGATCACGCCCGGCCGGCCGGTGTATGCGCGCGCGATCTTCACCGCGTTCTCGACCGCCTCCGCGCCCGTCGTGAAGAACGCGGTCTTCTTCGGCAGCGCGATCGGCGCGCGCGCGTTGATCTTCTCGGCGAGCTCGACGTACGACGCGTACGGCACGATCTGGTACGCGGTGTGCGTGAAGTGCTCGAGCTGGTCGGCGATCGCCTTCACGATCTTCGGATGGCGGTGGCCCGTGTTCAGCACCGCGATGCCGGCCGCGAAGTCGATGAAGCGGCGCCCCTCGACGTCCCACAGCTCGGCGTTCTCCGCGCGCGCGGCGTAGAAGTCGCACATCACGCCGACGCCACGGGGCGTCGCAGCGTTCTTGCGGGCGTGCAGATCGGCATTTTTCACAATCGTCTCTCCTGGCGGTTCGAATGCGCGGGGGGCGGCGGCCGCCCGCGGGCACGTTGTCCCGGCGTGCGCGTTGGAACCACTATAATCAAACTTGGCTCTGAAAATCAGAGCCATTTTGATAAATATGTAGGAGCCAATTATGCGGGTGAGCGTGCTGTCGGACTGGCTGGCGCAGCGGATCGTGCGCGGCGGCGGCGCGCAGCCGATCTACCGGCAACTGCACCGGCTGCTGCAGCAGGCGATCCTGACCCGCGAGTTGCCGGCTGGCGCGCGCGTGCCGTCGTCGCGGCTTCTCGCGGCGGAGCTCGGGATCGCGCGCAACACCGTCACGCAGGTCTACGAGCAGCTCGCGCTCGAAGGCTACGTGAGCTCGGCGACCGGGCGCGGCACGTTCGTCGCGGACAGTGCGCCGGACGAGATCGTCGGCGCGCCGGCCGAATCGCCGCGGGGCGCGCGCGGCGCGGCGGCGTCGGGCGCTGGAGCGTCGATCGGCGGCTCGGCGTCCGGCACGGCATCCGGCTTGGCATCCGGCTTGGCATTCGACACGGCGTCCGGCTCGGCATCCGGCTCGGCGTCCGGCACGGCGTCCGGCTCGGCATCCGGCTCGGCATCCGGCTCGGCATCCGGCTCGGCGTCCGACCCCGCATCCGCGTCCGGTTTCGCGCCCGGTTTCGCGCGCCGCTCGCTGTCCGCGCGCGGCGCGTGCCTCGTCGGCGGCGCGGGCGTGTCGAAGCGGCAAGGCGGCGCGTTCATGCCGGGCGTGCCGGATGTGTCGCGTTTCCCGGCGCGCGTGTGGACGCGGCTGCACAACAAGTACTGGCGGCGTCTGCGCCCGGAGCTGCTGACCTACGCGCCGGGCGGCGGCCTCGCGTCGCTGCGCGAGGCGCTCGCCGATTATCTGCGCACGTCGCGCTCGGTGCGCTGCGCGCCCGAGCAGATCATCGTGACGACGGGCATTCATCAGTCGATCGATCTCGCGGTGCGCCTCCTGACCGATCCGGGCGACGTGATCTGGACCGAAGACCCGTGCTACTGGGGCGTGCGCAGCGTGATGCACGTGTCGGGCCTGACGACGCGGCCGATTTCCGTCGACGAGGAAGGGATCGCGCCGACGCCCGCCGATTTCGCGGCGCCGCCGAAGCTGATGCTCGTCACGCCGTCGCATCAGTATCCGCTCGGCATGGTGATGAGCCTCGCGCGGCGGCGTACGTTGCTCGAATACGCGCGCCAGCACGGCGCGTGGATCATCGAGGACGATTACGACAGCGAGTTCCGCTACGGCAGCCGGCCGCTCGCGTCGCTGCAGGGGCTCGACACGGCGGGGCAGGTGATTTACGTCGGCAGCTTCAGCAAGACGCTGTTTCCGGGCCTGCGGGTCGGCTATCTGGTCGCGCCGGAGCCGCTCGCCGAGAGCTTCGCGACCGCGAGCGCCGAGCTGTACCGCGAAGGGCAATTGCTGCAGCAGGCGGTGCTCGCCGAGTTCATCGCGGAAGGGCACTTCGTGTCGCACATCCGCAAGATGCGCACGCTGTACGGGCAGCGCCGGCAGACGCTGCTCGACGCGCTCGCGCGCCGCTACGGCGATGCGCTGCCCGCGGTCGGCGGCGATGCGGGGCTGCATCTCGTGATGCGGCTGCCGGACGGCGCCGACGATCGCGCGGTCGCGCGCGCGGCGCTCGAGCGCGACATCGTCGTGCGCGCGCTGTCCGGCTATTACGCGGATGCGAAGCGTGCGGGCTCGGGCCTGCTGCTCGGCTACGCGTGCGTGCCGGAGGACGAGATCGGGCGCGCGTTCGACACGCTGTCGTACGCGATCGACGGCATGGTGTTCGGGCGCGAGGCGGCGGCATCGGCGGCGGATCGGGCCGAGCGGGCCGCCGCCGCACGCTGAGCGGCGCTCGCGTTTGCCGGCGGCCGATCCCGCGCGGCGCTCGCGAGCGCGCCGCGCGATGCGCATCATCCGCACGCGAACGCGGGGGCGGCGTTTTCCGGTTTCCTGTCGAAGCGCACGGACGTCGATCCGAGCGGGTTTCGTCAGCGCACGTCGCCCGGGGGGGCCGCGGCTGCGATCGAGCAGGCGCGGCACCGTCGGGCACGCGCTGCGGAGCGCCGCCGCGGCGGGCATCCGGCACCAGTTCCGACGCGCCGCTCGCGCGCGGCCGCGCCGCGTCACAGCCGGATCAGCATCGCGCCCGCGACGACGAGCGCGCATGCGGCGAGCCGTCGCGCGTTGGGCCGCTCGTGCAGCGCGAACCAGCCGATCGCGACCGCGAAGATCGAGCTCGTCTCGCGCAGCGCGGACACGGTCGCCACCGGCAGGTGCCGGTACGCGACGATCGCGATCGCATACGCGGCGAGCGACAGCGTGCCGGCGACGAGCCCGCGCGAGGCGGCGGCGCGCGTGCCGACGACCGCGCGCAAGCCGCGCAGCCGGCAGATCAGCGTGAACTGCGGCGCGTTCCATAGCAGGTACACCCATGCGACGTACGCGAGCGGGTTGCCGGCGAGCCGCACGCCGCGGGCGTCGACGACGGAGTACGCGGCGATGAAAAGGCCCGTCAGGATCGCGTACGGCACGCTTTCGCCGGAAAAGCGCAAGCCGCGCTTGAACGCGAGCGACACGATGCCGAGCGACACGAGCGCGATGCCGGCGAGCGCGAACGGCGTCGGTTTTTCGCCGAGCGCGCCGAGCGCGAGCGCGCAGACGACGAGCGGCGACAAGCCGCGCGCGATCGGATAGATCTGGCTGAATTCGCCGCTGCGGTACGCGCGCAGCAGCGCGACGCAATAGCCGAGCTCGAGGAGCGCCGAGCCCGCGATGTACGGCCACGCGGCGGCGGGCGGCAGCGGCAGCGCGAGCGCGAGCGCCGCGCCGAACAGCAAATACGGCACCGACATCGTGCCGAGCTGCGCGACGCGGTCTTCGCTGACGTGCAGGAACGCGTTCCACGCCGCGTGCAGCAGCGCGGAGAACAGCACGAGCAGGACGAATAGTTGATCCATCGGCGCGGGAGCCAGCGGCCGGCGAGCGGCTTGCCGGAATGGCGGAGCGCACGATTATCGCCGCGTTTGCGATCTCGCGTCGGCTTGCGCGGCGGCGGCGCGCCGCGCGCCGTGCGCATGTGCCGCCCGGAAAAAGGAGCACAGCGAACGCGCGCGGCGGCGGCGCGGTCGGCTCGCGCGCAATTGCGCGCCGGATTGTCGATAATAGAGCGTTCTGTCCTTTATCGGATTCAGCGATGACCGAGACCAAGCCAACCGACGCGGCGGCGCCGCGCCTCACGAGCCTGTCGCACGGCGGCGGCTGCGGCTGCAAGATCGCGCCCGGCGTGTTGTCGGAGCTGCTCAGGCGCAATGCGCCGCCCGCGCTCTTTCCCGATCTGCTCGTCGGCACCGAGACGTCCGACGACGCGGCCGTCTATCGTCTGAACGACGAGCAGGCGATCGTCGCGACGACCGATTTCTTCATGCCGATCGTCGACGATCCGTTCGACTTCGGCCGCATCGCGGCGACGAACGCGCTGTCCGACGTCTACGCGATGGGCGGCAAGCCGATTCTCGCGCTCGCGCTCGTCGGCATGCCGATCAACGTGCTGCCGCACGAGACGATCGCCGCGGTGCTGCGCGGCGGCGAGGCGGTGTGCGCGGACGCGGGCATCCCCGTCGCGGGCGGGCATTCGATCGATTCGGTCGAGCCGATCTACGGGCTCGCGGCGCTCGGCGTCGTCCATCCGGCGCGCGTGAAGCGCAACGCGGCCGCGCGCGCGGGCGACGTGCTCGTGCTCGGCAAGCCGCTCGGCGTCGGCGTGCTGTCCGCCGCGCTGAAGAAGGACCGCCTCGACGCCGACGGCTACGCGCAGATGATCGCGACGACGACGAAGCTGAACCGGCCGGGCACGGCACTCGCCGCGCTGCCGGGCGTGCATGCGCTGACCGACGTGACGGGCTTTGGCCTGCTCGGCCACACGCTCGAGCTCGCGCGCGGCGCCGGGCTGACCGCGCGCGTGCGCTACGGCGCGCTGCCGTGGCTCGCGGGCGTCGAGGCGCTCGCCGCCGACGGCGTGTTCACCGGCGCATCTGGCCGCAACTGGGCCGCGTACGGTCACGATGTGCGCCTGCGCGACGGCCTGCCCGCCGTCGCGCAGGCGCTGCTGACCGATCCGCAGACGTCGGGCGGATTGCTCGTCGCCTGCGCGCCGGAAGCGGTCGACGACGTGCTCGCATGCTTTGGCGACGACGGCTTCGATCGCGCGGCGGTGATCGGCGAAATGGTCGACGGGCCGGCGCGGGTCGATGTGAGCTGACGAGCGCTCGCGGAAGTTCACGCGAGCTCATGAGAGCCCGCGAGCGCCCACGAGGCGGCGCGATGCGCGCTCGCGGCGCGGCCCGCGGCCCGCGGCCATGCGCCGCGGCGAACGCGCCTGTCGCGTCGCCATGCGCCGCGAATCGCTCGGCGCGATCCTCATCGCACCTGCCTCGCCGGCCCGCGCTCGTCTCCTGCGCGAGCGCGCCGGCCGGTCAACGCTTTTCCTGCTCGCCGAACTTCGCCAGCAGGAAATCGATGGCGCTGCGCAGCTTGGCCGTCGGGCGGCGGTCCTGCGCGTAGACGAGATACATCGGCGACGGCGCGAGCGACCACGCGGGCAGGACGGGCACCAGGCGGCCGGCGGCGAGATCGTTGGTCAGCACGGCTTCAGGCTGCAGCACGATGCCGAGGCCTTGCAGTGCGGCGACGCGCAACGCATCGCCGTGGTTGGCGGTGAAGCTGCCGCGTACGGCGACCTCGCGGATCTCGCCGCGCGGCCCGACGAGCCGCCAACGGTCGCGGCGCCGCCAATACGACAGGCCGAGACACGCGTGCTCGGCCAAGTGCTCGGGACGCTTCGGGGCGCCATGCCGCGCGAGATAGGACGGCGCGGCGGCGAGCCGCCTGCGGTAGGGCTTCAGCGGCCGCGCAACCAGCCCCGGCGCGTCGATGTCGCCGATATGGACGCGCAGTTCGAAATCGTCGTGCCAGAAGCGCGGCGCGTCGTTGTCGAGCGTCAGGTCGACGCGAACCTGAGGATGTTGCGCCATGTATTCGGCGAGCGCGGGCACGAGGCTGTAGCTTCCGAAACCCACCGGCGCGACGACGCGCAGCACGCCGCTCGGCGTCGCGTGCAGTTCGGCCGCGCTGTGTTCGGCCGCTCGACTTCCGCCAGCGCGCGCTTGCAGCGCTCGTAATAGAGCTGGCCGACGTCGGACAACTGCTGCCGGCGCGTCGTGCGATGAAGCAGCCGCGCGCCGAGGCGCGCTTCGATGGCCTGCACGCGTTTGGCCACCATCTGGGCGGACACCTGGCTCGCTTCGGCCGCGGCGGCGAAGCTGCCGCATTCGACGACCCGCACGAACATCTCCATATCGGCGAGGACATTCACGATTGACAACCCATGGGTTTGGAGTGCCGTGAATTGTCGCATGTTTATTCGTCGCGTCTTTGCGCTCATCCTGTCGCTTCGCCCCGATTCCCGGGGTCTTGGACGAGGACATGCGATGCCTACGATTCATCTGGAAATGCACCCGGGCCGCACGCTGGAGCAGAAGCGCGCGTTCGTGAACGAAGTGACGCGCGTCACGGCGCAGACGTTGAACTGTCCCGTCGAGAGCGTCGACATCGTCATCACCGAAGTGCCGCGCGACGCATGGGCGAAAGCGGGGAAGCTGATTTCGGATCGCTGAGCATGAGCGCGCGCGCATCGGCCATGCGCGCGCGTTCGCGTGCTCGGCGTTCCGGGACGACGCACGACGAACGTACGTTCGCCGCGGAGATCGGGGCGCGTGGGAGCGGACTGATCGCTTGCTCGCGCATTCGCGATGAATGCGCTGAATGCGATGGGCGCTCGCATGCTGTCGCGGGCGAGCGCCCCATCCGTGCCGTGCGCCGGAAGAAGCACTGCCCGCATTGCGCGTGCGCCGGCGCGCTTCGCCGCGCTCGCGAGCCCGCGACGATCGTCCTCTTCTTCCACGCCGATGCGCCGCCACCGGCCGCGTCCGTTCGCGCGCATTGCCCGCCGCGCACGCACGCGGCTTTTGCCGCCAGCCTCGCCGGGCAGCGCATGTTCGCGCGCGGCCGCGGCGCGAACGCGCGTTTCGCCCGGTCTTCGAGCCGGCTCGCGGCGACGCGGGCCGCAACCGCCGTCGTCGTGCTCGCATGCGGCGCCGCAGCCTTTGCACCCGTTTGAATATTGACGTCCTTTATACTGCTCGCGCAGTCTCCGAACGCCGTTCTCATCGAACCTACTTTTAATAAGGAACGCTAATGCTGACTCGCTCGATACTTTCCGCAGCCGTGTTTTCGCTCGCCGCTTGCGCGACGGCGCAATCCGTCGCGCAGAACAACGGTGACGCGTTCGCCGAAGCCGGTGCACAGGGCCGCCCGGTGAAGGTGATGATCGTCACGATGTTCGGCCCCGAAGGCCAGGCGTGGCTCGACCGTCTCGGCCCGTGGAAGAACATCGCGGTGCCTGGCCTGTCGCCCGATTATCCGGACGTGCATTGCAACAAGCAGGACGTGTGCGTCGTTACGACGGGCATGGGCTACGCGAACGCGGCGTCGACGATCATGGCGCTCACGTTCTCGCGCCGCTTCGATCTGCGGCAGACGTACTTCCTGATCTCGGGCATCGCGGGCGTCGATCCGGCGCGCGGCACGCTCGGCACCGCCGCGTGGGCGAAATACCTCGTCGACTTCGGCCTGCAATGGGAGCTCGACGCGCGCGAGATTCCGGCCGGCTGGAGCGGCGGCTATCTCGGCATCAACACGAAGAGCCCGAGCGACAAGCCGCCGCTCGACTATCGCACCGAGGTGTTCCAGTTGAACGGCACGCTCGCGGACGCCGCGTACGCGCTGTCGCGCAACGTCCAGCTCGCCGACAGCGCGCAAGCGCAGGCGGCGCGCGCGAAGTTCAACTACGCGCCGGCGAACCAGCCGCCCGTGGTCACGCGTTGCGACACGTCGTCGGGCAACACGTGGTTCTCCGGCACGCTGCTCGGCGAGCGCGCGCGTCAATGGACGAAGATCCTCACCGACAACAAGGGCACGTATTGCATGACCGCGCAGGAAGACAATTCGACGTTCGAAGCGCTCAAGCGCGCGGCGAGCGTGAACCGCGTCGATCTGAATCGCGTCGCGGTGCTGCGCACCGGCTCGGATTTCGATCGCCCGTATCAAGGCCAGACGAGCGTCGACAATCTGCTGAACTACGCGGATCAGGGCGGCTTCCCGCTCGCGACCGAGAACCTGTATCGCGCGGGCAACCCGCTCGTGCAGGACATCGTCACGCACTGGGGCGAATGGAAGGACGGCGTGCCGCGCCGCTGACGCATGCGGCGCGCGTCGGTCAGCGTGACGGCGCGGTCGAGCGGAACGGTTTCCACACGGGCGTGCTGTCGTCCCAGTGATCGAGCTGCGATGGAATCGGACTGTTCATGATCGTGATCTCGCACTGAAGAATGACGTGGCTGCATGCTGCATGACGCGCCGCGCATCGGCTTCGATGCGCGGCGCGTCGCGTTTACCGGCCTGCGCCCGCGAGCTGATTCGCGTCGGGGTCCGGACGATACGCACGCTGCGCGACGAGCTCGGCGCCGGGCGGTGCGTACGACATCGACTTGCGCAACGCGGCGAGCGTGCCGTCGCGTTGCGCCTGTTCGAGATCCGCGCGGACTTCGGCGCGCGTGCGGGGGCTGTGGCCGTGCCACGACGCGTCGCCGTCGCTGCCCGCAGGGCTGATCCCGCCGTCCGCGAATGCCGGCGCGGCAACGGCGAGCGCGAAGGCGGCGACGGCGAGAAGACTGCTGCGTTTCATGATGTGACTCCTGTCGATTCGATGCGCACGCCGAAAGCGGTGCGCGACAGGCTGTACTTTAGGCGCGCGCGCGGCGGCGATAAATGGCGATGTCGCGAATTGAATTGTTGCGAGGATGGAACAATCGGAGTCCGTGACGTCGGCAGGGGCTTGCGACGAGGGCGCGCGACGCGTGTCGTGGATAAGCGGGGCGGCGTGCGAGCGGCGACGTGCGCGCCCGGGCGGAACGCTGCGCCGCGTGCGAATGCGCTGCGCACTTTCGCTGCGCGCCGCAACAAGCGCGGCGGCGCGTTGCGCGAATCATCGCGCCGAATTTTCCGGGCGAGGGCGGATCTGCGCATTACGCGATATGCGCTACGCGAACGGAGAGCCCAGCGAGTAGCGGCGACGTCGAACGCGAGCAACAAACTGGCTCGTCGTCCGAACGGGACGCGATGGGCTCGCGTCCACGTTTGCCCCCGATCGTCGCGCGTCGTGCGCGGGTTTCGATCGACAGGCGCTGCCGCGATCTCGCGTGCGGGCCGCGCCGGCCGTCGTGCGCCGCGCGTTGCACATCGCACATTACACATTGCACGTCGCAATCAACCGTTGAAATGATGCAAGCCGGTGCGGCAAAGAGATTCGCGCAGTGCCGGATGACATGCAGAGAAAGAGGACCTGCGAAGATTGTGCGCGTCGCCAGTCCGTTCATCGTTCACGCGCGCGCTGCGATATGCCCGAGCGCTTCGCAGGCGAGGGAGCCGGCGCGCATTCGCTGCTGCGGCTCGCAGGAACGCTGTCGGCGAAGGCGCTGCGAACGCCGCGCCGTCGACGTTCCGAATGCACTGGGAAGACGGTGCGGGGCCGGCAGACCGAATCGCGGCGCGCATTGCGCCGGGAGCGTTCTCGAGGTCTGGCGAACGCCGCGAAGCGCCGATTGCGTCAACCGGCCGATCCGCTCTTAAGAAGGCGTTCAATTAAAAGCGGACAAACGAAAGAATGAGTTGCGCGTACGATCGTCTATCGCGGCGCTCGCCGGCGCAACGCGGCATTCCCGCGCGCGGCCGCTGCGGCGCGCCCGTTCGTCGACGGCGAAAAAATTGGACGACCGGCCCGCGCGCGCTTTTGCACGCGCGCGCGACCGACCCCGACCGCTCAAGCGACCCACTCGTTCAACACCGGCGTGTCGAGCGACGGCGCGCGCTCGGCTTCCTCGAACGTGCGCTTGCTGCAGGTCGCATCGAGCCCCTTGCGGCCGCTCAGCAGCGGGCAGCGCTCGAAGATCTCGGCGATCCAGTCGACGAACACGCGCACTTTCGGCGACAGATGCCGGCTGTGCGGATAGACGACCGAAATCGGCATCGGCAGCGGCTTGTAGCCCGGCAGCACCTCCTTCAGCGCGCCGTTGCGCAGTTGCGGCAGCACCATGAAGAGCGGCGGCTGGATCAGCCCGAAGCCTTCGATCCCGCAGGTCACGTACGCGTCCGCGTCGTTGACCGACACGAGGCCGTTCATCTTCACCTCGACTTCCTTGCCGTCGATCAGGAACGCCCAATCGATCGTGCGCCCGGTGCGGCTCGAGAAGTAGTTGACGGCCTTGTGCTGCGCGAGCTCCTCGATCGTCTGCGGCTCGCCGTACTTCTCGAGATACGCGGGCGAGGCGACCGTCGTGCCCTCGAACAGCCCGACGCGCCGCGCGACGAGCGACGAATCCTGCAGCGCGCCGACGCGGATCACGCAGTCGATGCCTTCCTGCAGCAGATCGACCGGCCGGTCCGACAGGCCGAGCTGCAGGTCGATGTCCGGAAAGCGCGAATGGAATTCGCACAGCGCGGGAATCACGATCAGGCGTCCGATCGAACCCGGCATGTCGACCCGCAGCTTGCCGTGCGGTTTTCGATTGTTCGTCTGGAAGCTCGCCTCGGTTTCCTCGACGTCCGCGAGAATCCGCACGCAGCGCTCGTAGTACGCGGCGCCGTCGGGCGTGAGGGACAGACGGCGCGTCGTCCGGTGCATCAGCCGCACGCCGAGGAAGGCTTCCAGATTCTGGATGATCGTCGTCACCGACGCGCGCGGCAGGCCGAGCGTCTCGGCCGCTTTGGTAAAGCTGTTCGTATCGACGACGCGCGTAAACACCTGCATGGCCTGCAGCCGGTCCATTACTTTACCTCCGCGATATTGACGCCCTGAACAGACGCAGGCCGCGACACCGATGAAGGCGGCGCAGCCGACGATTGTTCAGGGGACGTGAATTGTGTTGCCGGATTATAGGCATTTATCCCGATGTCTGCCGGACCCAGAATTCGATCCATCTCGTAATGGACGCGCGACGCCGCGCACGACACGTCATGGACGCATTCGATTTCCGCCGCCCAATCCCCCGCACGAGCGCAGAAGGCGCGCGCGCGCGGCCGGCGCTCGCGGTGTCGGACGTCGTGATCGGCGGCTACGCGCAGGACATCGTGCTGCGCCTCTACCGGCGCCCCGAAAAGTCCTCGTTGCCGGTAGTGCTTTATTTCCACGGCGGCGGCTTCGTGCGCGGCTCGCTCGACGATGCCGACCGCGCCGCGCGCCATCTCGCCGAGCACGTGCCGGCGCTCGTCGTGTCGGTCGATTATTCGCTCGCGCCGCGGCATCCGTTCCCGGCCGCGCCGGAAGACGCGTACTGCGCGGCGCGCTGGGCCGAGGCCCGCGCGCGCGCGTTCGGCGGCAATCCGCGCAAGATCGGCGTCGCGGGGCACGACGCGGGCGGCCAGCTCGCGAACTGCCTCGCGTTCATCGCGCGCGACCGCGGCGAGATCCGCATCGCCGCGCAGGCGCTGATCGGCCCGATGCTCGATCCGAGCCTCACGCGGCTCGCCGACGCGGCGCGCGTCGCGTCGTCCGACATCACCGCGCAGGAGTGCGCCGCGTGCTATCGCGCTTACTTGCCGCAGCCGTCGCAGCGCATGCATCCGTATGCGGCGCCGCTCGAATCGGTGCGCCTCGCGGGGCTGCCGCCGACGCTCGTCGCGACCGCGCAGAACGACGTGCTGCACGTCGAGGCCGAGAAATACGCGAGCTGCCTGATCGACGCGGGCGTGCCGACGCAGGTGGTCCGCTACCGGGACGTGTCGCACGCGGCGCTCGCCGATCACGCGCCCGCGCTCGAAGAGGCGGCGCGATTCTTTCAAAGCCGCTTCAGCACGGGTTCGCCGGGCTGACGCTGCTTTCATCCGAATCCAGAACAACCGACAACTTGGGGGTTTATTCATGGCTATCTTGCGTACTTCCCGTTCGCGGATCGCGGCCGCGACGCTTGCGGCCGTTGTCATCGCGGGCCTCGGCGCGTTCGGCGCGATCCGCGTGAACGCGGGCGCGCCGGACAAGGCGGCGGCGCCGCTGCCGGAGGTCGACGTCGCGACCGTGCTGTCGAAGACGATCACCGACTGGCAGTCCTATTCGGGCCGGCTCGAGGCGGTCGAGAAGGTCGACGTGCGTCCGCTCGTGTCGGGCACGATCGTGTCGGTGAACTTCAAGGACGGCGCGCTCGTGAAGAAGGGCGACGTGCTGTTCGTGATCGATCCGCGTCCTTACCAGGCGGAAGTCGATCGCGCGGCCGCGCAGCTCGCCGGCGCGCAGGCCCGCAACGGCTACGCGCAGAGCGACTGGCAGCGCGCGCAGCGCCTGATCGGCGACAACGCGATCGCCAAGCGCGACTACGACGAAAAGCAGAACGCCGCGCGCGAGGCGACGGCGAACCTGAAGGCGGCCGAAGCCGCGCTCGAAACGGCGCGGATCAACCTCGGCTACACGAGGATCAGCGCGCCCGTGTCGGGCCGCGTGTCGCGCGCGGAGATCACGCTCGGCAACGTCGTGTCGGCGGGCGCGTCGGCCGCGCCGCTCACGACGCTCGTGTCGGTGTCGCCGATCTACGCGTCGTTCGACGCGGACGAGCAAACGTACCTGCAATACATCGGCGGCGCGAAGGACGGCCGCAAGGTGCCCGTCGAGCTCGGCCTCGCGAACGAGCGCGGCTACTCGCGGCAGGGCGTGATCGATTCGGTCGACAACCGGCTCGACACCTCGTCCGGCACGATCCGCGTGCGCGCGCGCTTCGACAACGCGGACGGCGCGCTCGTCCCGGGCCTCTATGCGCGCGTGAAGGTGGGCGGCAGCGCGCCGCATCCGGCGCTGCTGATCGACGATGCGGCGATCAACACCGACCAGGACAAGAAGTTCGTGTTCGTCGTCGACCAGCAGGGCCGCGTGTCGTACCGCGAAGTGCAGCTCGGCTCGCAGCACGGCAATCAGCGCGTGATCGCGGGCGGGCTCGCGGCGGGCGACCGGATCGTCGTGAACGGCACGCAGCGCGTGCGTCCGGGCGAGCAGGTGAAGCCGCATCTCGTGCCGATGACGGGCGGCGACGACGCCGCAGCCGCGACGCCCGTGGCGGGCGGCGTGCAGCGTCCGCAGGGCGCGCCGGGCAACGCGCGCGCGTGACGGGCGGCCGTATTCCCGGAGCGCCCGCCGCGCCGGCGCGCCTAATCAGATAGAGCCTTCCATGAACATATCGAAATTCTTCATCGATCGACCGATCTTCGCAGGGGTGCTGTCGGTCGTCATCCTGCTCGCCGGGATGATCGCGATGTTCCTGCTGCCGATTTCCGAGTATCCGGAAGTCGTGCCGCCGTCCGTGATCGTCAAGGCGCAGTACCCGGGCGCGAACCCGAAGGTGATCGCCGAGACGGTCGCGTCGCCGCTCGAGGAGCAGATCAACGGCGTCGAGGACATGCTGTACATGCAGTCGCAGGCGAACAGCGACGGCAACATGACGATCACCGTCACGTTCAAGCTCGGCACCGATCCGGACAAGGCCACGCAGCTCGTGCAGAACCGCGTGAACCAGGCGCTGCCGCGCCTGCCGGAAGACGTGCAGCGGCTCGGCATCACGACGGTCAAGAGCTCGCCGACGCTGACGATGGTCGTGCACCTGATCTCGCCGAACGACAGCTACGACATGACGTATCTGCGCAACTACGCGCTCATCAACGTGAAGGATCGTCTGTCGCGCATCCAGGGCGTCGGCCAGGTGCAGCTCTGGGGCGCGGGCGATTACGCGATGCGCGTGTGGCTCGATCCGCAGAAGGTCGCGCAGCGCAATCTCACGGCCGACGACGTCGTGCGCGCGATCCGCGAGCAGAACGTGCAGGTCGCCGCGGGCGTGATCGGCGCGTCGCCGACGCTGCCCGGCACGCCGCTGCAACTGTCGGTGAACGCGCGCGGCCGCCTGCAGAACGAGGACGAATTCGGCGACATCGTCGTGAAGACCGCGCCGGACGGCGGCGTCACGCACTTGCGCGACATCGCGCGCATCGAGCTCGACGCGTCCGAGTACGGGCTGCGCTCGCTGCTCGACAACAAGCCGGCCGTCGCGATGGCGATCAACCAGTCGCCGGGCGCGAACTCGCTCGCGATCTCCGACGAAGTGCGCAAGACGATGGCCGAGTTGAAGCAGGACTTCCCGGCGGGCGTCGACTACAAGATCGTCTACGACCCGACGCAGTTCGTGCGCTCGTCGATCAAGGCGGTCGTCCACACGCTGCTCGAAGCGATCGCGCTCGTCGTGATCGTCGTGATCGTGTTCCTGCAGACGTGGCGCGCGTCGATCATTCCGCTGATCGCGGTGCCGGTGTCGATCGTCGGTACGTTCTCGCTGCTGCTGCTGTTCGGCTATTCGATCAACGCGCTGTCGCTGTTCGGGATGGTGCTCGCGATCGGGATCGTCGTCGACGATGCGATCGTCGTCGTCGAGAACGTCGAGCGGAACATCGAGAACGGGCTCACCGCGCGGCAGGCGACCTACAAAGCGATGCAGGAAGTGAGCGGGCCGATCATCGCGATCGCGTTGACGCTCGTCGCCGTGTTCGTGCCGCTCGCGTTCATGTCGGGCCTGACGGGCCAGTTCTACAAGCAGTTCGCGATGACGATCGCGATCTCGACGGTGATCTCGGCGTTCAACTCGCTGACGCTGTCGCCCGCGCTGTCGGCGATCCTGCTCAAGGGCCACGGCGACAAGGAAGACTGGCTCACGCGCGTGATGAACCGCGTGCTCGGCGGCTTCTTCCGCGGCTTCAACAAGGTGTTCCATCGCGGCGCGGAGAACTACGGGCGCGGCGTGCGCGGCGTGCTGTCGAGAAAGGCGGTGATGCTCGGCGTGTATCTCGCGCTCGTCGGCGCGACCGTGATGATCTCGAAGATCGTGCCGGGCGGCTTCGTGCCCGCGCAGGACAAGGAGTATCTGATCGCGTTCGCGCAATTGCCGAACGGCGCGTCGCTCGACCGCACCGAGAAGGTGATCCGCGACATGGGCGCGATCGCGCTCAAGCAGCCGGGCGTCGAGAGCGCGGTCGCGTTCCCGGGGCTGTCGGTGAACGGCTTCACGAACAGCTCGAGCGCGGGCATCGTGTTCGTCACGCTGAAGCCGTTCAATCAGCGTCACGGCAAGGCGTTGTCGGCGGGAGCGATCGCGGGCGCGCTGAATCAGCAGTACGCGGCGATCAAGGATTCATTCGTCGCGGTGTTCCCGCCGCCGCCCGTACTCGGCCTAGGCACGCTCGGCGGCTTCAAGATGCAGATCGAGGATCGCGGCGCGGTAGGCTACGCGCGGCTCGCGGATGCGACGAACGACTTCATCAAGCGTGCGCAACAGGCGCCCGAGCTCGGGCCGCTCTTCACGAGCTACCAGATCAACGTGCCGCAGCTGAACGTCGACCTCGACCGCGTGAAGGCGAAGCAGCTCGGCGTGAACGTGACCGACGTGTTCGACACGATGCAGATCTATCTCGGCTCGCTGTACGTGAACGACTTCAACCGCTTCGGCCGCGTCTATCAGGTGCGCGTGCAGGCGGACGCGCCGTTCCGCCAGCGCGCGGACGACATCCTGCAGCTGAAGACGCGCAACGCGGCGGGCGAGATGGTGCCGTTGTCGTCGCTCGTCACGGTGTCGCCGACGTTCGGGCCGGAGATGGTCGTGCGCTACAACGCGTACACGGCGGCCGACGTGAACGGCGGGCCCGCGCCCGGCTACTCGTCGGGGCAGGCGCAGGCGGCCGTCGAGCGGATCGCCGCGCAGACGCTGCCGCGCGGCGTGAAGTTCGAATGGACCGATCTCACGTATCAGCAGATTCTGGCCGGCGACTCGGCGTTCTGGGTGTTCCCGATCAGCGTGCTGCTCGTGTTCCTCGTGCTCGCCGCGCTGTATGAAAGCCTGACGCTGCCGCTCGCGGTGATCCTGATCGTGCCGATGAGCATTCTGTCGGCGCTCACCGGCGTGTGGCTCACGCAGGGCGACAACAACATCTTCACGCAGATCGGGCTGATGGTGCTCGTGGGGCTGTCCGCGAAGAACGCGATCCTGATCGTCGAATTCGCGCGCGAGCTCGAGCACGACGGCAAGACGCCGTTCGAGGCCGCCGTCGAGGCGAGCCGGCTGCGGCTGCGCCCGATCCTGATGACGTCGATCGCGTTCATCATGGGCGTCGTGCCGCTCGTGCTGTCGACGGGCGCAGGCGCGGAGATGCGGCACGCGATGGGCATCGCGGTGTTCTTCGGGATGCTCGGCGTGACGCTGTTCGGCCTGATGCTGACGCCGGTGTTCTACGTGGTGCTGCGCACGCTCGCGGGCGGCAAGATTCACGTCGCGCAGAAGGATTCGGCGGGCTACGGGCTGCCGGCTCCGGACGCTTGAGGATAGGAAGATGAACAAGACCAACATCAACGAACGCATCGCGCGCGTCGCGAAGATCGCGGCGGCGAGCGGCCTGCTCGTCGCGCTGCTCGCCGCGTGCGCGGTCGGGCCCGACTACAAGCGGCCGGACGTCGCGACGCCCGCCGCGTTCAAGGAAGCGCCGACGCTCGCGCAGGGCGAGCAGGCCGGCACGTGGAAGGCCGCCGAGCCCGCCGACGACGCGCATCGCGGCGAATGGTGGCGGGTATTCGGAGACCCCGTGCTCGACGCGCTCGAGGAGCAGGCGCTCGCGGCGAACCAGAACCTGAAGGCCGCGGCGGCGCGCGTCGAGCAGGCGCGCGCGGCGACGCGCGCCGCGCGCTCGCAGTGGTTCCCGCAAGTGGGCGCCGGCTTCGGGCCGACGCGCGAGGGGCTGTCGTCGGCGTCGCAATTCCAGCCGCAAGGCGCGGGCCCGACGAACGCGACGCTCTGGCGCGCGCAGGGCACGGTGTCGTACGAAGCGGATTTGTTCGGCCGGGTCGGCCGCAACGTCGAAGCGTCGCGCGCGGATGAAGCGCAGAGCCAGGCGCTGTTCCGCTCGGTGCAGCTCGCGTTGCAGGCGGACGTCGCGCAAAATTATTTCGAGCTGCGCCGGCTCGATTCCGACCAGGATCTGTACCGGCGCACGGTCGAACTGCGCGAGCAGGCGCTGAAGCTCGTGCAGCGGCGCTTCAGCGAGGGCGACATCGGCGAGCTCGACGTGTCGCGCGCGAAGAACGAGCTCGCGACCGCGCAGGCGGACGCGGTCGGCGTCGAGCGGCGGCGCGCCGCATCCGAGCATGCGCTCGCGATCCTGCTCGGCAAGGCGCCCGCGGATTTCTCGTTCAAGGAAACGCCGATCGTGCCGGTGGCGGTGCGGGTGCCGGCGGGGCTGCCGTCGGCGCTGCTCGAGCGGCGGCCCGACATCGCGGCCGCCGAGCGCGCGATGATGGCCGCGAACGCGCGCATCGGCCTCGCGAAGTCCGCGTACTTCCCGAAGCTCGACATCACCGGCTCGTTCGGCTATGAAGCGGCGACGCTCGGCAATCTGTTCCTGTGGTCGAGCCGCACGTTCCTGCTCGGGCCGTTCGCGGGCACGGCGCTCACGCTGCCGATCTTCGACGGCGGACGGCGCAGCGCGGGCGTCGCGCAGGCGCGCGCGAAGTACGACGAGGAAGTCGCGAACTACCGGCAGCAGGTGCTTGTCGCGTTCCGCGAGGTCGAGGACAACCTCGCCGATCTGCGTCTGCTCGACGATCAGATTCGCGCGCAGAGCGATGCGGTCAACGCGTCGCGGCGCGCGGCGACGCTCTCGCGCACGCAGTATCAGGAAGGCGCGGTCAGCTATCTCGACGTGATCGACAGCGAGCGCTCGGTGCTCGAATCGCAATTGCAGTCGAATCAGCTGACGGGCACGCAGGCGGTGTCGACGGTCAACCTGATTCGCGCGCTCGGCGGCGGCTGGGCGGGCGACGTGGCCGTCGGTGCGCGCGAGCCTCGGCAGCAGGACGTCGCGGCGCGTTGAGCGGTGCGTGCGGCGGCTGCGGATCGTGAGCCGCCGCATGCGCCGATGCGCGTCTGACTTGCTTGGTCGGAAAACACGATAGCCGGGGGCACGGCGTCAGGAAGTCCGATGGCGCTCACGAGCCTGAGAGTCGGAATCTGATGGGCCGAATGTTCGAACGCTCGATGATCGAAGCGCTCGAATGCTGAAGAGCTGAAGAGCTGAAGAGCTGAAGAGCTGAAGAGCTGAAGAGCTGAAGAGCTGAAGAGCTGAAGAGCTGAAGAGCCCTGCTGCCTGAGTGTCCAACTGCCTGCCTGACGGCCCAAGAGCCCAAGAGCCCAAGAGCCCAAGAGCCCAAGAGCCCAAGAGCCCAAGAGCCTGAGGACCGCGCGAACGCGACGGGCGCACGAATCCGACGCCCGTCGCGTGACGGCCGGCATGCGCGATGAAGAGCGGGAGGCGCAGCCGTCGCTTCGCATCGGCGGCGCAAGAACGACGATTCGTATCGAATCGATCCAACCGGCCTGCGGCGGCGCGACGCCTGTTTCGCGCGCCGTGTCTCGGCCTACACTTGGCAGCGGCGCATGAAACGCGAACTCATCGTTTCGTTGCGCCGCTGGGTCCGACAATAAAAAGCGCAGTCCCAGCGTGGGGCGACAGGGACTGCGTAACCGCCTGCATCCGAGGGCCAGAAATACTCGCAGACGGAACTACAATCGCGCGGGCGATGTCATGCGAGGCGGTTGCCGTGTCGTGCGCCGCCGCACGCGCGGCGTGCCGCATCCACCGAACCGCCGAGCATCGCGCTCGCAAAAACTTTCCCGCATCGGCCGGCGCGCCGCGCCGGTCGTCGAATCTTCGGTTTCCGGCAGCCTTCGCCGCGCCGTTTCCGCTTCGCGCGCCGGTGTCGACGGCGCGCACGACATGCTTCAGACGCGCGACGCGTGCGCCGCGGCGTCCGCGATCTCCGGCGTGACGCCCGACACGCGGCTCGCGAGCGTCGTCGCGACCGTGCTCGCGTACACGTTGAGCGCGGTGCGGCCCATGTCGAAGAACGCGTCGACGCCGAGAATCAGCAGCACCGCTTCGGCGGGCAGCCCGATCGCGGCGAGGATCACCGTGATCGCGACGACCGCGCCGGACGGCACGTTCGCGGCGCCGTCGATCGTGATGATCGTCAGCACGGCGATCGTGATCATCAGCGGCCAGCTCCATGCGAGCTGATACGCGTCCGCGAGATAGCACACCGCGAGCACCGTATAGAGCACCGCGCCTTCGCGATTGAAGATGTACGACAGCGGCAGCACCGTCGACGCGACCGACGCCGGCACGCCCATCTCCGTCAGCTTCTTCAGATGCACGGGGAACGTGATTTCGGACGAGCGCGTCGTGAAGCCGAGAATCAGCGGCTCGCTGACCTTGCGTACGACCGCGCGCGGCGAATGGCCGGCGAGCTTGACGATCAGCGTGAGCCACAGCGCGAGAACCGCCATGCCGAGGTATGCGATGCCGAGCAGCTTCGCGAGCGGCGCCATCGCGGCGAGCCCCTTCGACGACAGCAGCACTGCGATCGCAGCGAAGATCGCAATCGGGGACAGCGACACAACCCACTCCGTCATCTTGAAGAATGCGGCGAGCATCGATTCGCAGACGGCGACGAACGGCGCCGCGCGATCCTCGACGGCGGCGAGCGCGCAGCCGAGCAGCACGCCGAACACGAGCACCGGCAGCGAATTGCCGGCCGCGAGCGCGCCGACGATGTTCGACGGGATCATGTCGGTCAGGAACTTCAGCCAGTCGATGCCGCTCGCGAGATTCGCAGGCATCGACGCCGTCTGCGCATGGCTCGCGCCGATGCCCGGCCGGAACAGCCAGTTGAGCGCGAGGCCGAGCGACGCGGCGAGCACCGTCATCAACACGAAGAACACGAGGCTGAACGCGGCCGTCTTGCCGAGCCGGCCGCGCTGCGTGCCGGCGCGGAACGCGCCGAGCGTCACCGACAGCAGGATCAGCGGCAGCACGACCATCTTGATCGCGTGGCCGAACAGCGTCGAAATGAACGCCAGATCGCGGCTCGCGGCGGGCGCGATCAGGCCGAAGGCCACGCCGAACGCGAGGCCGAGAATCATCAGCAGCGATAAAGGAATTTTTTTATTGGCCAGTGTCATATTGAGCTCGAATTAATCGGATTCTGTCCGGAGTGCCGTCGATCACGTGATTCCACATCAGGCGCCGCGCCGTTTCCGCGTCCCGCATATCGATGGCCGCGCAAATCTCCAAATGTTCGAGCGTGCCGCGCCTGACCGTCGCGAAATCGCTTCGCGGCAATTCGTTCAGCGCGTGAGTTTGCGCGCGCAGTAGCTTGTATGTCGTAAATAGCCGGTCGTTGCGCGCGGCCTTGAATATTTCGTCATGAAAGACCCAGCCGATTTTCTGTTCGACCATGATGTCGGCGCTGTTTTCGTCGACGAGCCGGCGCATCTGCGCGTGCGAGCGCGACAGCCCGTCCGTCGCGCCGCCGCGCGCGGCGAGGTACGCCGCGGTGCTTTCCAGCGCGAGGCGCAGCTCGTAGATTTCGCGCAGATCGTCGCGTGTCGGCTCGTTGACGAAGGTGCCGCTCTTGTCGACGATGTTGACGAGCCCTTCCGACGCGAGCAGTTGCAGTGCGCTGCGCACCGGCATCTGCCCGACGCCCAGCTCGTGTGCGAGGCCCCGGTGAGAGATTTTCTGCCCGGGCGACAATCGGCCGTCGAAGATCCGCGAACGGATCTCGTCATAGGCGCTGCCCGTATCGGACGAGATTTTCTCCATTATCTGTGATCGCAGTTTGTTTGCTTGAAATTAATGAAGCGAGCAACATTTATTCAGATTAACCGCATCGGCCGGGGTGAACAACAAATATTTTTTTGCGAACGAAAACATTCGCGCATTTAGAATGGGTCAATCAATTTTTTCGTAAACAGCCGATGCTCGTCGATCAACAGTCGTACTCAATCGTGACCGTGCCGGTTGCGTCCGTGTTGCCGCTCAGGGCCAGAATTCTGCTGGACGGGGACGAGAACGCGAGCCGCTTTCCGTGCGACGACCACGAGGCGACGCTTCATCTGGCGGCCCGAACGCCGGACGGGATCGTCGCCGTCGCGACGATCTGCCGGCAGGCGTTCCGCGATTTCCCGCCGGACAGCGCGTGGCGGCTGCGCGGCGTGGCCGTCGAGCCGTTCATGCAGGGGCACGGCGTCGGCACGCGGCTGATGCGCGCGTGCATCGAGTACGCGCAGCGGCGGGACGGAAAGGTCGTCTGGTGCACTGCACGCGATTCGGCGCGCGGCTTTTACGAATCGCTCGGCTTCGTCGCGTCGGGCGTGCCGCTGAAGATTGCCGCGCGGCCCGACATGGTGTTCCACGAAATGCACCGGTTGTTGTCCGACGGTGCGTGACGGCCGCGCGAGCGCCGTTGCGCCGCGTTCGACCGACGGGGCGCGGCGCGCTTTTCGCCACGGTTGCGGCGAGAACCGCCGCGTGCACGCGATATCCGCGCCGGGCCGGGCACTCGACGAAGACCGTGCGCCGCGGGCCGGACGGTTCGTGTTCCGAATCAAATCTCGCGGCCGTTTCGGCCGTCTCAATAGGGCAGCGCGCCGCGCCATAGCCACGCGGCCGCGATCGACGCCGGCACGCCCAGCGTCATCAGCGCGCCCGCGAGCGGCGGGTCGAGCTTCCTGTCGATCGCGATGAGCCCCGCGATGATCATCGGCGGCATCGTCGCCTGCACGAGCGCGACGGCGAGCGGCACGCCCCGCTGCGCGAACAGGTAGAGCCCGCACGCGAGCACGATCGCCGGCACGACGAGCAGCTTGAGGCCGATGCCCACGACGAAGTTTCGCGCGGCGTCGCGGGCGCTGCGCAGGCTGAAGCTTGCGCCCACCGAGATCATCGCGATCGGCGTGAGGGTTGCGCCGAGCGCGCTCAGCACGTCCTCGACGGCGGGCGGGAACGGCACCGGCCGCAACAGCAGCGCAAGCGCCATCGCCTGAATCGGACGGTAGCCGGCGAGCTGCCGCGCGACGCCGCGCCAGCTCGTCGCGCTGCCGGCATACAGATCGGCGGCGACGAGGCCCGCCGTGCACATCACGATGAAGTTCGCCTGGTCGACGACGAGCGCGTGGCCGACCGCCGCGCCGCCGATCAGCGCCTGCACGACCGGCACGCCGACGATCGACGTGTTGCTCGTGCCGCAGACGAGCGTGAGGCAGCCGACCGTCGCCTTGTCGAGGCCGAGCAGCGCGCCCGCCGCGAGCGCGAGCGCCGCGGTGGCCGCGAACACGATGACGGGCGTCGCGAAGAGCCACAGCACGTCCGCGCCGAAGGCGATTCGGTGCAGATGCTGCAGCACGAGCGCGGGCAGCGAAATCTGGATGACGAAATAATTGAGGCTGGCCGGGAAGTTGTCCGGCAGGCGCTTGCTCCGTGCGAGCGCGGCGCCCGCGACGAGGCAGGCGAGAACGAGAATCAACGAAGCCATCGATCGGCGTTTGAACGAATCGGATGCCGGACGGCCCGGCGGGCCGCCCGTGCGGGTTGGTGTCGAAGAACGGCGCGATGCCGGGACGGAGGCGACGGGCGTGCGCGTGGCGCATGTCACGTCGCGCCGCATGCATGCGTGCGTGCGGCGCGCGCACGCCGGACTATAACCCGGTGTGCGGCGCGATGCGAGGATTCCGGCGATGCGTGTCCGCGAATTCCGCTCGATCCATGCACGGCGTTCGCGGGACCGACGATCGCCGCGCAGGTAGAAAGTGGAGCGTAGAACGTACGACGCACGACACGCGCGACACGCACGACTCACGACTTACGACTCACGACACGCGACACGCGACACCCGGCGCAAAACGCAAAACGCAAAACGCAAAACGCAAAACGCAAAACGCAAAACGCAAAACACCGAACGCCGCCACGCGACCGTCCGAGGAATCGAGCGCGAGCGCCGCGCCGCGCGCGGTCAGGCGACGGCCCGCGCGTCGCCTGAAGCCTCGCGGCCACCGCCCGCGCACCGCTCGATCAGCGGCGCGAGCCACGCTTGCGCGGCGTCGTGCAAATGCGCATCCTCGATCGTGAACGCGCCGTCCGCGAGCATCTTCGCGCAGGTCGCGCGCTGGATCTTGCCGCTCGACGTCGTATGGATCTCGCCCTTCTTCACGCGGATCACGCCGCTCAGCGTCAGCTGGCACGCGTCCCACACCTCGCGGCCGATCTCCGGCGCGAGCGTCGCGAGATCGAACCGGCCGATCGCCTCCAGCACGACGACGACCCCCGCCTGCTCGTCGCGCTCGACCATGATCGCGGCGAGCCGGTTCGCGCGGATCTGGTCGGATACGTTGAGCACCGCGCCTTCGATATCCTGCGGATAGTAGTTGACGCCGTTCAGGATGATCAGATCCTTGATCCGCCCCGAGACGAACAGATGGCCGCGATCGTCGACGAAGCCGAGGTCGCCCGTGCGCAGCATGCCGTTCGGAAAGGCGTCGCAACGGTATGCGCGGAACGTTGCGTCGGTTGCGTCCGGGCGGCCGAAATAGCCGTGGCAGACGCTGTCGCTCGCGACGCAGATCTCGCCGATCGCGCCCACCGGCTGCGGCTCGCCCGTCGAAGGATCGACGATGCGAAACGTCTGATCCGCATGCGCGAGCGTGCCGACCGACACGACGTCGATCGACCTGCCGTCCCCCTCGTGCGGTTCGAAGCGCCCGTCGGCGAGCGCGCCGTAGTCGGCGCGCCGGATGACGACGGGCGCGCCGAGCTGCTTCGACGTTGCCGCGAGCGTCAGCTCCGCGAGCCCGTAGCAGGGCGCGAAAGCGTCGTAGCGAAAGCCGGTGGACGCGAACGCGTCGGCGAACTCGCGCATCGTGCGCGGCCGCACCGGCTCCGCGCCGTTGAACGCCTGCTCCCATGTCGACAGATCGAGCCGCGTGAGATCCATCCGGCTCGCGCGCCGGCGGCACAGCTCGTAGCCGAAGTTCGGCGCGCCGCTGCAGGTCGCGCCGTAGTCGGACACCGCGTGGAGCCAGCGCGCCGGATGCTGGAGGAAGTCCTGCGGCGACATGAACACGGCGGGCCGCCCCGCGTAGATCGGATGCAGGATTGCGCCGATCAGCCCCATGTCGTGATAGTGCGGCAGCCACGACACCATCAGCCAGCGCTCGCGATCGCTGCCCCAGTGCCGGCGCAGCAGCCGCTCGTTCGCGAGCAGGTTGTCGTGGCCGACCATCACGCCCTTCGGATCGGACGTCGAGCCGGACGTGTACTGGAGGAACGCGATGCTGTCGGGCGCGACGGCGGGCAGCGCGGGCGCGGCATCGTCGGCGATCGCGTCGATCGCGTCGAACGCGTCGACTTCGCGGCACGGCGGCGCGACGACGCCCGCCGCGCACAGCTCGGCGAGCACGGTGTCCCGCTCGCCCGCGCCGCAGATCGCGAACGACGGCGCGCAATCGCGCGCAATCGAAATCAGCCGGCGGCGCTCTTTCTCGGTGCGCGGCGGCAGCGCCGGCACGGCCATCCGGCCCGCGTACAGGCAGCCGAAGAACGCTTCGATGAAGTCGGCGGCGGACGGGAAGATCAGCAGCACGGGGTCGCCCGGGCGGCCGTGCGCGACGATTTCGCGCGCGATCGCGAGCGCGCGGCGGTGAATGTCGCCATAGCGCATCACGCGGTCCGGCATGCGGCCGTAGCCGAGGTAGCCGTATGCGAACTCGTCGGGCGTCGTTTCGGCGCGAAAGCGCAGCACGTCGGCGAAGTTGGACGCGGGCGCGAGCGGCGGCGGCGCGGTCAGCGTCCGGCAGGCGGCGAGGGCGGATTGGAGGGGTGACATGTCGGATCGGTCCTCTTCAAAGAGATGCGGGTGACAGCGCGGCGGGCTGTTCGGGCTGTTCGCGCCGGATTGCGTCGACGAGGCGCGTCAGGACCCGGCGGCCGGGGCCGAGCTCGACCCATTCGTCGACGCCCGAGCGCAGCATGTGACGGACGCTGTCGCGCCAGCGCACCGGTTGGTCGAGTTGCTCGACGAGATAGTCGGCGG
Organism: Burkholderia sp. MSMB1498; assembly: GCF_001526245.1. Taxonomy (NCBI): domain Bacteria; kingdom Pseudomonadati; phylum Pseudomonadota; class Betaproteobacteria; order Burkholderiales; family Burkholderiaceae; genus Burkholderia; species Burkholderia sp. MSMB1498. Next base: position 29,962 of record NZ_LOYJ01000056.1, read on the forward strand.
GCGTGCCGGGCGGCTGATAGGGGCGCGCGGTCACGTTCGACACGACGGGCCGCGCGGGCTCGGCGAGCGTGAAGCGCGCGAGGAATGCGTCGAACTCGGGCTTGAGCGGCGTCATGCAGCGCGAGTGGAACGCGCCGCTCACCTTCAGCGGATGAACGGTGACGTCGCCGCACGCGTCGAGCATGCGCGCCGCGCCGTCGACCGATGCGGCCGGGCCCGCGATCACGGTTTGCCCGGCGCTGTTGTAGTTCGCGAGGTCGACGTCGTCGAAGCCGCGCGCGCGCAGGCGGCGGCCGAGCTCGGCCGCGCTCACGCCGACGACCGCCGCCATCGCGCCGCCTTCGACGGACGCGAACAGCTCGCCGCGCCGCTTGACGATCTCGAGCCCGGTGCGGAAATCGAACACGCCCGCCGCGAGCAGCGCGCTGTATTCGCCGAGGCTGTGCCCGGCGAGCCAGACGTGCGCGTCGTCGTGCGCGTCGTCGTGCGTGTCGCGCCAGGCGGCGAGGCAGAGCGCGTTGACGACGAAGATGGCCGGCTGTGCATAGCGGGTGTCGGCGAGCAGGCCGTCCGGATCGTCGATGCAAAGGCGCGCGACCGACAGGCCCATCACGTCGTCCGCCTGCTCGACGATCCGCGGATGCCGTTCGAACAGATCGCTGCCCATGCCGGCCGCCTGCGAGCCCTGGCCAGGGAAAATCAATGCCTTCATTTATGCTCCTGCGAACATGTAGCCGCCGATGCCGAGCGCGACGAGCATCGCGATCGCGACGATCCCGCCGAGCTTGTGCTGCACGCGGTCGATGCGTTCCCACGCCGCGTAGTCGTCGCGCGCCGCGTAATGCCTGCGGCGCACGACGATCCACACGCACACGGCGTTCAATGCGATCGCGAGCGTGCCGAACGCGACCTTCGTGAGCAGCAGCGGCGTCGGCGCGCGATGCGCGAGCAGGATCGCGCCCGTGATCAATACGATCGTGAAGGCCGGAATCTCGACGTATTTGTCGGTGGCCCAGTGCAGCTTCGAGATGAACGCGCGCTGCTCCGGACTCCGATCGATCGCGTGCTCGAAGATGCCTTCGACGATCACGCAGCTCATCCACGCGGCGACGAAAATCAGATGCAGGAACAGTACGAGCTTCATGGCGTCTCCTTCATGGTCGGTCGATGCGGTTCGGTGAAATGCGCGAGGCCGGCGGCCCGGCGCGTCATGCGGATTCCCGTTCGCGCCGCGCCGCGAAGTGCTCGAGCAGCTTGCGCCGGAGAATCTTGCGCGTCGGGCCCTTCGGCAGCTCGGGCAGATCGTCGAGCTCGTTGAGCAGCACGACGTGGCGCGGGCACTTGTAATGCGCGATGCGGCCTTCGCACAGGCGGCGGACGTCGTCCTTGCCGAGCGTCGACGACGGCCGCAGCTTCACGTACACGCACACGTCCTGGCCGAGAATCGGATCGGGCACGCCGAGCGCCGCGCATTCGACGATGTCGGCGCAGCCGTGCAGCACGTTCTCGATCTCGGCCGGATAGATGTTCTCGCCGCCCTTGATGATCAGGTCGTCCGCGCGCGTCGCGAAGAAGAAATGACCTTCGTCGTCACAGTAGCCGTAATCGCCCGTGTGCAGCCAGCCGTCGCGAAAGCGCCCGGCGGTGAGCTCGGCGCGCGCGTGATAGCGCGCAGCGACGTTGTCGCCGCGGATCAGCATCTCGCCCGTCTCGCCCGCGGCGACGTCGCGGCCGTGCGCGTCGACGATCCGCAGCGCGTTGCACGGCAGCGCGACGCCGATCGAGCCGAAGCGGCGGCGCTCGGCGGGATGGCGGTTCATCGTCGCGAACGATGTCGTCTCGGTGAGGCCGAAGCCCTCGAACACCGGCACGCGGTATTCGCTCTCGAAGCGGTTGCGCACCTCGTCGAGCAGCACCTGGCCGCCGCAGACGATGCCGCGCAGCGTGCCGTCGGTGCGCTTGAGCCCGTATTCGAGGAACGCGGACAGGAACGCGGGCATCACGCTCGTCCAGTTCACGCGATACGCGTCGATCAGCTTCCAGAACGACGGCAGCGCCGATTTGCCTTCGAGGATCACCGAGCTGCCGCCCGCGATCAGCGGCGACAGCAGCGTGATCACCTGGCCGTTGTTGTGGAACAGCGGCAGGATGCACATCGTGCGCGTGCCGGGCTCGAACGCGAACCAGTCGGCGAGCGCGCGCGCGTCGGCCAGCAGGTTCCGGTGCGACAGCACCACGCCTTTCGGGTGGCCCGTGGTGCCGGACGTGTAGAGGATGCTCGCGTCGTCGTCGGCGGCGAGATCGGGATCGGCGGCGATCGTCGCGTGCTCGGCCGCCGCCGCGAGCGCTTCGAGGCCGAAGCCGGACGCGGCGTCGGCGCTCGCGAGGCGCGCGCTGTCATCGTCGCCGAGCTCGGCGCGCACCGCGTCGCGCAGGTTCGTCATTCGCCGGTCGAACACGACGAGCTTCGCGCCGCTGTTGCGGACGATGTACGCACACTCGGCCGCGCTCAACGCCGGATTGATCGGCACCGACACGACGCCGAGCAGATGCGCGCCGAAGTAGTACGCGAGGAACTCGGGGCCGTTCGGCAGCACGACCGACAGCCGGTCGCCGCGCCGCAACCCGTGCGCGTGCAGTGTTTCGGCGGCGGCGCGCGAGAGATCGTGGAACGCGCGATACGTGTAGCCGCGATCGTCGGCGGGGAAGAACAGGAACGGCTCGTCGGGCAGTGCGTCGGCGCGCGCGTGCAGCAGCGCACCGATCGTGGCGGGGGCGGCGCCGGCCGTATCCGCGGCCGATATGGGCGTTGCGCCCGCTGGCGGCGCGTCGCCGGCCGGCCCGCGCTGCCGCTCGATGTAATGCAGCAGCCGCTCGAAGCTGTCGAGCCGGTAGGCGTCTTCGAGGCCGATGTCGATGCCGAATTCGGCGGCGACCTTGCCGAGCAGTTGCACATGCGCGAGCGACGACCATTCGGCGAGATTCTGCATCGACACGCCGGGGCCGAACGGCGCGCTCGTGAAGATCCGGCTGCCGAGATCGCTCAATTGTCGTGAAAGCGAGGACACGCTGGGGCTCCTTATCGTTGAAGTTGAGGTCAATGCGGCGCGGCGTCGAACAGCGCGAGCTCGCGGAACTGTCCGCGCAGGCAGTGGTTCGAGCTCATCGACGACGCGTAGCCGCCCGCGTTCAGCAGCGCGACGAAGTCGCCCGGCTCGACGGGCGGCAGGCTCACGTGGTCGCCCCACACATCGAGCGCCTCGTTGATGTTGCCGGCGAGACACACCGATTGCACGGCGCCCGGCCGCCGCACGCACGGCACGGGCTCGCACGGCAGGTCGTAGAACGCGGGCTCGATCGCGAGGTTGAAGCCGCCGTTCAGGCCGACGAAGCGGCGGTTGCGCTTGAGCTCGACGTACGCGACGCGCAGCACGAGCATGCCGCCGTCCTTCGCGATGAAATCGCCGGGCTCGATCGCGAGCGCGAGCGGGCGGCGGCCGAAGCGCGCGTGCACGGCCGCGCGCCAGCGCTCGAGGTCGAGCGGCCCGTCGGTCGCGCGATGCGGCAGGCCGAGCCCGCCGCCGAGGTTGACGCCGCGCAGGCCGGGCACGCGCGCGACGAACGCGTCCAGCGCGTCGAGCACGCGCTCGAACGACGCGAGTTGCGCATCGAGGTAGCCGCAGCCCGCGTGGCAGTGCAGCCACGTCACGGCGAGCCCGTGCCGCGCGGCGAGCTCGAGCGCCGCGCCGAACTGCTCCGCATAGATGCCGAACTTCGTCACGTTCGCGCCCGCGTAGCTCAGGCGTTCGCTGTCGCCGTAGCCGATGCCGACGCCGGGATTCACGCGGATGCCGATCTCGCGGCCGGGCGAGCGGCTGCCGAGCAGCGCGATCGCGCTGAGCGTGTCGCAGTTCACGTGCACGCCGGGCAACGCGGCGAGGAGGGCCGCTTCGTCCGGCATCATCCCGTGCGCCGTGTACGAGATGCGCTCGGGCGCGAAGCCGCACGCGAGCGCTTCGCGCAATTCCTCGGGCGAGCACGCGTCGATGCCGAAGACCGGCGAGCGCCGCAGCTCGGACAGCAGCGGGCGAAAGCGATTCGCCTTCATCGCGTAATAGACGCGGAAGTCGCCGCCTTGCAGGCCGCCGAGCGCGCGTTGCAGGCGTTCGACGTTGTCGACTGCGCGCTGCGGGTCGTACAGGAAGAGCGGTTCGGCGAAGGCGGCCGCGAGCTCGGCGACGTTGCGGCCGCAGAAGTGCAGCGCGCCGTCGCGGTAGTGCAGCCTGTCGCGCGCCCACCAGTCGTCGGGCGGTGCGGCGCGGGATGGGTTGAAGGCGTCGGGGTTCGCGTTCATCGGTGGGCGGTCGGGTAAGCGGTTGAACGGAAGAAGAGCGGGGCGAGGTCGAGCGCCTGCGCGCTCGACGCGAGCGCGTGAGGCGCTTTCGCGCAGGCGAGCACCGCGTCGGCGAGCGCGGCGGGCGCGATGCGCAGCCGCGCGCGCGGGCCGCTTCGCTCGACGGCGACGCCTGCTTGTGCGGCAATCGCGTCGACGAACTCGACGGCCGGCTGATTGCCGTCGGTGCGCACGTAGTCGAGCGCGACGGCCGGCAGCGCGGCGCGTTGCGCCGCGAGCGCGAGCGCGAGCAGCACGCCGTGCTCGGCCTGCTTGCCGAGCACCGTGCAGCTCAGCACGAATTCGGCGAGAACGGGCAGCCCGGCCTCCGCGCGCACGAGCGCGAAGCCGCTGCAGCCGTATTGGCCGAAGCGGTCGGCGATGGTCAGCGCGAGGCCGCATGCGTCGCGCGCGATCGCGTCGAGCAGGTCGGCTTCGAGATACGGGCGGCCGCTCAGGTGGAACGTCGCGGCCGTGTGGCTCAGGCGCGCGCTTTTCGCGAGCGCCGTTTCGTCGTCGAGCGCCACGCTCGCGACGCGCAGTTGCAGGCGCTCGAAGAAGCGGGCGAGCGACGGCGCGGGCGCCGCGGCCGTCGTGCCGCCGGCTGGCGAGCCTGTGTGCGGCGGCGCGGCGTCGTGCGTGGCGGCGGTGTTCGTTTGAATGGCGGCCCCGGTGGCCCCGCCGAGCGCGGGGGCGTGCGCACTCGTCGCGGCGGCTCGCGAATGGGCGCTTGCGCGCACGCAGGCCGGCGTGTCGGCGGCGCGGGTTTCGACGGCGCTGGCTTCGGCGGCGGCGGCGGGCGCGTGCGCGCTCGCAACAGCGGCCAATTCGGCGCGTGCGGTATCGTTCGCGTTCGCCGCGGCACGCGTCGTTTCGCTTGCTTCGCCGCGCACGCGCTCGGCGAGCCACCGCGCGAACGCGGCGAATCCCTCGATCGTCAGCGGCACGTGGCCGAGCTTGTCCGCGACCGGATCGAACGGCTGCGCGATCGCGCTCGACGCGGCGAAGTCGGCCCAGTCGAGCGCGCGCAAGCCGGGCACGCCGAGCAGCGCGTGTTCGAGCCGTCGGCACGCATCGGCGAGATTCGCGCCGCGCGCGTCGAGCGCGGGCGACGGCAGCACGACGATCCACGACGGCGCCGCACGGTTCGCGCCGAACGATGCGAGCGCGTCGAGCCATGCGTGCGCACGCTGCGCGAGCAGCGCGGCGAGCGCGTCCGGCGTTTGCGCGCGCTCGCCCGCTTCGTGACGCACAAAGTCCGCGAGCCGCACGAGCAGCAGCGTCGCGTCGCCCGCGTGCCGCGGATCGGGGGCGACGAGCGTTTGCAAAAGCTGGTTGTAGCGCGTGAACGCGACGTCGTCGAAACCTTGCGCGCGCAGCAGCGGATCGAGCGGCGACGCCGTGAACGTCGCGCCGACGAGAAGACGCCGGGCGCTCATCGTGCGATCTCCGGCTCGGCGTCGGCGGCGGCCGCCGCCGTCGATTGATAGAGCCCGCCCGCGCTCTCGGTCGGGAAGCGGAACGCCGCGCGCACTTGCGCGTGCGTCACGTTGAGCGGCCGCTTCAGCACCGCGCGGCGCGCCGCGTCGAGCGACGCGTAGTCGTTCGACGCATGTTCCTTCAGATAGGCGGCGAAGTCGCCGCTGTCGATCTGATCGAGCACGCGCGCGGCGAGCTCGCGCACGGCGGCGGGCAGCGTGCGGCCGCGCCAGCGGTGATAGCCGACCTGGCAGGTCGGCGAGCCTTGCAGCGCGACGACTTCGTCGAGCCCGATATCCGCGCCGTCGAGCATCATCTTGCCCATCTCGCCCGAGCCGTAGACTTCGAGCAGCGCGGCCTTCGGATTGAAGCCGCGCTCGACGAGCGCCTGAAACCCTGCCTCGACGAGATCGACGAGCGCGGGCGCGAGGAACTGCTCCTGAAACAGATCGAGGAACGTCTCCTGCCGGTAGCCGAGCGCCATCACGCCCGCGCGCGTGAAGCCGACCGCGCGCGCGACGGCGAGCACCTTCTCGCGCGCGCGGCCGGTGTGGTCCGCGACGATGTCGAAGTAAGCGGGCGCGCCCTGCCCGGCGAGATAGTAGCGGCGGATCGGATCGCCGTACATGCGCGGCGCGAGCATCGCGAGATCGCGCCCGGCGAGCGGGCGCACGTCGCCCTGCACGAGCGAGTGCCCGTGCGCGACGCACAGCAGCGCGCCTTCGCGCAGGTTGGGCGCGATGCCGGCATCGAACACCGCGCCGTGCGCCTCGTCCGGAATCAGCAGCAGCACGATGTCCGCGTGCGCGACCGCCTCGGCGATGCCCGTCACGCGATGGCCTTCCGCGCGCGCGAGCTCGAAGTAGCGGTCGTCGATGTTGCCGACGCGCACCGACACGCCGCTGTCGCGCAGATTCGCCGCGAACGCGCGGCCCTGAATGCCGTATCCGATCACGCTCACGGTCAGGCCTTCGAGCGGTTGCAGCGACGCATGTTCGTCTTGATAGATGAGATCGTCCATGAATTTCATTTCACGTGTGGGAGTGAAGGGAGGAAGCGCGCTCGCCGTCGTCCGGCTCGGGCGCGAGCGCGCGCAGGTCCGCGTCGTCGTCGAACATGCCGCGCAGGTATCGCTGCAGCAGCGCGTCGTCGAACACGGGCACGACGATGCCGGCCGCCTCGAGCTCGCGATGCGTCGCCGTGCAGTCATAGATGAACGTGGTTTCCTCGCGCTCGCGGGCGAGCTTCACGAGCTCCGCGTCGCTCATGTTCATCATCCATTGCACGACGGGCACGATCGGCTGCACGTCGCCGCGCCGGTAGCGCACGCGCAGCTCGTCGATCCATGCGCGGTGCGTGAGCATGCGCATCGGCGCCGGCAGGTGCGCGTTCATCATTTCGAACACCGTGCGCATCGGCGTGACCTGCATCGTCGACAGATGAAACACGCGGCCGCCGCCCGGATGCTTCGCGCCGAGATGCGCGAGCGTGCGCGCGACGTAGTCGACGGGCGTGATCACGAGGTCGTAGCGGAAATCGTCGAACGCCGCGCCCATCAGCACGCAGCTCTTCAGCAGCCGGTAGTACGCCTGCAGCGCGTCGTAACGGCCGTGGCGCACGTCGCCCGTCACGAGGCCGAGACGGAACACGTTGCACGGCACGCCGCGCGCGGCCGCGAGATGCGCGAGCTGCTCGCCGACCCACTTGCTCGTCGTGTAGCCCTGGTCCGACGGATGCTGTTCGGCGTCGATCGGCGCGGATTCGTCGAATACGTGCGTGCCGGTGCGCTCGCGCATGCTGAACACCGCGAGCGTCGACACGTAGTTGAACGTCTTCGGCCGGCCTTCGGTCGCGATCCGCAGCAGCTCGATCACGCCGTCGACGTTGGCCGCGCGCGCCATCTCGAACGATTCGAGATGGTTCATGCTGGTGCCGTTGTGATAGATCGCGTCGACTTCGGCGACGAGCCGCGCGCGGTCGGCGCTCGACAGGCCGATTCGCGGGCGGCCGAGGTCGCCCGGCACGGCGATCACGCGCGCCTCGTCGCCGTCGCGCCACAACGACCAGCGCTCGAGCGTCGCGCGCAGCCGCGCGAGGCCCTGCGCGGCGTCGGGCGAGCGCACGAGGCAGTAGATCGTCGCGCCGGTGCGGTCGATCAGCTCGCGCAGCAGATGGCGGCCGACGAAGCCCGTCGCGCCCGTCAGGAGCAGCGCGCGCGGCGTGCCGGCGACGGGCTCGGGCAGCGGCGCGACGTCGTCGGGCAGCACCGCCGCGCTCGCGAGGTCGACGTATTCCGGGCCGTCCGGCGCGTCGCGCATCCGCTCGGCGAGCCGGCGCACGGTCGGCGCCATGAAGATGTCCGCGACCGACAGCGACGTGCCGAATGCTTCGTTGATCTGATAGACGACGCCGATCGCGAGGATCGAATGGCCGCCGCAGTCGAAGAAGTTGTCGTCGACGCCGAGATCGTCGAGCTTCAGCGCGGCCGCGAAGATCGGCGCGAGCGTTGCCTCGGCGTCGTTCGTCGGCGGCGCGTACGGCGCGCGGCGCGCGCGCGCGTCGCCGGCCGGCGCGGCGAGCAGGTGCTCGGCGTCGTCGCGGATCTGCGCGGCGAGCCGGTTCCATGCGTCGTCGAGCGGCACCGACGCGTGCTGGAACGCGGTGCGCGCGATGTAGCTCGCGAGCGCCGCGTAGTACTCGCTCGTGAACGGCACGTGGCCCGCCGCGTCCGCGTGCGGATCGAACACGTCGGCGACCGGATAGATCGCCGCGACGTCGCGCCAGTGCGCGACCGTCACGGCCGGCAGGTCCGCGAGCGCCGCGGCGAGCGTGCGGTACGGCGCGAACGTCGAATCGCGCGCGCGTTCCTCGCCGCAATCGCCGCTGCATTTGCTGTTGCATTCGCCGCTGCAAGCGCCGATGCATTCGCCGCCGCTGAGCGTGTCGCACGCCGCGAGCGACGAGGCGTCGTCGGGCAGCACCAGCACGAGCAGCGGCACAGCGAGCGACGGCGCGGCGTCGGCGAGCGCGTCGGCAAGCTCGTCGACGTAGAGCGCGATTTGCTCAGCCGCGGCGCTCGCGTCGGCGTCCGCGTTGTCGTCTGCGTCCGCGTCTGCGGCTTCGGCGCTCGCGCTCGCGCTCGCCTCGCCGAAGCGCAGCCAGTCGCGCGGCCGGACGAGCACGACGTTCATGCCGCGCCGGTTCGCATGGAACGGCGTCGACGGATCGTAGAGCGTCTGGAGCAGTTGCCCGTACGGCGCGAAATTCGGCTCGATCGGCTGGCCCGTCGCGGCGCCCCAGTAGCGCAGCGTGCCGGCGAGCGGGCGATCCGTGAACGTCGACGCGATCTCGATGCGCAGCGGCGGCATCGCGTCGGCGATCGTTCGCGCGAGCGCGAGCCCGGCGGGCGGCGCGAGGCCCGCGAGCGGCAGCGACGGAAGCGCGAGCAGCGTATGCAGCAGCTCGACGTAGTACGTCGCGATCGCTTCGGCGGTCGAACGATCGAAGAGATCCGCGCTGAATTGCAGCACGCCTTCGATCGCGCGGTCCGATGCGCGCAGCCGCACGAACAGGTCGTAGTCGAGCCAGCCGGAATCCACTTCGACGGGTTCGACGCCGTCCGGCAGCGCGGGCATCGGGATCACGTTGAACATGATCTGGTAGAGCGGATTCGCGCCGCCGTGCCGCGCCGGATTCAGCGCCTCGACGAGCCGCGGATACGGCACGCCGAGGTGATCGAACGCGCCGTGCACGGTGCGTCGCACGAGCGAGACCGCATCCGCGAAGGTCTCGGCTTCGCCGACGCGCGTGCGCAGCACGAGCGCGTACGCGAGGCAGCCGATCATGTCGGCCGTGTCGTCGTCGGCGCGGTTCGCGTAAGGACTGCCGACGACCACATCGTCGCGGCCCGACAGCACGCGCAGCGCGACCTTGAACGCGGCGAGCATCACGACGAAGCGCGACAGCCCGTGCGCCTTGCAGTATGCGTCGAGCTGCGCGGTCAGCTCCGGCGGGAACGCGAGCGGCACGCTCTGCCCGCGATAGCTCGGCACGGGCGGCCGCGCACGGTCGCACGGCAGCGGCAACGGCGGCGGCACGTCGCGCAGGCGCTCGAGCCAGTAAGGCAGCTCGCGCTCGACGAGCGCGGCGAGCGGCTCGTCCTCGCGCGCGGCCCACTCCGCATATTGCGGATGCGCATCGCACGGCGCGCTCGCGCGGCCCGTCAGCGCGGCGCGCGCGAGCGCGTCGAGCAGCGCGACGACGGACACCGCGTCGCCGACGATGTGATGCAGGTTCAGCAGGATCACATGATCGTCGTCGCGCAATTCGAGCACCGTCAGCCGGCTCGGCTCGCCCTGTTCGAGCGCGAAGCCCTCCCGGCTCGATTCGGTCAGGCATTCGGCGATGCGTGCGGCCTGATGCTTCGGCAGGAGCGCCGACAGATCGTGACGGCGGATCGTCGCCGCGCGGTGGGGCGCGACTTCGGCGCACGGCTCGCCGCCGCGCACGACGAAGCGGGTGCGCAGCACGTCGTGCGAATCGATGAGCGCCTGATACGCGGCTTCGAGCGCGTCGGCGTGCCACTCGCCGCGCACGCGCAGCGCGCCCGGCAGGTTGAACGCCGGGTTCGCCGGGTTCAGGCGATCGAGGAAGAAGAACTGCTGCTGGTTCGGCGACAACTTGTGCACGCGCGGGATCGCAACGCGCGGCGCGGGGGCGCCGCGGCGTGGCGACGCGGCCTGCAACGACGATTCGTCCGCGGGCGAGGCGCCCGGTTCGGACGCGAACGCGCGCAACGCGGGCTCGCCGATGTCGATCGAATCCGCCGTGGAGCTGCACGCCGCCGATGCGTCGCCCGCCGGAGTCAGCGTGCCGATCGCGCGCGCGCATTCGGCGAGCGTCTTCGCTTCCAGCATCAGGCTGAGCGGAATCTTCACGCCGAGCGCCTGTTGCAGCGTCCGGTGCACGCGCGCCGCGCGAATCGAATCGCCGCCGAGCGACAGGAACGACTCGTTCAGATCGACGTCCGGATAGCCGAGCGCCTGCGCGACCGTGCGGCGCACGAGCGTTGCGACGTCGGGCGTCGATGCGGCGCGCGTCGACGCGTCCGGCGCGCCGGGCGCGTCGGCAATCGCGTCGCGCATCGCAGGCGTGCCGACGCGCGCGGCGTCGATCGCTTGCCGGCGCACGGGCTCGGCGGCGAGCGCCGCTTCGTCGCGCAGCCGGTAGCTCGGGCCGTCGAACGGATAGGCGGGCAGATGCATGCGCCGGCGCGCGCGGCCGCGATGCAGCTCGGACCAGTCGACGCCGAGGCCCTGGCACCAGAGCGCCGCGAGCCTGTCGAGCTTGCCGGTCGCGATGCATTGGCCGATGAGCGACGCGCGCAGCTCGGGATCGGCGTCGAGCTCGGCAAGGCCGTGGTGGCCGGCGGCGAGCCGATGCGCATGCCAGCCGTGCGGCGCGTCGCCTTCGACGAACGCGGCGAGCATCGCCTTAAGCGCGGCGGCGCAGCCGGCGACGCAGCCAAAGCGCGCGGCCATCGGTTCGCGGCCGACCTGCAGCGTATAGGCGAGATCGTGCAGGCGGTCGTCGCCGATTTCGCCTTCGGCGAGCAGCGCGTGAAGCTGTTGCGCGCGGCGGCGCAGCGCGTCGTCGGTCGCGGCGGACAGCACGACGATCGCGGGGCCGCGCGCGTCGTCGGCGGACGCGGCGCGCGCGTCGACGAACTCCTCGAGCACGACGTGCGCGTTCGCGCCGCCCGCGCCGAACGACGACACGCCCGCGATCCGCGGCCAGCCGTCGAGATCCGGCTTCGACCACGGCGCGAGCCGGCGTTGCAGCGCGAACGGCGACTGCGCGAAATCGATGTCGGGGTTCGCTTCGTCCGCGTGCAGCGTCGGCACGAGTTCGCGATGCTTCATCTGCAGCAGCACCTTCGTCACGCCCGCGACGCCCGCCGCGCTTTCGCAATGGCCGATGTTCGATTTCACCGAGCCGAGCGCGCAGAAGCCGCGATCGCCGGTGGTGTCGGCGAACGCGCGCGTGAGGCCCGCGAGCTCGATCGGATCGCCTAGCGCGGTGCCGGTGCCGTGCGCCTCGACGTAGCCTACCGCGCGCGGGGGCACGCCGCTTCGCGCGAGCGCCGCGGCCACCACTGCCTGCTGCGCGCGCGGGTTCGGCACCGTGAGGCCGTGCGTCTTGCCGCCCGCGTTGATCATGCTGCCGCGGATGACGCCGTGGATCGCGTCGCCGTCGGCAAGCGCGCGCGACAGCGGTTTCAGCACGAGCACGCCGACGCCCTCGCCGTCGACGAAGCCGTCCGCGCCCGCGCCGAACGCGCGGCACGCGTCGCCCGCCGACAGCATCGTCAGCGACGACAGGCCGACCAGATGCTTCGGACTCTGAATCAGGTTGACGCCGCCCGCGAGCGCGCAATCGCAGGTGCCGCTGCGCAGGCTGTCGAGCGCGAGGTGGATCGCGGTGAGCGACGACGAGCACGCGGTGTCGACGGCGAGGCTCGGCCCATGCAGGTCGAGCGCGTGTGACACGCGGTTTGCGATGCTCCAGAACTGCGCGCCCGTCGGATAATCGCCGTTCATCACGCCGACGAACACGCCGACCTGGCGGTTCGCGCTGAGCGTCGCGCTCGTGTAGCCCGCATCCTCGATCGCGGCCCACGACTCTTCCAGGAACAGGCGGCCTTGCGGATCGATGTTTTCCGCGTCGCGCGGCGCAATCCGGAAGAACGCCGCGTCGAAGCGGTCGATCTGTTTCAGGAAGCCGCCCCAGCGGCTGTACGTGCGGCCGGGCGCGCCTTTTTCCGGGTCGAAATGCGTGCGCCAGTCCCAGCGCTCGGCCGGCACCTCGGTGATGCAGTGGCGGCCCGCACGGAGGTTCGCCCAGAACTCGCGCAGGTTGTCGGCCTGCGCGTAGCGGCCGGACATGCCGATCACGGCGACGGCCGCGTCGTCGGCGAACGCGGGGAGCGCGGGGAGCGTGCGCGGGAACGCCGCGTGTGTTGTCGGCGTGGCCGGCATCGTCGTGCGCGATGCGGATGCGTTCCGCGCGGCCGGGTCGGGCATCGTCGATGCGTAAGCAGGTGCGGGCGCATCGATCGATACGCCGATGGCCGCGTGAGGCTGAGCGGCCGCGCGCGCGAACGTCGACGCGTTTGCGTCGCTCGCGGCGTTTGCCGGGGCCGCGGCGTCGCCGCCGAGCACGCGCCCGCACGCGGCGCGATGCTCGGCGACGAAGAAATCGGCGAGCGCGTTCAGCGTCGCGTGCTCGAACAGCGTCGCGTTCGACAGCGCGACGCCGAGCGTCTCGCGCAGCGTCTTCGTGAGGCCGATCACGAGAATCGAGTCGACGCCGTAGCCGCCGAGCGGCTGATCCGGCGCGAGCTTGCCGGTGGGCATCTTCAGCGTCCGCGCGACGAGTTGCGTGAGCCATTGCACGCAGCGTGCGCGCAGGTCCGCGCCGGCGGATGCGGCGGCGGGCGGCGGGGCGGCGATGGCGCTTGCGGCAGAAGCGCCGGAAGCGGCCGATGCGGCCGATGCGGCGGCGCCTGCGTGCGCGCGCACGTCGCCGCGCGCCGCGTCGTGCGCGCCGACGATCGCGGGCTGCACGATCACGCCGTCGCTGACCGCGACGATCACGCCCTGGCCAGCCGGCGCGCGATCGGCGGGATCTCCGTCGAGCACCGCGAAGCCTGCCTCGCGCAGCGCGCGCGCCCAGCCGTCGCGCGACAGCAGCGGGCTGCCGGGCAGCCGCCGCGCGCTGTCGCGATGCCGCCACCAGCCGGGCAGCAGACCGAACGTCGCGTGCGCGAACGCGTGCGTGTCGAGCAGTTCGTTGACGATTAGGTGGCCGCCCGTCTTCAGCAGCGCCTTCGCGTTGCGCAGCGTGACGCCGATGTCCTGCGTCGCGTGCAGCACGTTGGTCGCGATCACGATGTCGCAGCCGCCCGCGTCGAGTGCCTGCTCGGCGATTGGCCGCTCGACGTCGAACAGCCGGTAGCGCAGGTCTTCGCGGCCGCGGCCGAACGATTGCTCGGCGTTCAGCAGGAACGCCTTCGAGATGTCGGTGAAGTCGTAGCGGCCGAGCCGCGCGCCGCTCGCGTCGAGTGCGGCGAGCAGCGGCGCGGTCGTGCCGCCGGTGCCCGCGCCGATCTCGGCGAGCGCCGCCGGCGGCGCGGCCGATGTGCCGCCGACGAGATGCAGCACCGCGTCGGCGAGCGCGCGATTGCAGCGGTCCGCCTGCTCGTTGCGCTGATAGACGGCCTCGACGCGGCTCAGGTCGCCGTCGGGGAACAGGATCGACGTCGCGCTCACGCGGCCTTCCAGGATCGCGGGCAGCGCGTCGAGCGTCGCGTCGACGAGCGCGAGGTGCGCGTCGACGAGCCCGGTGCGTGCGAGGTCGGCGCGCGCTTGCGTCCATTCGGCACGTGCATTGTCGACGGACGCCGGCACTTCGACGAGGCGGCCCGTTCGGCCGTTCCACGCGATGCAGCCGTGCTTCGCGATCAGTGCCAGCGCGTGCGCGAGCCAGCGGCCGTATGCGGGCGCGATGCGGCCGGAGCGCAGCGCGGTGTCGATGTCGAACTTGCCGGCGTTCGACGCGTCGTCGCCGCCGAACACGCGCAGCGCGGCGAGCGCCGCGAACAGCCGGCGCGCGATCGCGCGGTCGAGCGCGGCGAGCGCGTGCCGCCACTGCGCGCTGTCGCCGGTCGCGTCGGCATGCGGCGGCGCATCGGCGAGCGCGTTCGTGCGCGGCGCGATGCGCGCGGCGAGCGCCGGTGCGAGCGTCGGCAGCGCGGCGCTCGCGGTCGTCTTCAGGTAGCCGACCTGATCGACGGACGCGCCGAGCAGCGCGTCGACGACCGCCATCGCCGCCGCGGGCTCGATCGAGCCGATGCCGAGCGCGGCCATTCGCTGGCGATACGGCTCGGACGCGACGACGCCCGTTTGCCCCCAGAAGCCCCAGTTCACGACCTTGACCGCGCAGCGGACCTGCGTGCGCAGCCAGTCGGCGAAGGCGTCGCGGAACGTGCAGCCCGCCGCGTAGTTGCCTTGGCCCGCCGCGACGAACGCGCTTTGCAGCGACGAGAAGAACAGGATGAAGTCGAGCGCGTCGCCGCCGAACACGCGCGCGAGGTTCGCGCTCGTCGCGACCTGAGCGCTCAGCGCCGCGCTGAATTGCGCTTCGTGCTGCTGCGCGAGGCCGCCGTCTTGCAGCACGATCGCCGTGTGCACGACGCCGTCGATCCGACCGAAGCGCGCGAGCACCGTGTCGCGCGCGGCGCGCAGGGCGTCGGCGTCGCTCGCGTCGGCGCTCAGATACGATGGGCGCGGCCCGAGCGCGGCGAGTGCGCTGCAGTGCGCATCGATCTGCGCGTCGAGCGGCCGCCGCCCGATCCACACGACTTGCGCGCCGCACGCGCGGATCACGTGCTCGGTCCACACGCGGCCGATGCCGCCCGCGCCGCCGATCGCGACGTAGACGCCGCCCGGCCGGTACGGCGGTTCCGCGCGCGCGGGCAGCGCCGCGAGCGGCACGAGGCGGCGCGCGAACCATTGGCCGTGCCGGTGCAGTAGCAGCGGGGGGCCGCTTTCCGCTTCCCGCGCGCGCCAGTCGGCGGGCAGCGCGTCGTCGTCGGACAAGTCGACAAGCCGCACGCGCCAATGCGGATATTCGTTCGCGAGCGATCCGCACAGCCCGGCGAGATCCGCATGCGCGGGGAACGCGGGCGCGTCGCCCGGCATCGTCCACGAGCGGACGGTCAGCACCGTCAGCTCGAACGCGCGGTCGCCGACGCCGAGCGCGAGCAGCCGCTTGACGAGGCGGAAGCCGTCGAGGCCCGCGCATCGGGCGAGCGGCGCGTGCGCATCCGTGCCCGCATCCTCCGCCGCGGGCGGCAGCCAGACGAGATGCGAGACGTGCGCGTCGAGTTCGGCGAGGTCGTCGATCGTGTGCAACTTCGTCGGGTGCGTCGCCGCGAGCACCGCGTGCTGCGCCGGCGTGCCGCCCAATACGGTCAGCGCGCCGGCGCGCGGCGCGGGCGCTGCCGTGCTCGCCGCGCCGTTCGCGCACGGCAGCCACTGCGGCGCGAGCAGATGGTCGCCCGGCGTCGCGAGGCGCGGCGCTTCGCGCGCCGCCGCGCGCCGCCCGGACGCGAGCGCGAGGCCGCGCAGCGCCGCGCACGGCTCGCCGCGCACCGTCACGAGATCGAGGTCGAACGTGCGGCGGCCCGCGTCGCTCGACACTTCGCGAATCCACGCGTGGGCGCTGTCCGCGAGCGGCCCCGTCAATTCGATGCGCGTGAGCGACGCGGGCAGGAGCGCGCCGTCGATGCGCCCGGCGCCCGCGAGCTGCAAGCCCGCGATCGCCTGGAACGCGCCGTCGATCAGCGCGACGAGGCGCGCATCGCCCGTCGTGCGCGCGAGCGCCGACGCGTCGAATTCGGCGAGCACTTCGTCGCGGCCGATCGCGAGCGCGCGCAGCGGGCGGAACGTCGGGCCGTAATCGATGCCGATCGCGGCGAACGCGTCGTAGCAGGCGTCGGCCGAGATCGGCTGCGTGCAGCGTGCGCGGATCGCGTCGATGTCGAGCGCGGGCGCGTTCGCCCGGGCGTTTGCGACGCGGCTTGCGTGGCCGCGGCCGAGCGGCGCGTCGACGGCGGGGGAGACGGCGATCGAGAATTGGAGCGCGCCGCCGGTTTCGTTTGCGTTCCGGTTTTCGCCGCGCTCCGGATTGACGTTGGCGTAGTCGTTGCCGCCGTTGTCGGCTCCCGCGTGCGCGAGCGCGACGTGCAAGTCGGTCGGCTCGGCGATCGCGATCGGCGCGAGCCATTCGATGTCGTGCAGCGCGATGTGCGTCGCGACGGCCGCGCCGATCGTGCTACGCGAGTCGTGCGGGCAGCCGGTGGCGTCCGAATCGGTCGAAACGCTCGAAGGATTCGGCGCGCTCGAGTTGCTCGAACCGTTCGAACCGCTCGAACCGCTCGAATCGTTTGATCCGGTCGGTTCATTCGATTCGCCTGCGCCGCTCGCGTCAATTGCATCAATTGCGTTCGCGTTCGCTTCGAGCGCGCGCCACGCGATCACGATCTGCGCGGCCGCGGCGAGCACGGGCTCGCCGGCGAGGCGATGGTCGGCGACGAGCGGCGCGTCCGGCGCGATAGACATCCGGTACGCGCCATCGCCTTCGGGCGCGAGCGCGAAGCGCGACGGCGGCGCTTCGTCGGTCGGCCAGTGCCGCTCGCCTTCGAACGGATAAACGGGCAGCCGCAGGCGCGGCGTCTCTTCATCCCACGCGACGGGCAGCGGCGCGGCATCACCCGAGAGCCACGCGGCGTGCGCGGGGGCGGGCGGCCGCAGCCGTGCGTCGTCGCGCGTGAGCGATTCGGCGGAGCCGTCGAGCGCGATCGCGAGCTGCGCGCGAAGCTCGGCGAGCGACGAGCACGTGATGCCGAAGCGGCGCGCCATCGTCTCGCGGCCGATCGACAGCGTTTTCGCGAGCGCCGGCAGCGATGCGTCGTCGATGCGTTCGGCGTCGAGCCAGCGCGCGAGCTGCGCGACGCGTTCGCGCAACGCGGTGTCGGTGCGGGCCGATAGCGGGACGAACGATGCGGGCGAGCCGCTTGGGTCTTGCGCATTCGAGGCGCGCTGCGCGTTCGACGAAGGCGATCGGGCGGCGCTTGCGCGATCGATCGGCCGTGCGCCGGCCGATTGCAGCACGACGTGCGCGTTCGATCCGCCGAACCCGAATGAGCTGACACCCGCGCGCAGCGGCGTCGGCGTTGCCGCGCCCGGCCACGGCGCCGGCTCGGTGACGACGTAGTAGCGGCTGTCGTCGAGCTTCAGAAACGGATTCGGCTCGCGGCAATGCAGGCTCGGCGGCAGCGTCCGCCGGTTCATCGCGAGCACGACCTTGACGACGCCCGCGAGGCCCGCCGCCGCCTCGAGGTGCCCGATGTTGGTCTTGACCGAGCCGAGGCCGCAGCGCGCGGGCGCATGTGCGCCGGCGCGCTCGCGCGCGCACGCGTCGAAGCCCTGGCGCAGCGCCTGCACTTCGATCGGATCGCCGAGCGACGTGCCGGTGCCGTGCGCTTCGACGTACGAAACGGTGGCGGGATCGACGCGCGCGTCGCGATACGCGGCCTCGATCAGCGCGGCCTGCGCGTTCACGTCGGGCGCGGTCAGGAACGCTGCGCGGCCGCCGTGGTTGATCGCGCTGCCCTTGATCACCGCGAGCACCGGATGCCCGCCCGCGCGCGCGCGTTCGAGCGGCATCAGCACCAGCGCCGCGACGCCTTCGCCGCGCACGTAGCCGTTCGCCGACGCGTCGAACGTCTTGCAGCGCCCGTCGGGGCTCAGCATGCCGGCGGCGGCGAGCGCGCGGTGCAGCCGCGTCGTCAGCATCACGTTCACGCCGCCGACGATCGCGACGCCGCTCTCGCCGCGCCGCAGCGCGCGCACCGCGCGATGCAGCGCGACGAGCGAGCTCGAGCACGCGGTGTCGACGGCCTCGCTCGGCCCGTGCGTGCCGAGCAGATGCGACAGCCGGTTCGGCAGCATCGCGTGCGCGTTGCCGACGGCGAGATGGCCGTCCGCGCCGGGCAGCAGATCCATGTAGTCGGACGTGCTGACGCCGACGAACACGGCGGCGTCGCTGCCCATCAGGTCGGACGGCCGGATCGCCGCGTCTTCGAGCGCGGCCCATGCGGTCTGCATCAGCAGGCGCTGCTGCGGGTCCATCTGCTCGGCTTCGCGCGGCGAGATGCCGAAGAACGCGGCGTCGAAATATTCGACGCGCGGAATGAAGCCGCCCCAACGCGACGCGGGCTCGCCGTCGGCCGCGCGCCAGTCCCAGCGCGACGGCGGCGCTTCGGCGATCAGGTCGTCGCCCGCGGCGAGGTGCCGCCAGAATTCGGCGAGGTCGGCCGATTGCGGGAAGATGCCGGCCATGCCGACGATCGCGACGTCGCTTGCTGTTTCGTCATCCGTATCGTCGGATGCTTCGTTTAGGGATTCGCCGTTGGCGTCGCGGTGCGGCGCGTCGTCCGGCGCATGGGCATCCCGAAGCGGCTCGCTCTCGTGCGGCGGGTTCTCGATTGGCGCGGATTGCGCCAATTTCGCGGGCTGCTGCTGGCGCGCGCCGGCCTCCAACCGGCCGCCGGGCGCGGCGGCGGATGCGCCGGTCGCCGCGTGCGTTTCGTTCCCGAGCGCGAAGCCGTGCTTGCGCGCGACCTCGGCCGCGTGCCGCGCGAGCAGATGCTCGGCGATCGCGCGCGGCGCGTGCACCTCGAAGAACAGCGTCGGCGCGAGATCGAGACCGTAGTAATCGTTCAGGCATCCGGACAATTCGACGTACTGCAACGAGTCGAAGCCCAGTGCGTGCAGCGGGCGCTCCGCGGCCGACGCGTCGAACGTGCGGCCGGCGATGTCGGCGGCGAGCGACAGGACAGCCGCTTCGACGGCCGTGGCGAGTTCGCGGGAAGGAGAAGATGCGGTCATGGGAATCGTCTGTGTCGGGTTCGAAAAGTCGCGCGCTGCGCTCACGCGCCGCGCGCTGCGCCGTGCGCGTCAATGCCGCCACATCACGTGGCGCGGCTGCGTGTAGTCGGCGAGGCCGAGCGTCGACAGATCGCAGCCGTAGCCGGACTGCTTGGTGCCGCCGTGCGGCATGTCGGCCGTGTAGGTGAAATGCGCGTTCACCCACGTGACGCCCGCCTCGATGCAGGCGGCGAGCCGCATGCCGCGCGCCGCGTCGCGCGTCCACACCGACGACGCCAGTCCGTATTCCGAATCGTTCGCCCACCTGAGCGCCTGCGATTCGGTGTCGAACGGCGTCAGCGTGACGACCGGGCCGAACGCCTCGCGGCGCATCGGCGCATCGTCGTGCCGCACGCCGGCGATCACCGTCGGCGCGTAATAGCAGCCGGGGCCGGCGAGCGGCGCGCCGCCCGTGAGCACCGTCGCGTGCGGCAGCGAGGCCGCGTCCTGCACGAAGCGATCGACGCGCGCGCGATGCGCGGCGCTGACGAGCGGCCCCATCTCGACGCCGGCGCGATCGGGCGAGCCGACGCGCAGCGCGCCCGCCGCGTCCGCGAGCCGCCGCGCGAGCGCGTCGTAGACGCCGCGCTGCGCGTAGATCCGCGTCGCCGCCGTGCAGTCTTGCCCGGCGTTGTAGAAGCCCGCGTAGCGGATGCCGGCGACGACCGCGTCGAGATCGGCGTCGTCGAACACTAGGACGGGCGCTTTGCCGCCGAGCTCGAGATGCGTGCGCTTCAGGTTGCCGGCCGCCTCGGCGAGCACGGACTTGCCGGCTTCGACCGAGCCCGTCAGCGAGATCATCCGCACGCGCGGATGCGCGGCGAGCGCGCGGCCGACCGTCGCGCCGCTGCCGAGCACGACGTTGACGACGCCCGCCGGAAAGAGGCGCGCGAGCGCCGCCTCGAGCGCGACGATCGACAGCGGCGTCCACTCCGACGGCTTGAACACGACCGTATTGCCGGCCGCGAGCGCCGGCGCGAGCTTCCACGCCGCCATCATCAACGGGTAGTTCCATGGCGCGATCTGCGCGACGACGCCGACGGGATCGCGCCGCACCATGCTCGTGTGCCCCTCGACGTATTCGCCCGCGCTCGGCCCGCTCGCGGTGCGCGACGCGCCGGCGTAGAAGCGCAAGCAATCGGCGACGGCGGGCATCTCGTCCTCCATGACGAGATGCAGCGGTTTGCCGGTGTTGCGGCTCTCGATGCGCGCGAGCGTGTCCGCTTGCCGCTCGATTTCGTCGGCGAGCGCGAGCAGCAGGCGCGCGCGCGTTTGCGGCGTCGTCGCGCGCCACGCGGGGAACGCGGCTTCGGCCGCGGCGACTGCGCGCTCGACGTCGGCCGCGCTCGCGGACGCGGGCGCGGCGAGCGGCTCGCCCGTCGCCGGATCGACGATCGAAAGCGGCTCGCCGCTTCCTTCGATGCATTCGCCGTTGATCAGCATGTCGCGTTCTCCTCGTGAAGGGGCGCGCGTTTCGCGAGCTCGTGCTGCGTGCGCTCGAGCGCGGCGGCGAGAATCGCGCAGATTTCGTCGATGTCGGCGCGCGTCACGGTGAGCGGCGGCGACAGGATGCACATGCTCTCGTACGGCCGCACGAGCAGGCCCATCTCCTCGCAATGGCGGTCGACGCGCTGCGCGATCGCGATGTCCGCTGGCGTCGGCAGCGCGCCTGTCGCGCTCGCGCCGCTCGTGCATTCGATGCACGCCATCAGGTGATCGCCGCGCACGTCGCCGACTATGGGGAAGCGCCGCAGCGCGTCGAGCCGGCGGATGAAATACGGGCCGACGTCGCGCACGTGTTCGCAGATCCGCTCGCGCTCCATCAGCTCGATGTTCGCGAGCGCGGCCGCGCACGCGACCGGATGGCCGGAATACGTGAAGCCGTTCGTGAACACGCCGTTGCCGTATGCGTGCTCGCCGGACACCGCGTCGACGAGCCGATCCGAGATCAGCACCGCGCCGAGCGGCTGGTAGCCGGACGTGAGCCCCTTCGCGGCGACGATCATGTCGGGCTCGATGCCGAAGTGCGCGTGCGACGCAAAGAAGTGGCCGACGCGGCCGAAGCCCGTGACGACTTCGTCGGAGATGTACAGGATGTCGTGCCGGCGGCAGCGCTCGCGCATCGCGGCGAGGTAGCCGGGCGGCGGCACGATCACGCCGCCGGACGCGAGGATCGGCTCGGCGATGAAGCACGCGATGCGATCGGCGCCGAGTTTCGCGATCAGCGCGTCGAACTCGTCGACGAGCATCGCGCAGAACGCGTCGACGCTCATGCCGGCCGGCCGCCGGTACGGATTCGGCGACGACAGGTGATGGACGATCGTGTCGTCGTAATGGAAGCACGTGCGGTCCCACGCCTTGCCGGACACCGACGCGGCGAGATATGTGCTGCCGTGGTAAGCGTCGCCGCGCGTGACGATGTGGCGCTTGCGCGGGCGGCCTGTCGCGCCGAAGTAGTAATGCGCGAAGCGCAGCGCCGATTCGACCGCGGTCGAGCCGCAGGTGGTCAGGTGCACGCGCTTCAGGTCGCCGGGCGCGAGCTCGGCGAGCCGCGCGCCGAGCGCGGCGGCCGGCTCGTTCGTCATCGCGCCGAACGGCGTGTAGAACGGCATGCGCAGCGCCTGGTCGCGGATCGCGTCCGCGATCTCGCGCCGGCCGTAGCCGACCGTCACGCACCACATGCCGCCGATCGCGTCGAGATACGTGCGGCCCTCGGCGTCGGTCACGCGCGTGCCTTGCGCGTCGACGACGACGGTCGGCGTCTCGCGGCCGAGCGCGGACAGGTCGGCCCATGGGTGCAGCAGATGCCGCGCGTCCTGCTGCGCGCTCGTGAGAGGAGAATCGTTTCGGTATGCCATTGAAAACCTCAGTCGCTCAGGCTGACGAGATGCAGGCGCGGCCCGGAGAACGCGAAGCGGCCGTGCTGCACATAGACGTTGTCGAGCACGAGCACGTCGCCCGGCCGCATCGCGACCGCGCGCGACGTGCGCCACAGCGCCGCGCGCAGTTTCGTGACGAGCTCGGGGTCGATCGGCTCGCCGTCGCCGTACGTCGTCGTCGCCGGATAGCGCGCGTCGTCCCAGTCTGACGGGAAGAGCGGATGGCTGCGCCAGTACGATGCGTGCAGCTCCGTCACCTGGTTGAACCACAGCGGCGGGCCGCCTGCGGGATCGTCGAGGAATGCGTCGTGCACGTAGCCGTAGCCGAGGCCGTCGCCGTCGAGCCAGCGGTGTTCGTAGCCCTTTTCGCGCATCAGCGCGTCGACGGCGTCGCGCTCGCGCGCGCCGAACGTGTCCATCCAGCCGATCTGCGTCGGCGTCGATTCGCGCGGCAAATAGCGGTGGTAGCCGATCCGCTTGCGCTCGAACTTCGCGAGGACCTCGTCGGGGATCTGCTCGGCGGCGAGCCGGATGTCGTTGATCGGCACTTCGCCGCCTTCGTTCGCGGCGGCCGCGCAGAAGAAGAACACCTTGCGCGGCGGATTCGGCAGATACGCCATCTCGTTGTGCGGCGCCATCGTGATGCGCGGGTCTTCCTGGCTGGCGACGAGCGCGTAACCCGCGTCGCGCGAGCGCACCGCGATGCCGCCGTCGTAGCTGTGCGGCGCGTAGCCGAGCGAGCGCATGAACGCATCGAAGCCGGCGCGATCGGCGATCGGCAGGTTGCGCAACAGCAGCGCGCCCGTGTCGGGCAGGCGCGCGTCGATCGCGTCGCGGCAGAGCGCGGCGGCTTCGGCGGGCGTGTCGGCGGCACGCGCGAGCCCGAGCGCGAGATCGTTCGCGATCGGAATCGTTACCGGCACGAGCGGGCTGTCGGCCCCCGCCAGATAGGCGCGGCCGCGCACGGGCACCTGACGCCGGTCGTTTTCTTGCAGTTCGATGAAGGAATCCATAACGCGTTCTCCTTTCGTTCATGTAGTGGGCGTGGCGCGGCGCCGAGGCGCATGCGTGCGGCCCGTGTCGAGCAGCGCGTGATCGGGGCGGCGAGGCGTTGCGTCGCGCGCGGCGTTGGCGACGGCGAGGCGTGTGACGGCGGCCAGGCGGTCGAATTCGAGGCCGGCGCCCATGACGATGGCCACGCCGATGGCGACGCCGTCGACACCGGCGCTGCAAACGCATCGTCGGAGCCTGCATGTATGCACGCGCCGGCCGATGCCGTAGCCCGAGTCGGCGCGAGTGCAACAACGGTGGCTGCCGACGTTGCTGCGCATGTCGTGGCCGTCGCCGCCGACGCCGACGTCCGACGTCCGATGTCCGACGCTCGATGCCCGATGCCCGATGCGATTGCGACATCGCCGTGCGCAACCGGCTTGCGCACCGGCATGAACGCGCGATGCGTGCGATCGCCGGGCATCGAAACGTCGCGTAACGCTCGACGAACGTTCGACATTGAACGTCTGGGCCTCGGCCACGGCCGCAACCGCAGAACCGCAGAACCGCAGAACCGCAGAACCGCAGAACCGCAGCCGGCGATCACGAACGTTCAGTCACCCGTCGGATCGCTACCATGCACAACCGCGGCGCACGGCCAGCCGCGCGAGGCACGCCGCGCCTATGTCACCAACGCAAACCGCAAACCGCAAACCGCAAACCGCAAACCGCAAACCGCAAACCGCAAACCGCAAACCGCAAACCGCATGCAGTGCAATCTGCGACGCACGCCGTCCGCCCCGCCCAGCGCCCCATCACGCGAGCGCGGCGGTCCGCAATTCCGCGAGGAGCGCCTGCCCCTTTTCGTTCGGCAGCTCCTTCGCGCCCGTGATCCAGCGCCGGCAATTCGGCGCGCCGCAGTGGCACTCGAACTGGCGCATCAGCTCGTCCTCGGTCGACGCGTAGTCCATCGTCAGCATCTCGCCCGCCGCGATGTCGCGCAGCGACCAGAGCTCGAAGCCCGCCATGTCGAGGCGCACGTTCGGATCGCACGAGTGCAGCAGCAGCCCGCTGAAGTGCGGGTCGTACAGGTGCGTGTGCGTGTTGATCTGCAGCGTGTGCAGCCGGCAGAACGCGGTGATCTGCCCGGACACGCGCGCCATCCGCCGGCCGCGCGCGAACGCCTTCAGGACGCGGACGCCCGCGCCGCGACCGTCCTGCGTCTGGATGATCTGGAACGTGTCGGTCGACGGGTAGCCGTCGTCGATCTTCAGATCGGACGACGGATAGATCCCCGTGCGTTGCTGGACGGGATCGATGAGGGTGATCGTCATGCTGCTCTCCTTGACTGGATTCGTGCGCCGGGCGGGAACGCCCGGCGGACCTCTTCTTTGCGGCCGCGTCGGAATGCGCGGGTGACGGGAAGGGCGGATCTACTCGTCCGCGATGCCGGCGACGTTCCGCATCCGGCGGGCCAGCTCGCCGATCTTCATGGTCGGCGACGCGAGCGTCGAAAGCGGTATCTGCACACCGAATTTCTTGAAAAAGCCGTTGCGCATCTGCGCGAGATCGAGCGAATCGAGGCCGAGCGTCGCGAGATCGAGCCGTTCGTCCCAGCGGCTCACGTAGTCTTCGAGGAACGCGCGGACGGGGTCGCGTGTGCTTGCGGATCGCGTCGCCCGGGCGGCCGGCGGCGAAGCGCACGCGGCGGCGGCGCAGCGCGCATGCTCGTGTGTCGGGAGCGACGAACGCGCGGAGCCCGAGTCGACTTCGGCGGGCGGGGCGGCCGTCTGCCCGAGCGAGTGCGCGGCGGACGACGCGCTCGTCGGCGTGCCCGCCGTGTTCGCTGCGCTTGTCGCGCTCTCGGCGTGCGCGGCGTTCATCTCGTTCGTTGCGTCGCGCGCGGTCGCGGCAGCGGCCGCATCGTCACGCGCGATCTCGGCGACGAGCGGCGCATCGCGCCACGGCGAGCGTGGCCAATCGACGTCGCAGACCACGAACTGACGTCCGGCCGTAGCGCCGCCGAGCGCGCCCGCGAGCAGCGCGCCGAGCGCGGCGAACGCGGCGTCGGGCGCGAGCGGGCGCTCGCCGTCCTGAATCGCGCGGCGCAGCGCGCGGTCGCTGCGCGCGCTCATTCCGACCTCGGCCCAACTGCCCCACTGGATGCTCAGCACGGGCGGCTGTCCCGGCTGAGCGGGCCAGCACGCGAGCTGATCGAGCCATGCGTTCGCGGCCGCGTAGTTCGCCTGACCCGGCACGCCGAGCAGCGCGCTCGTCGACGAGAACGCGACCGCCCAGCGCGTGCGCCAGCGCGGCGCGTGCGCGAGCAGCGCGGCGAGACTCTGCTTCGGCGCGAGCACGCGGCGCAGCCGCGCGTCGTCGAGATTCGCGATGACGCCGTCGTCGAGCGCGCCCGCCAGATGGAAGATGCCTTCGATCTCGCCGATCGAGGCGAGCGCGGCGTCGAGCGCGCGCGCGTCGCCGAGATCGGCGGCGACGGCGCGTACGCCGCGCGGCGCGGCGGCGGCGTCGCGGCACAGCGCGACGATGCGTTGCGGCGGCACCTGCTGCTCGTCGATCAGCCAGTCGACGAGCGCGCGCCCGACGCCGCCCGTCGCGCCGGTGACGAGATACGGGCCGCCCGCCGCGCCGAGCGCGCCTTCGGGCAGCGCGGGCGCCGCGTGCGGCATCAGGCGCGGCACGAACATCCGGCCGTCGCGGCGCAGCAGCCACGGCTCGTTCGCGAAGTCGGCGGCGGCGCGCGCGAGCTCGGCGGCCCAGCGCTCGCCGGCCGCGCACGGCGCGAGATCCGGATGATCGCCGGCCACGCACGGCGCGAGATCCGGATGATCGTCGGCGAGCGCGAGCCGCACGCGCAGCGCCGCATGCTCGGCGCTCGCGACGCGCGCCGCGCCGACGAGCGGGCCGCTGCGCGCGTCGGCGGGCAGCAGGAGCGTCAGCGTGCCGGCGCATTCGCGGGCGGCGAGCGCCCGCCACAGCGCGACGAAGCCCGCGCATTGCGCGACGCCGAGCGGATCGTCGATCGACCCGACGCACAGCAGCGCCGCGTGGCCGCCGCTCGCGCGCAGGCGCGGCGTGAGCCATTCGAGCGCGTTCGCTTCGCGCCCGGCTGCGTAGACGGCGCATTCAGGCAGAGACGTCGCGTGCATAGGATTCGAAGCGGCCGAGGTTGCCGACTGGTTCGAGACGCTCGACGCGTCCGAGGCGATCGTCGTGCTTGATGAGGCCGAAGTACCCGAAGCATCGGAAGCACTCGAAGCACCCGAAGCACCCGCACGCGGCTGCCAATGCAGCGCGAACGTCGGCGCGGGCGCGATCGCCCGCGCGTCGCGCCGCGGCCGCAGCCATGCGGCCGCGCGCGACACGA
Source organism: Burkholderia sp. MSMB1498 (assembly GCF_001526245.1). Taxonomy (NCBI): domain Bacteria; kingdom Pseudomonadati; phylum Pseudomonadota; class Betaproteobacteria; order Burkholderiales; family Burkholderiaceae; genus Burkholderia; species Burkholderia sp. MSMB1498. The sequence goes on from NZ_LOYJ01000056.1 coordinate 56,644, forward strand.
TCTCGGCTTCGCATCGCATCATGAAGTCGTGGCCGCCCGGATACGCGTGCCGGCCCGCGAGCGGCGCGGACGAGATCCGCGCCCAGTCGTCCGCGAGCCGCCAGTCGAACGCGGGATCGGCGTCGCCGCCGTGAATCTGCAGCGGAACCGTCAGGAGCGGATGCCGGCCTTCGTCGCGCCAGCGCCGCGCGATCCGGTGCGCGGTGCGCGTGTCGGCGTCGAGGTCGGCTTCGAGCACGGGGCGGAACACTTCCTGCCACAGCGGATCGTCGCGCAGCGCGTCGGGGACGAGCAGGAAGCTGTCCGCGGGCGCGGCGATCGCCGGCTGCTCGAGGAGCGGTGCGCGCCCGACGACGACGAGCCCCTTCACCCGGCCGCTCGCGGCCCATGCGCGCAGCGGCCCGCACAGCAACTCGGTTGCGGCTGCGCCGCCGTAGCTCAGGCCGCAGAACGCGACGGGCAGTTCGCCCGCGTCCGCGACGATCGCGGCGGCGATCGCGTCGCGCGCGGCGCGGTCGTCGGCGTCGTCGCGCGGGAGCGCTTCCTCGGCGCGCGCGTTGCGGCCCGGCCATTCGATCGCGACGATGTCGAGCCACGCGGGCGCGCCGCGCGCCCAGCCGTCGAAGCTGCGGCTGCTGCCGCCCGCGTACGGGAAGCAGTACAGCTTCATGCGCGGCCGGCGGCGCGGCCTGAGCCGCACGAGCCAGCGCGGCGCGGAGGCTTGCGGCTGCGCGATGCACGAACCGGAGGCATCGTCGTGGCCGGCCGCGCCGCACGGTCGCGATTCGGCGGCGCAAGCGCCTGTCGACGCCGCATTCGCGGCGTTCGCCGGACGTTTCGCGCCCATCGCGTTCGCGATGTTGGTCGTGCGGCTCGTCGGCGTCCCGAACTCGTTCGGCTTCGGCTTCGGCGTCGCGTCGACGTAAATCGACGCTTCCGGCCGCGTCCAGAAGCTGTCGCGCTCGAACGCATAGCCGGGCAGCGGCGTGCGCGCGAGCGCGCGGCCGGGTGATGCCGCTTCGTGCGCGTGATACGCGCGCCAGTCGATCGACACGCCCGCGCACCACAGTTCGCCGAGCATGCCGGCGAAGTGATCGGCGTCGTTCGCTCCGCTGCGTGCGGCGGGCAGCGACGGCAACACGCGCGGCGCGTCGATCATCCCGCTGGCGCCTTCGTCCGTCGCTCCGTCAGTCATCCTGTTAGTCGTCGCATTGGCCGCCGCATTGGCCGTCCCATCGGCCGCTCCGCGCGCGCCTGCCGACTCGTCGGCATCCGCGCGCGCGCCGGCCGCGAAATGCTTGCCGAGCAGGCTGCACAGCACTGTGCCGGGGCCGATCTCGAGCACGACGTCGGGCCGCCAGCGCAGCAGCGCGGCGACGTTGTCCGACCAGCGCACCGGCTCGAGCAGATGGCGCGCCCAGTAGTCGGCCGAAGCGGCGTCGGCGCCGAGCCAGCCGCCCGACACGTTGCACGTCATCGGAATCCGCGGCGCCGCGCCTTCGATGCGCCGCGCGGCGATCGCGTCGGCGACGGGCCGCATCAGCGGCGTATGGAACGGATGCGACACCGGCACCGGCCGGCATCGGCAATCGAGCGCGGCGAGCGCGCGCCCGGCATCCGCGAGCGCGGGCTCCGTGCCCGCGAGCACGAGCGTGTTCGGCGCATTGCGCACCGCGATCCAGAGATCGGCGCGCCCGGCGATCCATTGTTCGATGCGTGCTTCGTCGCCCGTCACGGCGAGCATGCCGCCGCGCGCGAGCGCGCCGTCTGCGGCGGCGAACGAGGCCAGCGCCTCGGTCGCGCTCGCGCGCGCGGCGACGAGCGCGGCCGCCTGATCGAGCGTGAGCGCCTCGGCGGCGACGGCCGCCGCATACTGGCCGATGCTGTGCCCCGCGACCGCGACGGGCCGCACGCCGTATTCGCCGAGCACCGACGCGAGCGCGTGCTCGACCGCGAACAGCCCGCATTGCGTGACGAGCGGGCGGCGCATGCCGGCGTCGTCGGCGTTCAGGATCGCGTCGGCGATCGGCGCGCCGAGCGCGCGTTCGAGCGCCGCGCACGCGGCGTCGAAGTGATGACGGAAGCGGCCGGCCTCCGCGTTCGATCGATACAGCTCGCGCGCCATGCCCGGATGCTGCGAGCCCTGGCCCGAGAAGCAGAACGCGACGCTCGCGCCCGGCTTCGCGCGAACGGGCGCGCCGAACGGATCGGATGCATCCGATGCGTCGGGTGCGTCGAGCGCTTCGGCAAGCACGTCGGCGCGCTCGCGCAGCGCGCCGGCCGCGCGCGCCGGCTGCGCGGGCACGGCGAGCGCGACCCGCAGCGGATGCGCTTCGCGCGCGACGTGCAGCGTGTACGCCGCGCATGCGAGTTGGTCGGCGTCCATCGTCGCGACGCGTTCGGCGAGCGCGCGCAGATGGCGCGCGAGCGCGCCCGGCGTGCGCGCGGACGCGGTCATCAGGTGATGCGTGCGCGGCAAGCCGTCGGCGGCGACGCCAGAGGCGGCAGAGGCGGCAGCGGCGGCGGCGGCGCGCGCGGGCGCTTCCTCGACGATCACGTGCGCGTTCGTGCCGCCGATCCCGAAGCTCGACACGCCCGCGCGCCGCGGCAATTGCGCCGACGGATCGGCGACCGTCCAGTCGTCGCCGCGCCGCTGCACGACGAACGGCGACGCGTCGTGCTCGACGAACGGCACGAGCTTCGGATTGAGCGTGTCGAAATGCACGGTCGGCACGCGCTGCCGATGCTGAAGCTGCAGCACGGTCTTGATGAGCCCGGTGATGCCGGCCGCGCAGTTCGCATGGCCGATGTTGCCCTTCACGCAGCCGATCGCGCAGCTGCCCGCGACGGGCGCATCGGCCCCGCGCGTCTGCGCGAATGCGTCGGACAGCCCTTTCAGCTCGATCGCGTCGCCGATCAGCGTCGCGGTTGCATGGCATTCGACATACGAGATCTGCTCGGAGCGCACGCCCGCCATGTCGAGCGCGTCGACGATGCAGCGCCGCTGCGCGTCCGCGTTCGGCGCGGTGTAGCCCGCCTTCATCCGGCCGTCGTTCGACAGCCCGACGCCCGAGATCACGGCGAGGATCGGATCGCCGTCCGCTTGCGCGAGATCGAGGCGCTTGAGTACGACCGCGCCGACCGCGTCGCCGAACAGCGTGCCGCTCGCGCGCGCGTCGAACGGCCGCACGTGGCCGTCGGCGCTGCCGACGAGGCCGTCCTCGTAGCAGAAGCCGAAGTTCGGAAACGACAGCGCGGACGCGCCCGCGATCGCCATCTCGCACTGGCCGGCGCGGATCGCCTGCACCGCCTGCACGAGCGCGACGAGCGCGCTGCTGCACGCGGCGCCGATCGACACCGCGGGGCCGCCGAGATCGAGCTGGTACGCCACGCGCGTCGCGATGTAATCCTTCTCGTTGCCGATCTCGGTGAGCATCAGCCGGCCCGGATCGAGCGGCGTGAGCAGCCCGCCGCCTTGCAGATGATGGACGAGATAGCCGTCGATCCCGCAGCTCGCGAACACACCGGTGCGCGTGCGGTAGCGGTTGTCGGCGCGCGCGTAGCCGGCCTGCTCGAGCGCGCTCCACGCGATTTCCATGAAGAGCCGGTGCTGCGGGTCCATCAGCGCCGCTTCGCGCGGGCCGATGCCGAAGAAGAGCGCGTCGAACTTGTCCGCGTCGCCGACGACCTGCGCGGCCGACACCCAGTCCGGATGATCGAGCTGCGCGGCGTCGACGCCCTTCGCGAGCAGTTGCTCGCGCGAGAAGCGCGACAGGCTGTCGACGCCTTCGGTCAGGTTGCGCCAGAACGCGTCGACCGAATCGGCGCCGGGGAAGCGCCCGGCCATGCCGACGATCGCGACCTTCGGCGCATCGGCGGCGGGCGCCACGCGCGCGGCGCGCGGCTCGCGGGCGTTGTCCGCGCGCGCTCGCGCCGCATCGTCGCGCGAGCGGCGGCAGTAGTCGGCGAGATCCTGCAGCCGGCTGTGCTGATACAGATCGACGACGGCGAGCGAAAGCCCGAGCCGCTCGCCGAGCAGGCCGACCGCCTTCGCCGCGCTCAGCGAATTGCCGCCGAGCTCGAAGAAATGATCGTCGCGCGCGACCGACGCGACGCCGAGCACGTCGCGCCACACGTCCGCGAGCCGCGCCTCGAGGCCGTCGCCCGCGACGTTCGCCGACGCGTCGCGCGCGGCGGGCGGCGCGGCCGTCGGCGCAGGCGGCGGCGGCAGCGCGCTTTTGTCGAGCTTGCGCGACGTGCCCGCGCGCAGCGCAAACGCATCGAGGCCGATGAAGTGCGCGGGCACCGCGTATTCGGGCAGCTTCGCGCGCGCCTGCTGGCGCAGCCGCGCGAGCGTGGTCGCGGACGGCGCGCCGTCGTTGCCGACCACGTACGCGGCGAGCGCGGACGGCTGCTTCGTCTGCGGATCGTCGATCGGCACGACGAGCGATTTGCTGACGCCGTCGACCGCGTCGAGCACGTTCTCGATCGCATGCAGCAGCACTTTGAAGCCGCGAATCTTCACCGTGTTGTCGATGCGGCCGAGGATCGCGATCTGGCCGTCCGGCAGCAGCCGCGCACTGTCGCCCGTGCGGTAGACGGGCGCGTCGTGGCCGCGCTCGGCGAGCGCGCGCACGGACGGCAGGAATTTCTCGGCGGTGCGGGCCGCGTCGTCGAGATAGCCGGGGCCGAGGCCGGGCGACGCGATGTACAGTTCGCCCGTTTCACCCGCCGGCACCGCGCGTCCCGCTTCGTCGAGCACCGCGAGCGCGCAGCCCGGCAACGGCCGGCCGATCGGCACGCGTCGGCCGTTCGCGCCGCCGTGCGACGGCAGCAGATCGGCGTAGCAGACGTCGAGGCTTTCCCACGTGCTGTACGCGTTGACGAGCCGCACCGACGGCGGAAACGCCGCGCGCGCCTTGTCGACGACGCGCCGCGGCACGACTTCGCCCATCAGGAACCACGCGGACATGTGCGCGAGCGCGTCGCGCAGCTGCGCGGCGATGCCGGGGAAATCGAGCACGCTTTCGAGCAGCGACGGCGTGACGACGAGCCGCGTGATCCGTTCCTGCCGCAGCAGCGCGACGAGCCTTGGAGGATCGAAGATCGCGTCGTCGCCGATCGCGACGGCCGGGCGGCCGAACATCAGCGCACGCAGGCATTCCCACGCGAGAAAGACGTTGAGGCCCTCGCGCTCGCCTTCGGCGTACGGATACAGCGCGTCGCGCGCATGGAAGCAGTAGCTCGTGCCGACGTGCGTGGTGAGAACGGCCTTCGGCTTGCCGGTCGAGCCGCTCGTCAGCGACACGAACGCGATGTCGTCGCGGCGTGGCGCGACGGGCGTCCATGCGCGATCCGCGCGCGTCGGCCGCGCGCCGACGAGCGTGCAGCGCGCGTCGCGCAGATGCTTGGCCGCGCGCGCGAGCAGCGCCGGAATCGTCGCGATCTGCGCGACGCGGCAGCTCGCGACGAATTCGCCGACGAGCGCATCGGGCCAGCTCTTTTCGAGCAGGCACACTGACGCGCCGATCGACCACGCGGCGACGATCGTCAGCACGTACTCGGCGCCGTGCGGCAAAAAGACGCCGACGACGTCCTGCCGCGCGACGCCCGCCTCGCGCAGCGCGTCGGCGAGCTCGGCCGCGTGCGACGCGAGCTCGCGGTAGGTCCACGTGCGCTCGCCGTCCTTCAGCGCGAGCGCATCGGGCGTGCGCGCGACGTGCTCGCGAATCGCGGCGAGCACCGAATGCGCGTCGCCCCAATCGTCGGCGGCGCGCAGGCAGGCCGCGACGCGCGAGTTCGCATCGGGCGTCGCCGCGACGATCGATGCGGGACGCTGCGCGAGCAGCCGCTCGACGTGGCCGGCGATGCTCGCGCACAGCGCCGCGCGCGACGGCGCGCCGAGAAAATAGAAGTGATTGCCGTCGAACGTTTCGACCGGGCACGCGTGTCGCGGCGAAACATGCGCGCGCCACGCGTGCAGATCGTCGATGGTCGTGCTCGGATCGGCGGCGCCGCCGTAGATCACGCAAGGCGCGCGCAGCGCGTCGCCGGACGCGTGCCGGTAGGTCTGCGCGAGCCGAAGGTCCGCGCGCAGCGGCGGAAGCACGTAGCGGGCGATGTCCGGATCGTCGAGCGTACCGTCGGGGAAGAAGCCCCAGCGCCGCACGGCTTCGATGAAGCGTGCGTCGGGCAGCGCGTGTGTCTGCTGACGCCATGCGTCAGCCGCGCGTTCGCGCGACGGGGCGGGATGGCCCGACAGGAACAGGCCGGCGGGCTGCACGCCGCCGCGCTGCTCGAGCGCGCGCGCCACTTCGTAGGCGAGCAGCGCGCCCAGGCTGTGACCGAACAGAAAGAGCGGCGTCCCGTCGTCGAGCTGCGCGACTTCGGTCGCGAGATCGTCGACGAGAGACGGCCAGTCGTCGTAGAACGGGATGTGCTGGGCGGCGCCGCGGCCGGGCAGGCTGAGCGTCGTGAACGCGAACGCGTCGCCGAGTTCGCGCACGATGTCCGCGTAACTGGCATCGCTGCCGCCCGCGAACGGGAACGCGGCGATCCGGGCCCGGCTGACGAGAGATCCGTTGCTCGTTGAAACTATTTGCCTCATGAGAACCACTCCGAATGTCCGGCGGTAAATTATCAGAGGCTACGAAACGGTCGATACTGCAACTTCTTACAGTCGCTATGTAATCGGGTTGCAGTGTATTTCGCGTAAATCGAACACCGGAAATGTCCGTATCGTGAAAAATTCGAATTGTGATAAACCCTGACTCGGACTGATCCTAAAGTGTGAGAAAAAGCGGCGAGCAAAACATCGGGAATTCGACGAAATCATCTATAAAAGTGCGAATGAAATGCACGTTCAACGCCGTCGCGGCGCGTTTGATCGCCAGCATACTGGACCTGCACGCTCGGGAAATTTTTATCTTTCGAAATGCCGGGTTGGTATATTCAATACGAGGCAACGATTCCGAATCCAGGTCATGACATCCGCAAAACGGAACATCGGCATTGTTCGTTGTGGATATCATCGATGCGGTGACTTCCGATAGCATCGCGCAATTAATTATGTAGCTACCGAAAAATAAATCAGGAAATCCGCTGTCATTATTTTTTCATCGTCAATGAATGGACGCATGAAGCGAGATTTTGATCCGAGATACGAAATAGTTGGAGGCAGTTTAAAAATAAACTGAACTTCGTTCTTCCTGAAATGGTCGGAAATGCCGTTGCCGAGCCGCCGTGACGAAGGGCCATCGTCGAGGGGGCGCGCAGCGCGCTTGTCGTCGACGCTCTTATCGCTCGCCCCGGACGTCTTTGTCGCAGGCGCGGCATGCGATCGTCGCGTTCGCCGGCGGCATTCCGGGGATGTCTAGTTCGATAGTCGATCGACGTTTGTCTTGCGTGCATCGAGCCTGCTGAAAATCGATCTTCAGCTCGCGGCGCTCGATCACCGTGCGTACGAGGGCGCATGCCGCAGCCGGGCCGCGGCGGGCGGGGGCGCGCGTCGTCGAGCGGCAGCGTGTGGAGCAGCCTGTCCTGGGGCGAACGCTGTCGGAAAACATAGGAATTCGAACGATGCATGATCGATCGGTTATCCGGTGCCGGGAACGAATCGCCGTGCCCCGCCCGATGGATCGGGCGGCGCGGTTGCGCGCCGCGCGTCCGCGCAACGGCCGCGCACGCTTCGGGAGACACGCTCGCGCGACACGCGCGGCGAAGCCGCCGCCAAAGCGCGGCCCTTGCCACCTTGCCATTTCGAGCACGCTTTCTTCATTGCTTCGCTAATCTAATATTCTTACTTGAGCTGGGCGGTTCTATGTTCGAAGGCTTGTCAATTTGTTCGTTTAACGAAATTCTGAGCGCGACTTGCAAGAAGAGCCTCTTTGAGCAGACGGCGTACCACGTGCGTCAACTGGGCTTCAAGAACTTTGCGTATCGGCATCAGATCGCCGGGATGTCGTCGAGCCGCTGCATGCTCGACGGATTTCCCGCCGAATGGCGCCTGCGATACGACGCCGCCGACTATCTCTCGATCGATCCCGTCGTTCAGCACTGCCGGTGCCGGACCGTGCCGCTGATCTGGAACGACGAGCTTTACACGACGGGCCGTGCGAAGACGATGCGCGACGAAGCGAAGTCGTACGGCCTTGTCTATGGGCTCAGTTGCCCCGTTCACGATCGAAGCGGTGCGATCAGCATGCTCAGCATGGCGACCGACGATCCGTTCGAGCGCGACACGATCGACGTACTGCGGCTGCTGAGCCTGTCGCAACTGCTCGCGAGCTTCGTGCATGCGGCGATGCAGGAGCTGCTCGACTGCCGGCTGAGGCGGCAGGGCTCGTGCGATCTGACGGCGCGCGAGCGCGAATCGCTGCAATGGGCGGGGCGCGGCAAGACGGCTTGGGAAATCTCGAAGATCCTCGGCATTTCGGAGCGGACAGTCGTGTTTCATTTGTCGAACGCCGCACGCAAGATCGGCGCGAACAATCGCGCGCAGGCGGTCGTCATCGCATCGGCGCGCGGAATGATCTGACGGCGCGCGCATGCGGCCGTTCCCGGACGAGCGGGCCGAGCGGACCGAGCGACGGCGGCGCGCATCGTGCGTGCGCTCGGCCGATCGGGCGCACACAATGGGCATCGCGGCGCGCATGCCCGCCGACGCGTGCGACGCCACGACATCGCGCGAACGCGCGATCCCGTCCCGGCGCACGCCGCGCTATATCGCCCGTCGCGATTTACTTTGCGAAATCGCTTCGTAGACCCGTCCCGCCGCGCGGCCCTATCATCGATCGCAGTTCATTTCCCAAATGAGGCAGCCGCACCGTCGCATGAGCGCGGGCGGCCTCGCACGCCCGCCGACTTCGCCCGGTCCAGCATTCTGAAGAGAGAATCTCCTATGCAGTCTCGCCTCGTTCTTGCGCGCATTGCCCGGCGCGCTTCGCGCGTCGTTGCCGCCGCGCTCGCGAGCGCGGCGCTCGCCGCGCCGCTCGTGCATGCCGAATCCGCGCCGCTGAAGGTCGGCATCGCGACGAGCCCGCAGATCGACGCGCTGAAGATCGCCGCGAAGGAGGCGAAGGCGCAGGGGCTCGACGTGAAGATCGTCGAATTCACCGACTGGAACACGCCGAACGCCGCGCTCGCGAACAAGGATATCGACGTCAACTACTTCCAGCACATTCCATTCCTCGAGAACGCGAAGAAGCAGGGCGGCTACGATTTCGTCACGATCGCGCCGGGCACGATCATGAAGATCGGCCTCTATTCGAAAAAGATCAAACGCTTCGACCAACTGAAGGACGGCGCGACGGTCGCGATCGCGAACGATCCCGTCAACGGCGGGCGCGGCCTGTTGCTGCTGCAGCGCGCGGGGTTGATCAAGCTGAAGCCGGGCACCGATTACCGTGCGACGACGCGCGACATCGTCGCGAATCCGAAGCATCTGAAGATCGTGCAGCTCGAGGCGTCGCAGCTCGCGCGATCGCTCGACGACGTCGATCTCGCACAAGGTTATCCGAGCTTCATCAAGCTCGCGGGCACGGCCGATCCGAACAGCGCGCTGCTGTTCGACGGGCTCGAGAACAAGCTGTTCGCGCTGCAATGGGTCGTGCGGCCGGAGAGCGTCGGCGATCCGCGCATCCGCAAGTTCATTGCGATCTACCAGCATTCGCCGGCGGTCAGGAAGGCGCTCGACAACGCGTTCGGCTCGCTGTACGCGGTCGCTTGGTGACGCCGGAGCCCATGCGATGGCGAAGAAGAAGATCCTGCTGAACGCGTTCAACATGAATTGCGTCGGCCATATCAATCACGGCCTGTGGACGCATCCGCGCGACCGCTCCGCGCATTACATCGATCTCGACTACTGGGCCGATCTCGCGCGCACGCTCGAGCGCGGCAAGTTCGACGGGATCTTTCTGGCCGATATCGTTGGCGTCTACGACGTGTACGGCGGCAGCGCCGATGTCGCGCTGCGCGAATCGGTGCAGGTGCCCGTCAACGATCCGCTGCTGCTCGTGCCGGCGATGGCGCAGGTGACGAAGCATCTCGGCTTCGGCGTGACCGCGAACCTCACGTACGAGCCGCCTTATCTGTTCGCGCGGCGGATGTCGACGCTCGATCATCTGACGAAGGGCCGCATCGGCTGGAACATCGTCACGGGCTACCTCGACAGCGCCGCGCGCGGAATGGGGCTCGCGAAGCAGATCGAGCACGACGACCGCTATGCGCGCGCCGACGATTACATGGACGTCGTCTATCAGCTGTGGGAGCGCAGCTGGGACGACGACGCGGTGATTCGCGATCGCGATGCCCGCGTGTTCGCGCGCCCGGACAAGGTGCGTCGCGTGCGCCACGACGGGCCGTATTACTCGGTCGACGCGATTCATCTGAGCGAGCCGTCGCCGCAGCGTACGCCGGTGCTGTATCAAGCGGGATCGTCGGCGCGCGGCGTCGAGTTCGCCGCCAAGCACGCCGAATGCGTGTTCGTGAACGGCCAGAGCAAGGCGGCCGCGCGCTCGGCGGTGGCGGACATTCGCGCGGCCGCCGCGCGGATCGGGCGCGATCCGGAGTCGATCAAGATCTTCGCGGGCATCACGGTCGTGACGGACGAGAACGAGCGGGCCGCGCGCGAGAAGTTCGACGAATATCGGCGCCACGCGAATCCGGAAGCGGGGCTCGCGCATTTCGCGAGCTCGACCGGCATCGATTTCTCGCGCTTCGGCCTCGACGAGCCGATCGCGCACGTGAAGACCGATTCGATCCAGTCGGCGGTCGACGCGATCTCGAAGAAGAGCACGACCGGCGCGTGGACCGTACGACGCATCCTCGATCAGATGCCGATCGGCGGGCGCTATCACCCGGTCGTCGGCTCGCCGTCGCAGGTCGCGGACGAGCTCGCGGCGTGGGTCGACGAAACGGGTGTCGACGGTTTCAACGTCACGCGCACGGTGATGCCCGAGTCGTTCGAGGATTTCGTCGACCGGGTCGTGCCCGAGCTGCAGAATCGCGGCCTTTATAAGGAGGACTACGATTCGGAGCCGACGCTGCGCGCGAAGCTGTTCGGCGGAAGCGCTCGGCTGCCCGGCTGGCATGCGGGCGCGCAACACCGGTTCGGCCGCGCGCGCGAAACCGAGAAAGCATGACGACGCGACGAGGCGATCCGATGGTGCAACTGCTCGACTCCCTGGGTTTCATCGAAAGCTCGGCCGCCGCGCGGCGCGGGGCCGCGGCTGCCGCATCCGCAGCCGGCGCGGCGGTGTCGTTCGAGCTCACGAGCAAGGTGTTCGACGGTCCGCGAGGCCCGTCGGCGGCGTTGCGCGAAGTGACGCTCGACGTCGCGCGCGGCGGCGTGTTCGGCGTGATCGGGCGCAGTGGCGCGGGCAAATCGACGCTTCTGCGGCTGATCAACGGGCTCGAACGGCCGACCTCGGGCGCGGTGCGCGTGAACGGCGTCGACGTCGGCGCGCTCGACGAGCGCGGGCTCGTCGCGCTGCGACGCCGGATCGGCATGGTGTTCCAGCATTTCAACCTGCTATCGGCGAAGACCGTCGCCGAAAACATAGGACTGCCGCTGAAGATCGCCGGCGTGCGGAAGGCCGAGCGTGCGCGTAAAGTCGATGCGCTGCTCGATCTCGTCGGGCTCGCCGCGAAACGCGATGCGTATCCGGCGAGCCTGTCGGGCGGCCAGAAGCAGCGTGTGGGCATCGCGCGCGCGCTCGTCCACGATCCTGATCTGCTGCTGTGCGACGAAGCGACCTCGGCGCTCGATCCGCAAACGTCGCAGTCGATTCTCGCGCTGCTCGCCGATGTCAATCGGCGGCTCGGGCTCACGATCGTGCTGATCACGCACGAGATGGAAGTGATTCGCGCGGTGTGCGACACCGTGGCCGTCGTCGAGCATGGCGAGGTGGTCGAGACGGGGCCCGTGTGGCGCGTATTCGGCGATCCGCAGCACGGCGCGACGCGCGCGCTGCTGCGCACGCTCGTCCACGATCTGCCGGCCGATCTCGCGACGCGCGTGCGGCCGCTCGACGGCCGCGCACCGCTGCCGTGCGGCGCGCAACTGCTGCTCGACGTTCGCTACACGGGCGCGGACAGCGGCGAGCCGGATCTCGGCGCGCTCGCGAGCGCGCTTGCGCGCAACGTGGGCGACACGGTGCGTTTCGTGCATGGCGGGCTCGATCGGATTCAGGGGCGCGCGCAAGGGCGGCTCGTGATCGCCGCGTCGCTTGCCGCGCGCGGCGCGGCCGGTCCGGAAAGGATCGCGGCCGCGCTCGCCGCCGCGCGCCGGCATGCGAATCGCGTGGAGGTGCTGGGCTATGTCTGAACTGTGGTTTCCCGAGCTCGCGGATGCGATCCGCGACACGCTGTGGATGGTCGGCGCATCGGCGTTCGTCGCGGCGCTTGCCGGCGTGCCGCTCGCGCTCGTGCTCGTCACGTCCGCGCGAGGCGGCATCTACGAGCGGCGCGGCCTGAACGCGGCGCTCGGCGCGGCCGTCAACGCGTTTCGCTCGACGCCGTTCATCATTCTGCTCGTCGCGCTGCTGCCGTTCACGCGCTTGGTGATCGGCACGACGATCGGCGTGTGGGCCGCGATCGTGCCGCTGTCGATCGCGGCGATTCCGTTCTTCGCGCGCATCGCCGAAGTGAGCCTGCGCGAGGTCGACAAGGGGCTTGTCGAAGCCGCGCAGGCGATGGGCGCCGAGCGGCGCCACATCGTCTGGCACGTGCTGCTGCCGGAGGCGTTGCCGGGAATCGTCGGCGGCTTCACGATCACGATCGTCGCGCTGATCGGCTCGACCGCGATGGCGGGCGCGGTCGGCGCGGGCGGGCTCGGCGATCTTGCGATCCGCTACGGCTATCAGCGCTTCGACACGGCCGTGATGGCGACGGTGATCGTGATCCTGATCGCGCTCGTCACCGTCGTGCAATTCACCGGCGATCGCATCGTGCGGCGGCTCGCGAAGCGCGTGTGAGCGTGGCGGCGCAACAGAGGGCTCGTCTGATGTCGAGCGGATCGCGCGAACGAAGGCACGCGGTGGCGTGCGGGAATCGGCGGCGCGCATTGCGCGAGCGCGTGCGGAAGGCCGCGCATGCGCGGCGGCGGGCTTCACGTCGGCTCCCGAAGAGTCTCACCTTCGAGCGGCCGCGTCGATGTGGCGCGCTCGCGCCGTTCCCGGTGCGCGGCGAAGGAGGGCGGACGACGAGCGCGGCAGGCGCGCCGCGAATCGCGAGCGCCGCGACATTGACTGCGGAAACGCTCGCACATCGAACTGACATGCTCGTGCGTGACGATGGCGGCTTCCCACATGCGGCGCCGACGCCAACCCGCACGCCGCTGCCGCATCGTGACGATCGCGCGCCGACGGCCGTCACGATCGCCTTCGGCTGTCGACACCGCGCGTTCCGACCCGGCCGGAACCGGCCGAACGCGGCACGGTGTGCGACGCGCGCAAGCCGGGCGCACCAGCCTGGCGTGTCGATTCGCGCGCATCCGGATGGCCGCGTTCTCGTAAGTAATGTAAGCAATCCTTGTCAATCGGCCGGCGCGCGCGCCGCCGATCGACGCCGATGTGACGTCCGGCCGCCTGCCGCGCGTTTCGATTCGCGTCGGCCGGGCCATGTGACGCGATCATGTTCAGACACATATCTGTACATTGATTACAGTTGCGCAGCGCTAGTATTCGACGCACACCACACCGCTAATCGGGCGATCGACGATAACCGGCGGCGCGGCGTGCGCGGGCGCGTGTCATCGCGGCCCGCCGCCGCATCGACCGACAAGCCCACCATCTGGGAAGCTTTCGCATGAACGATCCACGAGTCCTGGTTGAACTGATTGCCGAAGCGAACCGGGCGCCGTACACGCTCGCCGAGCTGATCGCGGCGCTGCGCGCGAGCGCGCCGGAGCGCGACCGAGCGGGCGGCCACGCCGCGCACGAGAAGCGGTGGATCGCCGACGCCGGCCTGCTGACGCTTGCGGTGCCGCGTGAGTTCGGCGGTCAGGAAGCCGGCTGGCCGGTGATCTATCACACGATCCGCGCGCTCGCGCGCGTCGACAGCGCGCTCGCGCATCTGCTCGGCTTTCAGTGCCTGCAGATCGTCAGCGTCGACGTGTGGGGCAGCGCCGAGCAGCGCGAGCGTTATCTGCGCGGCACGGTCGAGCACAATTGGTGGTGGGGCAATGCGGTGAACCCGCTCGATGCGCGGCTCGTCGCGCATGCGACGGGCGACGGCGGCTATCGGCTCGAAGGCGTCAAGGGCTTCTGCTCGGGCACGCGCGGCTCGCAGCGGATGACGGTCTCCGCGCACGATCCGGACACGGGCAAGCCGGTGTTCGCGGTCGTGCCGACCGAGCGCGCCGGCATTGCCGTGCGCGACGACTGGGACCCGATCGGCCAGCGGCAGACCGATAGCGGCAGCGTGTCGTTCGACGGCGTGCGCGTCGAACCCGACGAGGTGCTGCATCGCTCGGAAACGCCGCCGACGCCGCGCGCGACGCTGCGCACGCTCGTGTCGCAACTCGTGCTGACGAACCTGTTCGTCGGTATCGCGGAAGGCGCGCTCGCCGAGGCGCGCGACTACGTGCAGCGGGCGGGGCGGCCGTGGGTGCATTCGGGCGTCGAACGCGCGGCGGACGATCCGTACACGCTGCAGCGCTTCGGCGACATGCGCGTGCAGACGGTGAGCGCCGAGGCGCTTGCGGATCGCGCGGCGCGCGCGCTGCAGGGCGCGTGGGAGAGGAAGGAGGCGCTCACCGCCGATGCGCGCGCGGAAGTCGCGCTCGCGATTTCGGAGGCGAAGATCGTCGCGCAGCGCGCGGCGCTCGACGTCAGCGAGGCGCTGTTCGATGCGTGCGGCGCGCGCGCGACGGCCGCGCCGCTCGCGCTCGACCGCTTCTGGCGCAACGCGCGCACGCACACGCTGCACGATCCGCTGGACTACCGGCTGCGCGACGTCGGCCGCCATGCGCTGACGGGCGCGCTGCCCGACGCGTCGCTCTACACGTGACGCGGCCGCGCGCGTCGCCCGTTCACGGCGCGCGCGATCGTCTTTCTCATCTTCATTCGACCGGCCGGCTCGCGAAGCGCGCGGCGAAAGCCTCGAATGCGGCGACGTCGGCGCGCGGCATGCCGATGGGCGCGTCGGCCGGGGCGTCGTCGTTCATCTGCACCGGCTGGCAGTCGATCAGATGCCGCGCGCTCGGAAATTTCGACATCCTAGGCAATCGGTAGCGCAGCCGGAAGAGGCGCGGCAGCACGCCGCGCGGCTTGTGCAGATCGTCTATTTGCTGCACCGACGCGTCGAACCAGAAGCGCGACCACGCGGCCTGCTTTTTTTCGCCGCGCGGCGCGGCGATGAATTCCGTCAGCACGAGCAGGATGTACGGGATGTCGTGTTGCGCGAGTGTTGGCCATGCCCACAGCTTCAGCACGTCCGCGAGCTCGATCACGCGTATGAAACGCGCGATCCCGAACGCGGACACCGTCTGCCGGATCGTGTGCAGATGCCGCTGCCAGTGCTGGAAAAAGGTCGCGCGCTGCCGGTGGCCACGCTCGTCGAGCGGCGGGCCGACGTGGACGGCGAGCGGGTTTGGCAGCGCGTCGTTCACGAGCGGGCAGCGCGCGAACTCGCCCGCGAGATGAACGAATCGGCGCGCGTGCGAGCGGTCGCGCAACTGCACGACGTACAGCGCCTCCAGACAGAGCGGACAGCGCGCCCACCCGCGCGGGACGGGGTCCGCGCGAAAGAGTTCGTCGACGTGGACCAGTCGATCGTCGACCGGGTGCAACGCGTATTCGAGCATCGGCCGTGCTTTCATGTCGGTGCCGGTCCGGTCCCGGGCGACGCGGCGCTTGCGCGCCGGCGCCGCATGCGGGCCGTGAGATCAACGAAGTCAACCAGGATCAGCCAAGAATCGGTATCCCAAATCAGACACGCGACATGTGACACGTTGATGTGAAGTCCGTGACGATTCGTTGTCTCGCTGTCTCGTTGTCGACGGACGGCGCGGCGTGCGATCGGGCGGCGGCTCACCGCCGCTCGCCGATGCGCATCGCCCGCGCGATTGATTGCGCGATTGATTACGCGACGACCGAGCGCTCATCGCGCAGCGCCCAGCGACACGCGCAGCCCGTCCATGATCCGTTGATAGCGCGCCGTCACGTCGTCGCGCGGCACGACGTTCGCGCTCGAGAAGCGCTCCGACCACGCGGGATTCCAGCGATACGTGCCGTGACCGATGCGGTCGCCGTCGGGGCTCGCGATCGTTGACTTGATGCGCGCGTCGTGGCCCGCGCCGGAATGCGTGTCGAACAGCGCGTCGAGGTACGACTGGTACGCGCGGTACACGTCGTCGTCGAACAGGTGGCGGTAGATGTGGATCGTCTGGTCGAGCTCGCGCTTCGTGCGGATCACGTCGTCGGGCGAGATGTCCTTCCACGGGCCGACCCACGTGTAGAAGCACAGCAGGCGGTTGAGGAGCGGCGCGACCGTGTCGTAGACGGCGAGCCGCTTTTCGATCAGCTTCTGGTTCGTCCACTGGACGAGCTCGAGCTGCTTGAGCCGGTGGCTGACGAGCCAGCCGAACGCAGCGACGGAAAGCGGCGTGAGGACGTCCGCGACGAGCTTGACGATCTCCAGCGAATTCCATGGATGGTCCGGCGTCGGCATGCGGGCTCCTCGTCGAAAAGCCCCAATTTAGCATCGGCCGCGGCGCTCGAGGCGGCCGCGGCGCGCCGGCGCGCTACGCGGCCTGCTCGTACAGCGTGCGCACGTATTGCAGATGTCGCTCGGCCGCCGCGCGCGCGCGTTCCGGGTCTTTCGCGGCGATCGCTTCGTAGATTTCGGTGTGCTGCTCGAGGAGCGCGCGCTCCAACGCGTCCGCATGGTTCACGAGCCGGTGCGACTTGTGCATCGATTCCTGCAGCAATCCGTGGATGCCGTGCATCACGTGGATCAGCGCGACGTTGTGCGTCGCGTCGGCGATCGCGAGGTGAAAGTTCGCGTCGACTTCGGCGAGCCGGCCGGGCTCGTGCTTGAGCGACAGGCCCGCGAGCGCGTCGAATGCGTCCTTGATCCTCACGAGATCGGCTGGCGTCGCGCGTTCGGCCGCGTATGCGGTCGAGATCGTTTCGAGGCCGTGGCGCAGCTCGAGCACGTCGTGGCTCGTCTCGGGGTTCTGCAGCAGCAGATCGGCGAGCGGATTCGACACGACGGGCGCCGTGATGTCCGAGACGACGAAGCCGCCGCGCCCGACCGAGCCGATGAAGCCGTCTGCCTCGAGCCGCACGAGCGCCTCGCGCAGCGAGGGGCGCGACACGCTCAGCTGCGCGGCGAGCTCGCGCTCGGTCGGCAGCTTCTGGCCGGGCAGCAGCTTGCCCGCCGAGATGAGCGACTTGATCTGGTCGGACACCACGTCGGACAGGCGCACGCGGGTGTAGGACTCGACTGGCTGAAACGTCATGCACGGGCCTTCTGGACGGTTGGGTGGCGCGGGCACCGGCTTTCGCGGCCGAGCGTTCGCGCGCGTCGGCCGGCTCGCGCCGGAGCGTGCGGCGGCCGCGCGGAATTATACCCGGCGGGGCGCAGGCGGCCGTTCGAGCCAATGCCGGAGCGGGTTTCGGCGCGATCGGCCGGGTTCGGATCGGCGTTTTCCCTGATGGCCGCGACATTGACAGCCGGTCGCCATCTCACTATCTTGGCCAGCGTGGTCAGACCAACATGACCAAGTATAGGTCATCGAAACCGGCCGCGCGCGAACGCGCGGCGATTCGTTGAAGCAAACCGTTGAAGCGAAGAAACGGCCGCGACGAGCGGCCGGGATGAAACACATGGACCAATCCCCGCAGGCCGCCGGCTCGTCCGGCGGCGCCCGCGAGACGCCGCGCGTCGGCCTGTTCGTCACGTGCCTCGCGAATCTCTTTCGGCCGAGCGCCGCGCTCGCCGCCGTGCAGTTGCTCGAAGCGGCCGGCTGCACGGTCGACGCGCCGCGCGCGCAGACCTGCTGCGGCCAGCCGGCGCTGAACAGCGGCGACTTCGACGGCGTGCGCGGCATCGCGCGCCGCACGATCGACGTGTTCGAAGGCTACGACTACGTCGTGGCACCCTCCGGCTCGTGCATCCGCACGCTGCGTCACGACTACCCGGACCTGCTCGCGAACGATCCCGCGTGGAAGCCGCGCGCCGAGCGGCTCGCCGCGCGCGCGCACGAGCTGACGAGCTTTCTCGTCGACGTGCTCGGCTGGGCGGGCCCGGAGCGCGCCGCGGTGCCCGACTGCACGCTCGCCTACCACGACACCTGCTCGGGCCTGCGCGGCCTCGGCATCAAGGCGCAGCCGCGCGCGCTGCTGTCGCGCGTCGGCGGCGTCGAATTGAAGGAAATGAAGGATGCCGAAGTATGCTGCGGCTTCGGCGGCACGTTTTGCGTGAAGTACCCGGAAATCTCGACGAAGATCGTGTCCGACAAGACCGCGAACGTCGCCGCGAGCGGCGCGACCGTGCTCGCGGGCGGCGATCTCGGCTGCCTGATGAACATCGGCGGGCGACTGAAGCGCGAAGGCAGCCCGGTGCGCGTCTATCACGTCGCCGAGGTGCTGACCGGGATGAACGTCGAGCCGATCTGCGGGGAGGGCGAATGAGCGCGCAACCATCGGCCGCGACGACGAACTTCAAGGCGCGCGCGAGCGCCGCGCTGCACGACGCACAGCTTCAGGAAG
This sequence comes from Burkholderia sp. MSMB1498, assembly GCF_001526245.1. Classification (NCBI taxonomy): domain Bacteria; kingdom Pseudomonadati; phylum Pseudomonadota; class Betaproteobacteria; order Burkholderiales; family Burkholderiaceae; genus Burkholderia; species Burkholderia sp. MSMB1498. Next base: position 75,360 of record NZ_LOYJ01000056.1, read on the forward strand.
CGCTCGGGATGCTCGGCGAGGGCTGGATCGAGAAGCGGCGGCGCGTCGTGTCGCTGCTGCCCGAGTTCGAAATGCTGCGCGAGCGCGCGAAGGTGGTGAAGGATCACGTGCTAGCGAATCTCGACACGTATCTCGAACGCTACGAAGCGGCCGTCACGTGCGCGGGCGGCGTCGTTCACTGGGCGAGCGACGCGGCCGAAGCGCGCGAGATCGTGCTGAAGATCTGCCGCGACGCGAACGCGAAAACCGTGACGCGCGGCAAATCGATGGTCGGCGAGGAGATCGGCTTGCCCGCCGCGCTCGAGGGCGCGGGGATGGAAGTCGTCGAAACCGATCTCGGCGAATACATCGTGCAGCTCGCGCACGAAGGGCCGAGCCACATCGTGTTCCCGGCGCTGCACAAGACGATCGGTCAGGTTACCGAACTGTTCGCCGGGCATCATTCGGCCGCGCAGTACGACGGGCCGCGCGAGACCGTCGCGGACGTCGTCGGCGAAGCGCGCCAGGTGCTGCGCGACAAATTCTTCGTCGCGGACGTCGGCATTACCGGCGCGAACTATCTCGTCGCCGAGACGGGCTCGAACGTGATCTGCACGAACGAGGGCAACGGCGATCTCACGTCGACGCTCGCGCGCGTGCACATCGTGACGGCGGGCATCGAGCGCGTCGTGCCGACGCTCGACGACGTCGCGCTGTTCGTGCGGCTGCTCGGCCGCAGCGCGACGGGGCAGGAGATCACGTCGTACACCACGTTCAGCACGGGCCCGAAGCGCGACGACGATCTGGACGGGCCGCGCGAGTATCACGTCGTGCTCGTCGACAACGGCCGCACGCGGATGCTCGCGGGCGAGTTCCGCGACATGCTCCGCTGCATTCGCTGCGGCGCGTGCATGAACCACTGCCCGGTGTACGGCGCGGTCGGCGGGCATGCGTACGGTTGGGTCTATCCGGGGCCGATGGGCGCCGTTCTCACGCCGCTTCTGCAAGGCATCGAGCACGACACCGATCTGCCGAACGCGTGCACGCTGAACGGGCGCTGCGCGGAGGTGTGTCCGGTGAAGATTCCGCTGCCGACGCTGCTCAAGAAGCTGCGCGGGATGCAGTTCGACGCGCGGCTCACCGCGCCCGGCACGCGCTTCCTGCTGCGCGCGTTCGGCGCGATCGCGCGGCGGCCGGCGCTCTATCACTGGCTGACGCGCGTCGGTGCGCGCGTGCTGCGCGCACTCGGCGGCACGCGCGGCAGCATCGCGCGCGTGCCGTTCGCGTCCGGCTGGACCGATTCGCGCGAATTGCCGAAGCCGCCGCCGCGCACGTTCTTCGAGACGTGGGACGCGACGCGCGCGAACGAACAGAGGGGGCAGCGATGAGCGGGCGCGACGACATTCTCGGCCGTATCCGCGCGGCGCTCGGCAGCGACCGCGCGCGGCTTGCCGCGCAGTTTCCGGCGCAGACGATGGGCGCGGGCGCGTCCGCCGCGCCGAATGCGCATGCCGCATCCGGTGCGGGCGCGGCGTCTTTCGCCGGCCCGGCCGCCTCGGCCGCCGCGTGCGGGCCGGCGATCTCGCTCGGCGGCGTCGACCTCGTCGCGCGCTTCGTCGCGAAGGCGCAGCAGGTGTCGGCGACGTGCGCGCACATCGCGACCGCCGCCGATGCGCCCGCGGCCGTCGACGCGTATTTGCGCGAAGTGGGCCTCGCCGATGCGCCGCTCGTCGTCGCGGCGGCGCTCGAGGCGCTGCCGTGGCGCGCGCACGGCGCGCTGCCGGGCGCCGACCTGCGGCGCGACGGGCTCGTCAGCGTGACGCCGTCGTTCGCGGCGATCGCGGAGACGGGCAGCGTCGTGTGCCTGTCGTCGAGCGCGACGCCGACGTCGCTCAACTTCGTCGCCGCCACGCACGTCGTGCTCGTCGATCGCAGCGCGATCGTCGCGACGATGGAGGACGCATTGGCGCGCGTGCGCGCGACGATCGCGACGCTGCCGCGCGCGGTCAACGTGATCACCGGGCCGTCGCGCACCGCCGACGTCGAGCAGACGGTGCAGGTCGGCGTGCACGGCCCGAAGCGCGTGCTCTTGCTGATTTGCGACGACGCGTGAAAGCCCGCGCGGAAATGACGGCGGCGGCGCGCTGCGTTTCGGCGTGGCGCGCCCGGCGAATCGCGCGGCGCGGCATCGCGCGCGGCTAGTCGAAACCCGCGACGGCGCGCGAGACGGCCGGACGAGAAATTACGGTATGCAGATCATTTCGCGGCGGCGCCGCGATGCCGCGAACGCACCATTCAACACGCGAGGCGCGGCAGCAAGACATGCGACGCAAGAAGTAAGAGGCGACAACAAACGACGCAAGACGGCGCAAGACGGCGCGCGGCGATGCCGAGCGCACCGAAGCGAAAACCGGACGCGGCACGCCGGCGATTCGAAGACGTAGACATTCCCCGACAAGCAGCATCAGTCAGACGCCATGCGACGCGCGTTCTCCACGCACGTCGCTCACGTCGCGCACAGACCAAAGCGCCGGCACGGACCGGCGCGCCGATTCGGACGGCCGCGAGGCCGTCGCCCGATTCAGATTCACTCATGGAAGGAGACACACGTGCAGGTTTGGAACCAGGTCTATCTGCCGCTCGGCGGCGTCGGCTGGTCGGCGCTCGCAGCCGGCGCGCCGATCATTCTGTTCTTCGTGTCGCTCGCGGTGTTGCGGCTCAAGGGACACGTCGCGGGCGCGCTTACCCTCGCGCTTTCGCTCGCCATCGCGATCGCCGTCTACGGCATGCCCGCCGAGCGCGCGTTCGCATCGGCGGCCTATGGCTTCGCGTACGGCTTGTGGCCGATCGCATGGATCATCGTCACCGCGGTGTTCCTCTACAAGATCGTCGTGACGAGCGGCCAGTTCGACATCATCCGCAGCTCGATCGTGTCGCTCACCGACGATCAGCGCCTGCAGATGCTGTTGATCGGCTTCTCGTTCGGCGCGTTTCTCGAAGGCGCGGCGGGCTTCGGCGCGCCGGTGGCGATCACGGCCGCGCTGCTCGTCGGCCTCGGCTTCAATCCGCTCTATGCGGCGGGACTTTGCCTGATCGCGGACACCGCGCCCGTCGCGTTCGGCGCGCTCGGGATTCCGGTGATCGTCGCGGGCCAGGTGTCGGGCCTCGATCCGATGGCGGTCGGCGCGATGGCGGGACGCCAGTTGCCGCTCATGTCGTTTTTCCTGCCGTTTTGGCTCGTGTTCGTGATGGACGGCGTGAAGGGCGTGCGCGAGACGTGGCCCGCCGCGCTCGTCGCGGGCGGCAGCTTCGCGGTCGTGCAGTTCTTCACGTCGAACTACATCGGGCCCGAGCTGCCCGACGTGACGTCGGCGCTCGCGAGCCTCGTCGCGCTCGCGTCGTTCCTGAAGGTGTGGCAGCCGAAGCGCGCGCGTGAGGCCGCACGCGCGGCCTCGATCGTGTCGGCGGGCGGCGGCGCGCTCGCGCTGGGCGCGATGCCGGGCGGCATGGGCGGCGCGCGCGCGACGGGCGGCCGGCAGCCTTCGCCGTATTCGTTCGCGCAGATCGCGCGCGCGTGGTCGCCGTTCGTCGTGCTGACCGTGATGGTGACGATCTGGAGCATGAAGCCGTTCAAGGCGCTGTTCGCGAAGGGCGGCGCGCTCGCGTTCACGACGCTGCAATTCCACATCCCGCATCTCGACAAGCTCACGCAGAAGATGGCGCCTGTCGTCGCGCACCCGACGCCCGTGCCCGCCGTGTTCAACTGGGATCTGCTCGCGGCCACGGGCACCGCGATCCTGCTGTCGGCGATCGTATCGATGGCAATCCTGAACGTTTCCGCGCGCACAGGCATGCGCACGTTCTTCGAGACGTTGAAGGACCTGAAGCGCCCGGTGCTGTCGATCGGCCTCGTGCTCGCATTCGCGTTCGTCGAGAACTTTTCGGGAATGTCGACGACGCTCGCATTGCTGCTCGCGGGCACGGGCGCGGCGTTCCCGTTCTTCTCGCCGCTGCTCGGCTGGATCGGCGTGTTCCTGACGGGCTCCGACACGTCGTCGAACGCGTTGTTCTGCTCGCTGCAGGCGACGACCGCACAGCAGATCGGCGTGTCGAGCACGCTGCTCGTCGCGGCGAACACGACGGGCGGCGTCGCGGGCAAGATGATTTCGCCGCAGTCGATCGCGGTTGCGTGCGCGGCGGTCGGCCTCGTCGGGCACGAGGCGGATCTGTTTCGCTTCACGCTGCGGCATAGCCTGTTCTTCGTGCTGATCGTCGGCGTGATGACCTGCGTGCAGGCATACTGGCTCACGGGAATGGTCGTGCATTGAGCGTGGCGGGGGCGAACGTGCGTGCGCGTTCGCCGCCGATCGTGACAGTGCGGACTGTCTCGTCGGCATCGGTCGATACGTCGCGCAAGCGGGCTCGCGTTCATCCGCTGTGTCCCTGTTTGCACCGATTCGCGCGGACAGCCGTGTAAAGATTTGCTACAACCTTTTGCTTGGAACGACGGACGAGACCTCCTATTCTGGCGGATTTACGAGATACGCCGCGCGCGGCGCGGCCCTCGTCGATCGATCATCAGGAGGTCATGCATGGCGCGTTCCGTCGATTCCGGCGTCATATTCTTCGCACGGCTCCTGCTCGCCGTGCTGTTCCTCTGGGGCGGCGCGATGAAGCTTCTGGGCTACGGCGAATTCGTCGGTTATCTGAAGGGGCTCGGCGTGCCGTTCACGCAGGTCGCGGCGCCCGCGATCGTCGCGCTCGAAGCGCTGGGCGGCCTGCTGCTCGTCGTCGGCTACAAGGTGAAGCCGCTTGCGCTCGTGCTCGCGCTCTACACGATTGCGACCGCGCTGATCGGACACAACTTCTGGGACGCAACCAATTCGGCCTTGCAGCGCGACATGGCCGTGCACTTCTGGAAGAACGTCGCGATCGCGGGCGGCTTCCTGCTGCTGTACGTGACGGGCGCGGGCGGTGCGAGCATCGACGGCGCGCGGCGGCCGTCGTCGTCGTATGGCTCGCTGCGCTGAGCGCGTTGCGTGCCGTGCAACGCTCGCGATCATCGTGGCGCGTTCGAATCCGATTCGACGAGCGAACCCGCGACGCGCTTATTTTCCTGCCCGATGAATGATGCGGCGCCGCGTGCGCTTCGCCGGCGCGCGGCGCGCGCTCACGCTCAGCGCGGATACGCGATCACGTCGTCGTCGACCGCGATCGCGATGCGCTCGCCCGCCGGCGCGCATCGATAGCCCGGCACGCGAGCGCGCACGCGCGCATCGGGGGCGTCGACGAGCCGCGCGTCCAGATAGGCATCCTGTTCATGGCGCAATGCCTCCTGCAATGGTTCGGAATCTTGATCGTCGGCGCTTACGCTTCGAACAGCGCGGCGCCGATGTACGAGCCGGGTCGTGCGCCCGGCGGGCAAGCGAAGATCGCGCTGCCGACGTGCGTCGTGAACTGGTTCATGATGTCCAGCTTCGCGAGCTTCTCGTTGATCGGGATGAAGCCGCGGCGCGGGTCGCGCTGGTGCGCGACGAACATCAGCCCCGCGTCGTATTCGGTCTGCTGGCGCCACGGCGGCCAACGCTCGATGTAGAAGTTCGTGCTGTCGTTGTACGAGTACGCGCGGCGCAGGATCTGCGCGCCGTCGTTCAACTGCGGCGACGCGAGGCGCGCGTGCGAGTTGTCGGGAATGACCGAATTGCCGTCCTTGTCGACCGCGTCGAGATCGAGCGGCTCGAACTCGCTCTTCCGGCCGAGCGGCGCGCCGCTGTACTTGTGGCGGCCCACCACCTGTTCCTGGAAGCCGAGCTCGGTGTTGTCCCAGTGCTCGAGCGTGATGCGGATGCGGCGCACGACCGTGTAGGTGCCGCCGTTCATCCACGCGGGGCCTTCGCCGCCGGCCCAAACGAATTCGTTCATCGCGGCCGGATCGGACATCGGCGGGTTCATCGTGCCGTCCTTGAAGCCCATCAGGTTGCGCGGCGTCTCGCCGGGCTTGCCGGACGTGAAGCCGGCCTGCCCCCAGCGCATTTGCGCGGCCCTCGCGCCGATGCGCGCGAGCTGGCGCACCGCGTGGAACGCCACCTGCGCGTCGTCCGCGCACGCCTGGATGAACAGGTCGCCGCCCGTTTTCTCCGGCAGCAACTGGTCGCCGTTGAAGCGCGGCAGGTCGACGAGCGCGGCGGGGCGGTGCTTCGCGAGCCCGTAGCGATCCTTGCCGGCGAGCGTGAACATGCCGGGCCCGAAGCCGAACGTGATCGTCAGCCGCGCGGGGCCCAGGCCGAGCGCGTCGCCGCCGTCGACGGGCGCCGCGTCTTCCCCGCCCGACGTCACGAGCGGCTGCGCGGTGTCGCCGCGCGTCAGGCGCGCGGCGGCGTCGGTCCAGGCCTTCAGGAGCGCGATCACGTCCGCGCGCGTGGTCGCGCTCAGGTCGAGCGCCGCGAAATACGCATGGCGCTGCTGCGGCGTCGCGATGCCGGCCTGGTGCGTGCCGTAGAACGGCTCGACGCCGTCTTGCGCGGCCGCCGCCGCGGGCGCATCCGCCGCCTTCGCCGCGGGCATCGTCGACGCGGCGAGACCCGCGGCCACCGCCGCGCCGCCGGCCTTGAGGAAGCCGCGTCGCGCGGGGCGCGGCGGCGCTTTGAGATCGTCTGCCATGATCGCCTTCGTCACTTTGCGAGCATCAGGGTGTTCACGTCGTCCTCGACGTAATAGAAGCCGTCGCCCGCCGGGGTCATCGCGATCCCGAACAGGTCGCCGTTGCCGGGCGGCGATTGCGCCTTGTCGGTGTCGATCCAGCGCGCGTAAAGCTGCTTGCCCGCCGCCGGATCGATCTCGACGACTTGGCCGTTCAGCGCGTTGGTCGCGAGCAGGTGGCCGTTCGGCGCGGTCGCGAGCGCGAGCGGGCGGCGCAGGAAGCCGTCCGCCGTCACCTGGCGGCCGACGCCCGCGCTCGTGTCGCGCGTCAATGGATCGTCGATCTCGACGATCCGGTTGCCGATCGCGTCGGATACGTACAGCTTCGTTTGGTCGCCGGACAGCGCGAGCCCGGTCGGGCCGACGAGGAACACGCCCTTGTCGGCCTGCGCGCCGAGGCCGCTCGCGACCACCGTTTCCTGCTTGATCACGGGCGGCTTGCCGTCGGCGATCGCGAGATCGAGGCGCAGCACGGTCGCCTGCTTGTAGACGGGCGGGCTGCCGTCGGCGCCGCCGACGCCGAAGCCCGCCATGCTGACAAACAGCGTCGCGCTGTCGCCGCGGTCGACGACGGCCATGTTGCCCCACGGGTCGTTGATGTTCGGGCTCGACCACGCCGACGCGACCTTGCCGTGCGGATCGAGCACGATCAGGCAGCCGGCGCCTTTCGTGTTGGAGGTGCCGTCGTTGCTCGGCGTGCTGCCGACGATCACCCAGCCGGATTTCAGCATCGTCATCGCGGCCGACAGGCCGACGCCGCCGGGGCATTCCTTCAGGTCGCGCGCAATCGCGGCGAACACGCTCATCTGCTTCGTCGACGGGCGATAGTCGACGATCGTCGAGCCCGTGCCCTGCAGGTTCGCCGCGTTGTTGAAGTTGTCGACGAGCACGTCGCCTTGCTGGATCGCGCCGGCCGACACCGGCGCGACGGCGATCGCGTACGGGTTCTGGTCGCCGTTCTCGGGCACGGTGTTGACGAGCGTCGTGTGGCGATGCAGCGTCTCGAGGAAGCCTTGCGGCTGCGCGTGCGCGGCCGCGGCCGCCGTGAGCGCGACGAGCGCCGCGGCGAACGCCTGCGCGGCGCGGCGCGCGCGCGGCGAGGACAGGGCGGTGGGCATGGGGCGATTCTCCTTGCTGATGAGGCGGCGGCGTGGCCGTCGCGGATACGAACGAAACCGGAATCTTTCGGCGTGCTCAGAACGTGACGTTGGTGCGCAGCCCGACGACGAACGTGTTGTGCAGCGGCTGCGTCGGATCGCTCGGGTTTTGGCCCGCGCCGGCGTTGAACGTGTATTGCGCGTCCGCTTGCAGTTGCCACCACGGCGTGACCTGGTACTGGTACGTCGCCTCGAGCGTCGTCTCGCTCGTGCGCACGCCGTACGGCCCGCCCGTGAAGTTCGCGAAGTTTTCGTCGAGCGCGCGCGCGTGCGAGCCGACCTTGACGTAGGTGAGCGCGAGCCCGACGCTGTCGTTGTCGCGGCCCTCGAACGGCGCCTTCAGCACGACGCCCGCGTTGGCCGCGACGCTGACGAGATTGCGGTCGCCGGGCGCGGCCATCACGCGCGCGAACACGCCGAGGCTCTTCGCGCCCGTCGGGTCGGGCCGCCAGACCATCTGGTCGGCGACCGCGTAGAAGCTGTAGTCGCCGTGATGCGCGCGCGCGACGCCGCTTGTCGCCGGATTCGCGAGCGACAGGCCGGTGTTGTCGGTCTGCTGATCGGCGAAGCGGCCGTTGTGATACCAGAGGCCGATCTTGTAGGTGCCGGGCAGCGCGTTCGACGGCCCCGTGTCCATCTGGCCGTCGGCCGGCTGGTTGAGTGCGTACTGCAGCTCGCCGATGAAGAGCGTGCCGTTGTGCAGGTTGAAATTGGTGCCGCTCAGGTTGCTCGGATTGTTGCCGAGCGGATCGCCGTCGAACACGCCGGCGAGCGCCGTCAGCGAAGGCGTGATGCGCCCGCGCACGCGCACGCCGAGCGACGAGAGCGGATACGCGGGGCCGCCGTTGGGCAGATCGTACGACGGCAACGCGGGCCAGCCGAACATCGTGTTGACGAACGTCGCGGCGTACTGGCTGACGATGAATTCCTGATCGAGGCTCTGCTGGCCGATTTTCACGTCGACGCGCTGATCGAGGAACGATTGCTGGTACCACAGCTCCCAGAGCCGCGTCGTGTCCTGCGCCTCGATGCCGCTCGCGGTGTTCAGCGTGCCGAGGTTGTACTGGCTCAGGTTGCGGCCGTGAATCTGCAGCGCGCTCGCGTTGAACGTGCCGCCCGGCAGGCCGAACGCCTTTTGCGTGTCGACGGTGACGGCCGCGGTCGTGAGGCCGTCGTAGGTGCCGCCGCGCTTCAGGCCGCCGCGCAGGTTCGCCAGATATTCGCTCGTCTCCTGCAGGCTGAACGTGACGCCGTACTTGCCGAGCCACGGCCGCAGGCCGCCGATGTCGCCGAGCAGGTTCTGGCGCGTCCAGACGCCCGTCCATTGCGTTGCCGGTTGCGCGTGGATCGCGAGGTCTGCTTCGGGCGCTTCCGGCTGCGCGTCGGGCGACGCGGCGGCGAAAGCGGCCGAACTGAACAGCCATGCGCAGGCGAGCGCCGCGCGGCCGAAGGCAAGGTGACGATCACGGGGCGATCGTTCGGGGAGCGGCGCGAATTGCATTGAAGTCTCTTCCTCTTGTCGCGCGATCGCGGTGTCCGGATGCGCGCGTTGATCGTTGGCGAAACGCGCAAACGGCGCGATGCGGGCGCATCGTATGCAGGCCGGAATAGGCTGTCAATACAAATGAGAATGATTCGCATATATATTACCGTTCGTAATCTCGAGGATTACGAACGATTGGATTTCGCGTCGCGTGAGAAGGGAAAACGCAATGATTGGCGTAATGAAATCGTCGGCGCGAGCCGGGGCGAGCGATGCTGCGAGGGTTGGCCGCGGGATCGCGCGGCGCGGGCGGAAACGGTCTGATCGGTCGCGAACGAATGGAAACCGGCGGGCGGCTGGCCGGGGCGCGCGAACGACGGCGCGGCGGGCGCGGTCGGAACGCGACCGGCTAAGGACTAAGGACTAGTGGCTAACGGCTAACGGCGACCGAGCCCCGGCCCCGGCCCCGGCCTCGAACCTCGAACCTCGAACCTCGAACCTCGAACCTCGAACCTCGAACCTCGAACCTCGAACCTCGAACCCCGAACCCCGAACCCCGAACCCCGAACCCCGAACCCCTTGCCGCCCGAACGTCGTCAACGCGCGTTCGCGCTCGCGGGCTTCGCCGACGCCGCCGGATGCGGCGCGCCGCGCACGGCGCTCGCCATCGCCGCGGCGGCGACGAAGAGGGCGGCCGACACGCACGCCGACGCGTGCAGTCCCGGCACGATCTGCGCCGGCAGCGCGCCGCTCGCGAGCGCGCCGAACGCGGCGACGCCGATCGCGCCGCCCGCCTGCCGCGCGGCGTTGAGCACCGCCGACGCGGTCGCGGCGCGCGAGCGCTCGACCGACGCGAGCACCGTCGTCGTCATCGCGGGCACCGCGAGCCCCATGCCGCCCGGAATCAGCAGGAACGGCACGACGAGCGCCACGGTCGGCGTGTCGGCGCGCACGAGGCTCAGCAGCGCGAACCCGGTCGCGCCGATCAGCGCGCCGACGATCATCGGCCGGCGCGCGCCGTAATGCGCGGTCGCCCAGCCGCTCGCGACGTTCGACAGCAGGAAGCCGCCCGTGAGCGGCAGGAACGCGAGCCCCGCCTCGAGCGGCGAGTCGTGCCGCACGCGCTGCAGATACAGGCTCAGCACGAAGATGATGCCGTAGTACGACAGATTCATGCAGACGCCGAACAGCACGGCGACGCTGAACGTGCGCTGCTTGAACAGCGCGAGCGGCATCATCGGATGCGCGCTGCGCGACTCGACGAACACGAACGCGGCGGCGGCCGCGAGCGCGACGGCGACGAGCGCCGGACGCCAGTCGATCACCGCGCCGGTGAAGAGCGTCAGCGCGAAGACGGCGAGACATTGGCCGGGAAGATCGACGCCGCGCGGGCGGGCGGCGGCGGCGCGCACTGCGGCATTCGCGCGGGACGCGTTCGCGCTTGCCGTCGCGTCGGTCGTCGTCGCCTCGGCCGGACGGCCCGCGCCTGAATCGTCGCGGCCGGCTGCCGCCGCCCGCGCGCCGTCCTCGCCGATCCACAGGAGCGTTGCAACGAGCCCCGCGGCGCACAGCGGCAGATTGACGAAAAAGATGCTGCGCCAGCCGAACTGCGCGATCAGCAGGCCGCCGATCACGGGGCCCGCCGCGATCGAGATCGCGCCCGACGCGGTCCACCAGCCGACCGCGCGCGCCCGCAGCCGCGGATCGTGCGCGCACGCATGGTTGAGGAGCGCAAGCGAGTTCGGCAGCATCGCGGCCGCCGCGAGCCCTTGCAGCGCGCGTGCGGCGATCAGCGTGCCCGCGTTCGCGGCGACGCCGCAGACGAACGACGCGAGCGCGAAGAGCGCGAGCCCGGCCGCGAACAGCCGGCGCGCGCCGAAGCGGTCGCCGAGCGCGCCGGCGGACAACATCAGCCCGGCGACCGCGAGCGTGTACGCGTCGACGATCCATTGCAGGCCCGCGACGCTCGTGCGCAGATCGGCGCCGATGCGCGCGAGCGCGACGTTGACGATCGTGACGTCGAGCTGCGTGATGACGAAGCCCGCGCTCACGGTAGAGACGATGCGCACGAGCGCGGCGCGGGAAAGGGCGGGGTGGGGAATGTGCGTGTCCATGCGTGCATCGTAGTGCCGTGCGATGGGGCGACGTTGCGGGCTCTTCTGAAATGTCGAATGCGGTGCGGGCGGCGAGCCGGGCGCGTGCGGCGGCGTTCGCGCGCACGCGCGGAGGATTGCGGCGATTCGCTGCGCGCGGCGGCGCGAGCGGCGAACGTCGAGCGGCGGCGGAGCGCAGGCCGGGCGACGCGGAAACTGAAAGGCGGGAACCGAAGAAGCAGAACCGAAGAAGCAGGGTCGGAAGGTGCGAGGCGCGGGGCGTCGCGGCACCATCGATGCGACGGATTCGCCGGATTCGACGACGCCGGCCGGTCCGCCCGCCGGCGCGACAGCGAATCGCGCAGTCCGGCAAGCGTGCGTGCGGCCCTTCGCCGCCCGCACGCGTTCATGCGTTACTCGGCGTCCTTCGCGAACATCACCGCGACCGCGCCGAGCGCGCAGACCGCCGCGACATAAAGCGCCGGCGCGAGCGGATTCGATTTCATCATCAGCGACACGATCACCGGCGTAAGCCCGCCGAACACCGCGTACGCGACGTTGTACGAGAACGAGATGCCCGAGAAGCGCACGACGGCCGGAAAGCTCTTGACCATCACGGTCGGCACCGCGCCGATCGTGCCGACGGCGAAGCCCGCGAGCGCGTAGAGCGGCACGAGGCGCGTCGCGTCGACGGCGAGCTGCGAGAACATCGCGTAGAAGCACGCCGCGATCGCGATGCCGCCGATCGACAGCACCGCCTTCGCGCCGAAGCGGTCCGCGAGCGTGCCGGCGGTGATGCAGCCGGCCGTCAGGCACAGCGTCGCGACGCTGGTCGCGAACAGCGCGGTCGCGGGCGCGACGTGGAACTGCTTTTGCAACAGCGTCGGCGTCATCAGGATCACGACGACGATCGCGGCCGACAGCATCCACGTGAGCAGCATCGACACGATCACCGCGCGGCCGTGGTCGCGGATCACCGCCTTCAGCGGGATCTCGGCCGCGAGCGTCTTGCGCGCCTTCATCTCGGCGAACACGGGCGTCTCGTGCAGCCAGCGGCGCAGATAGACGGAGAAAAGGCCGAACACGCCGCCGAGCAGGAACGGAATGCGCCACGCGAACGCGCCGACTTCGGCCGCCGAGAAGCGGCTGTTGACCGCCGTCGCGACGAGCGAGCCGAGCAGGATGCCGACCGTGAGGCCCGACGTGAGCGTGCCGCACGCGTAGCCGATGCGCTGCGGCGGCACGTGCTCGGACACGAACACCCATGCGCCCGGCACTTCGCCGCCGACCGCCGCGCCTTGCAGCACACGGAACAGCAGCAGCGCGATCGGCGCGAGCAGGCCGACGCTGTCGTAAGTCGGCAGCAGGCCCATCAGCAGCGTCGGCACCGACATCAGCAGCACGCTCAGCGTGAACATCCGCTTGCGGCCGACGAGGTCGCCGAAGTGCGCCATCACGATGCCGCCGAGCGGCCGCGCGAGATAGCCGGCCGCGAAGATGCCGAACGTCTGCAACTGGCGCAGCCAGTCGGGGATGTCGTGCGGAAAGAACAACTGGCCGATCGCGGGCGCGAAGAACACGAAGATGATGAAATCGTAGAACTCCAGCGCGCCGCCCAACGCGGCGAGGCTCAGGGTCTTGTAGTCGCGGCGCGTGAGGGCGCGCGGCGCGGCGCTCGGCGCGGCGCTCAGTTCGGATGCGGGCATGGTCGGGGCGATCTTGGTTCGAATGGTTGTGTACCGCGCGGCAAACCGAGCCGGGCGGCGGGCCTCGTCGTCGGACTGACGGTGCAACGCGCGGGTTGGCGCACGGGACACGAACCGCGCGGCGGCCGGTAGGGGCCGCGCGGAGACGAACGTGACGCAGTGCCGGCGATTCTACAGGACTGACGAATGCCCGACGGCGCGGCCGGCATCGTGGAAATCGTCAATTGCCGACGGGCGGGCAACGATGCGTGGGGGCGCGCCGCCCGCTTGCGCGGCCGCGCATGCGGGCGGCGTTCGGCTTCGCCGCCGATAGGTCAATCGAGCAGCGCGAGGATCTCGTCGTGGAGCCGGGCGGAAATCCGCACGCCGTTCGCGACGCTGCGCGCGCGGGCGTCGAAGCGCCGCTGCGACGGCAGCCGCGCGCCCTGCGCGACGATCGCGTCGAGCATCCGCTCGCCGCGCGCGAGGCCGGCTTCGAGATCGTCGCCGAGAAACACCTTCGGATCGAGCGCGATCACGAGCTCGCCATGGCACGGCGTCGCGCCGACGCCCTCGTCGAACGCCATCGATTCGGCGCTCGTCATGTCGCCGATCAGCGCGCCGCCGAGCAGCTCGATCATCGCCGCGAGCGCCGAGCCCTTGTGCCCGCCGAACGTGCGCATCGCGCCTTGCAGCGCGGCTCGCGGATCGGTGGTCGGCGCGCCGTTCGCGTCGATCGCCCAGTGCGGCGGAATCGGCTTGTCTTCTTTCGCGTGCAGCTCGATGTCGCCGCGCGCGATCGCGCTCGTCGCGAAATCGAACACGAACGGCAGGCCGCCCGGGCGCGGCCACGCGAACGCGAGCGGGTTCGTGCCGAACACCGGCTTCGCGCCGCCTTCCGGCGCGACCCAGCTGTGGCTCGGGTTCATCGCGATGCCGGCGAGGCCGTGCGCGGCGATCGCCTCCACTTCGGGCCACAGCGCGGAGAAGTGGTAGCAGCGGTTGATCGCCATCGCGGCGATGCCGCGCCGCCGCGCCATCTCGACGAGCACGGGCAGGCCGGTCTCGAACGCGAGCAGCGAGAAGCCGCGATGCGCGTCGACGGACACGATCGACGACGAAAGCCGGCGCAGCGTCGGCACCGCCTGCGGATCGACCTTGCCGTGGCGCAGCGAGCGCACGCAGACGAGCAGCCGGTAGACGCCGTGCGAATGGCATACGTCGCGCTGGCCCTGCGTGACGACGTTCGCGATCGCGCGGGCGTGCGCGTCGGACAGCCCGTGGCGCGCGAGCACGCGCCGCGCGAGCGCGTGCACTTCGTCGAGCGACAGCACGACGTCTTGCGCGAGGCGCCGAGGATCAGTCATCGCGCGGCTCCCGCTGCGCGATCACGCCGTCGATGCGCCGCGCGATGCGCAGCGGATTGTCGTCGCGCAGCGCGTCGGGCAGCAGCGCGGCGGGCACGTCCTGGTACGACACCGGCCGCAGAAAGCGCTCGATCGCGCGCGCGCCGACCGACGTCGTGCGCGTGTCCGACGTCGCCGGGAACGGCCCGCCGTGCACCATCGCATGGCCGACCTCGACGCCCGTGCCGAAGCCGTTCACGAGGATGCGGCCGGCGCGGCGCTCGAGCGTCGGCAGCAGCTTCGCGAACAGCGGCGCGTCGCCGTCGGCGAGATGCGCGGCGATCGTCAACTGGCCTTCGAGCGACTTCAGCACCCGATGCAGCGTGTCGACGTCCGCGCAACGCACGATCAGCGACGCGGGGCCGAACACTTCGTCGCGCAGCTCGGCGTGCGTCATGAACGCGTGCGCCGTCGTCGCGAACAGCGCGGCGCGCGCCTGATGGCGATCGCCCGCGGGGCCTTCGCCGAGCCGCTCGACCGCGTCGTGCGACGCGAGCCGCGCGACGCCTTCGCCATAGCTCGCATGGATGTGCGGCGTGAGCATCGTCGCGGCCGCGGCCGCGTCGACGGCGGCCGCGGCCGCGGCCTCGAACGCGCGCAGCGCCGGGCCGTCGAGCGCGAGGATCAGCCCCGGATTCGTGCAGAACTGCCCCGCGCCGAGCGTGAGCGACGCGACGAACTGCCGCGCGATCGC
The DNA here is from genome assembly GCF_001526245.1 of Burkholderia sp. MSMB1498. Classification (NCBI taxonomy): domain Bacteria; kingdom Pseudomonadati; phylum Pseudomonadota; class Betaproteobacteria; order Burkholderiales; family Burkholderiaceae; genus Burkholderia; species Burkholderia sp. MSMB1498. The sequence continues at coordinate 90,556 of NZ_LOYJ01000056.1, forward strand.
GTCATGCCGCGCGGCGAGCGCATCGGGCAGCAGCAGCACCGGATTGATCGAGCTCATCTCCGCGTAGACCGGAATCGGCTCGTGCCGCGCGGCCGCGATGTGCATCAGCGCGACGCCGCCGCGCCGCGAGCCGGTGAAGCCGACCGCCTTGACGCGCGGATCGGCGACGAGCGCCTGGCCGATCTCGCGCGACGCGTCGAACAGCAGCGAGAACACGCCGGCCGGCAGCGCGCACTCGCGCGCGGCCGCCTGGATCGCGCGGCCGACGAGCTCGGACGTGCCCGGATGCGCGGAATGCGCCTTGACGATCACCGGGCACCCGGCCGCGAGCGCGGATGCGGTGTCGCCGCCCGCGACCGAGAACGCGAGCGGAAAGTTCGACGCGCCGAACACGGCGACGGGCCCGATTGCGACGTTGCGCAGCCGCAGGTCGACGCGCGGCAGCGGCAAGCGGTCCGGGCGCGCGGGGTCGATGCGCGCATCGAGAAAACCGCCGTCGCGCACGAGCGCGGCGAACAGCCCGAGCTGGCCGATGGTGCGCGCGCGCTCGCCCTCGATGCGCGCGCGCGGCAATCCCGATTCGGCGACGCAGCGCTCGATCAGCGCGTCGCCGAGCGCGCCGATGTGGCGGCCGATCGCGTCGAGAAACGCGGCGCGCGCGTCGAGCGGGGTCTCGCGATACGCGTCGAACGCATCGTCCGCGAGCGCGCACGCGGTTTCCAGATCGCGCAGGCTCGCGCCGCCGAACGCGGGTTCGAGCGGCGCGCCGCTCGCGGCGTCGATCGCGAGAAACGAGCCGTTCTGCCCGAACGCCTCGGATTGACCGATCAAAAGCTGGCCTGTGAGTCGCATGGTTCTCCTCGAAAAAGTGCAGGCCGGGCGTTGCCTGCCCGGCCGATGAAAAAGCGGATGCGGCCGGGGCCGCGCGTCAGTTCTCGTCGTCGTCGAGCTGCAGCTTCGCGGCCGGCACGCCGGTATGCGCGCCCCAGTAATAGATGACGAGCGCGGCGGCGGCGACGACGACGGTGTCGTACGGATGCGCGAGCTGCCCGGTGCCGCCGAAGCCGCCGAAATACGACGCGACGATCATCAGCGCGTAGAACGCGATCAGCCACAGCGACGAGCGAACCTGCTCGGCGAGGCTCAGGTGCGCGGTCGGCACCCAGCGGCGGCACGCGAGATAGATGACGAACATCGCGATCTGCAGCCCGAGCAGCCAGGACACGGTGCTCCAGCCCGACCAGTAGACGATCAGCGCGGCGATCACGAACGACGCGGGCCCGGTGATCGCGAACGCGCTCGCGCGGAACGGCCGCGGCAGCTCGGGCGCGGTGCGGCGCAGCGCGGCGACCGACACGGGCGCGACCGCGTAGCTCAGCACGAGCGCGGCCGACACGGTGTTGATGAGCGCCTCCCACGACGGGAACGGCAGCGTCCAGAAGATCGCGAGCGCGAACGTGAGCCACAGCCCGGCGCGCGGAATGCCGGAGGCCTCGTCGACGCGCGTGAACACCTTGAAGAAGGTGCCCGTCTTCGCCCAGCCGTAGACGACGCGCGGCGTCGCGTTCATGTAGATGTTGCCGCAGCCGGAGGGCGAGATCATCGCGTCGGCCACGACCATGTACGCGAGCCAGCCGACGCCCAGCGCGAGCGCGATGTCGCGATACGGCAGCGAGAACGCGCGGCTCACGTCGTGCCAGCCGAGCGCGAGCATCGCGGTCGGGATGCTGCCCAGAAACGCGAGCTGCAGCAGCACGTAGATCAGCGTCGACAGCACGATCGACAGGATCAGCGCGATCGGGATCGTGCGCTGCGGATTGCGCACCTCGCTCGCGACCGACACGATCGGCGTGAGGCCGAGATACGCGAAGATGATGCCGCCCGCCGACACGGCCATCTCGATGCCGGGCATGCCGAACGGCGCGAAACCGTGGATCGTCAGGTTCGCGGGCTTGAAGAACGCGAACAGCACGCCGATCACCGACAGCGGCACGACGAACTTGAACACGCTGATCACGTTGTTCGCCTTCGCGAACGTCTTCACGCTCGAATAGTTCAGGTAGAAGAAGAAACAGAGGAGGCCCGCCTGCACGAGCCAGCCGAGCGTCGTCGGCTCGCCCGAGCCCGCGGCCGTCAGGCCCGGAAACCACGCGGCCGCATACTGCCGCGCGGCCACGACTTCGATCGCGATCAGGCTCGAGAACGCGATCAGCGTGATCGCGCCCATCAGATAGCCGAGCAGCGGGCCGTGCGAGAACACCGGATAGCGGACGACGCCGCCCGCGCGCGGCAGCGCGGCGCCGAGCTCGCAGTAGACGATGCCGAGCAGCAGCACCGCGAAGCCGCCGAGCAGCCACGAGAGGATGCCGGCCGGGCCCGCGATCGTCGACACGTGGCTCGCGGCGAACAGCCACCCCGAGCCGAAGATCGCGCCGAGGCCGATGAACGTCAGGTCGGTGAGCGACAACTGTTTCTTGAACTTGCCGTGGCCGGCATCGGGAGCGGCGGGCCGTGCGAGCGGCACGGATCGTTGGGCGTTGCCTTGAGCGGGCATGGGCTTGTCTCCTTGATTTTTGATGGGCTTGCTTCGAGCGGCGGCCGGGGCGTGGCGGCTCGTGTGCGGCGGCGGCCGCGGTCGTTGCTGCGGTTGCAGTTACTTGCAGTTGCAGCTGCGGCTGCGGCTGCGGCTGCGGTTGCGGTTGCGGTTGCGACTACGACTACGACTACGACTACGACTGCGACTGCGACTGCGGTTGCGGTTGCGGTTGCGACTACGACTACGACTGCGACTGAGGGTGCCGTTGCGGTGAGCGGGGCGGCCCGCGCGGCGATGCCGTTCGCGTCGACCGGGTCGTTTGCGTCGTTTGTGCCGGTTCGGTCGTCCGGCACGGCTGCGGCGTGCCGGATCGCGCGGGCGCCGTACCGTCGCGGTTTCGCGCGCGGTGCGGCCGCCGCGCGTAACGGAAAGCCGGCGCGCGGGCCGCGCGCCGCGCCGCGCGAACGGCGGAGGGCGCGCGGCGGCGCGACCGCGACCGCGACCGCGCACCGACGCGTCCCGCTCCGGCCGCCGCGGGCGTGCGACGCGCGCGTCGATCAGAGGCCGACGTCCGGCAGCGTCGGACGCGTTTCGAGCGCCTTCGCGACGATCGCCTTCACCTGCGCGAGCGCGTCGCCTTGCAGCGGGAGGCGCGGCGCACGCGTGAGCGCGCTGCCTCGGCCGACCAGCTCTTCGCACAGCTTGATGCACTGCACGAGGTCCGGCCGCGCGTCGAGGTGCAACAGCGGCATGAACCAGCGGTACAGCGCGAGCGCTTCGTCGAAGCGCTTCTGCTTCGCGAGGCGGAACAGCGTCTCGCCTTCCTTCGGGAACGCGTTCGACATGCCCGACACCCAGCCTTCGGCGCCCACGGCGATGCTCTCGACCACCACGTCGTCGAGCCCCGCGAACAGCACGAAGCGCTCGCCGACGGCGTTGCGCAGGTCGATGAAGCGGCGCGTGTCGCCCGACGAATCCTTGAAGCAGACGATGTTCTCGCAGTCCTGCAGCGCGATCAGCACGTCGGGCGTCACGTCGTTCTTGTAGATCGGCGGATTGTTGTAGACCATCACCGGCAGGTCGGTGCCCTTCGCGACCGCGCGAAAGTGCGCAGCCGTCTCGTGCGGCTTGGCCGAATAGACGAGCGCGGGCATCACCATCACGCCGTCGACGCCGACGCGCTGCGCCTCGCGCACCGTGTTGCGCGCGAACTCGGTCGTGAACTCGGCGATGCCGGCGATCACCGGCACCTTGCCGCCCGCCGCATCGCGCGCGGCCTCGATCACCTGGAGCTTTTCCGACGTGGACAACGACGTGTTCTCGCCGACCGTGCCGCAGACGACGAGGCCCGACACGCCGTCGTTCACCAGGTTCTTCACGACGCGGTGCGTCGCGTCGACGTCGAGAGAGAAGTCCGGCTTGAACTGGGTGCTGACGGCGGGGAAGACCCCGCTCCATTGAATGGCGTTACGGCTCACTGAATATCTCCTACGTTCGAATGGGGGCCGACGGGCGTCGTCGGTGCGTGAACCAGTATCGCCGCCGAAAAGCCGCGAGGCTTGAGCCTTTTCCAACCGTGAAAAGATGAAATCGGCACAATCGGGGCGCGATCGCCGGCGCGCCCGCCGGGCTGTGCCGATTTCGTCGCGCGCATCATCGAAAACGCACAAGCGGCGCGATGCGCGACAAGGGAAGCTGTGCGCATTTCCACCTTCGATCGACGCGACATGAAGCACATCCACATCATCGATTCGCATACGGGCGGCGAACCCACGCGCGTCGTCGTGTCCGGCTTTCCGGCGCTCGGCGGCGCGTCGATGGCCGAGCGCCTCGCGGTGCTCGCGCGCGAGCACGACCGTTTCCGCACAGCGTGCATCCTCGAGCCGCGCGGCAGCGACGTGCTCGTCGGCGCGCTGCTGTGCGAGCCCGTCTCGGCCGACGCGGCCGCGGGCGTGATCTTCTTCAACAACGCGGGCTACCTCGGCATGTGCGGGCACGGCACGATCGGGCTCGTGCGCACGTTGCATCACATGGGCCGCATCGCGCCCGGCGTGCACCGGATCGAGACGCCGGTGGGCGACGTCGAGGCGACGCTGCACGGCGATCTGTCCGTCAGCGTGCGCAACGTGCTCGCGTACCGGCACGCGAAGGGTGTCGTCGTCGACGTGCCGGGGCACGGCGCGGTGACGGGCGACGTCGCGTGGGGCGGCAACTGGTTCTTTCTCGCGAGCGATCACGGCCAGCGCGTCGCGGGCGAGAACGTCGCGGCGCTGAGCGCGTACGCGTCGGCGGTGCGCGAGGGGCTGGAGCGCGCGGGCGTGACGGGCCGCGACGGCGCGCCGATCGATCACATCGAGCTGTTCGCCGACGATCCCGAGCACGACAGCCGCAGCTTCGTGCTGTGCCCGGGCCACGCGTACGACCGCTCGCCGTGCGGCACCGGCACGAGCGCGAAGCTCGCGTGCCTTGCTGCGGACGGCAAGCTCGCGCCCGGCGCGACGTGGCGCCAGGCGAGCGTGATCGGCAGCGTGTTCTCGGCGAGTTACGAACCCGCCGAAGGCGGCATCGTGCCGACGATTCGCGGCAGCGCGCACTTGAGCGCCGAGGCGACGCTCATGATCGAGGACGACGATCCGTTCGGCTGGGGCATCGTGTCGTGAGCGAATCGCGGACCGACGTCGTCGTGATCGGCGCGGGCATCGTCGGCGCCGCGTGCGCGCACGAGTTCGCGCGGCGCGGGCTGCGCGTCGTGGTCGTCGACGACGGCAGCGGCGGCGCGACGGGCGCGGGCATGGGCCACTTGGTCGCGATGGACGACAACGCGGCCGAGCTTGCGCTCACCCACTATTCGATCGAGCTGTGGAACGCGCTGCGCGACGCGATGCCCGACGGCTGCGCGTATCGCAACTGCGGCACGCTGTGGCTCGCCGCCGACGCGCACGAGATGGACCTCGCGCGCGCGAAGCAAGCGGCGCTCGCCGAGCGCGGCGTCGCGGGCGAGCTGATCGATCGCGCGGCGCTCGCCGCGCTCGAGCCGATGCTGCGCGCAGGCCTGGGCGGCGCGCTGAGGATTCCGGGCGACGGCATCCTGTACGCGCCCGTCGCCGCGAGCTGGCTGCTCGGCCGGCTGCCGGGCGTCACGCAGCGGCGCGCGAAGGCCGTCGCCGTCGAGGGCGCGAGCGTCGCGCTCGACGGCGGCGACACGCTGCGCGCGGAGGCCGTCGTCGTCGCGAACGGCGTCGCGGCGCGCGCGCTCCTGCCGGAGCTGCCGCTGCGGCCGAAGAAGGGCCATCTGCTGATCACCGACCGCTATCCGGCGCAGGTGTCGCACCAGCTCGTCGAGCTCGGCTACGCGGCGAGCGCGCATGCGAGCGACGGCACGTCGGTCGCGTTCAACGTGCAGCCGCGGCCGACCGGGCAGTTGCTGATCGGCTCGTCGCGGCAGTTCGACACCGAGGACCCGCGCGTCGAGGCGCCCGTGCTCGCGCGGATGCTGCGTCGCGCGGTCGGCTATCTGCCCGCGCTCGCCGGCCTGAACGGCATTCGCGCGTGGACGGGCTTTCGCTGCGCGAGCCCGGATGGCCTGCCGCTTGTCGGCGAGCATCCGTCGCAGCGCGGGCTGTGGCTCGCGGTCGGGCACGAGGGGCTCGGCGTGACGACCGCGCCCGGCAGCGCGCGCGTGCTCGCCGCGCGGATGTTCGGCGAGCGCGCGGCGATCGACGTCGAGCCGTATCTGCCGGGGCGTTTCTTGTCGACGTCGAAATCGGCCGTGGCCGGAGAGCTTCAATGATCATTTATCTGGATCGCCGTCCGCTCGACGTGGCCGACGGCACGACCGTCGCGGCCGCGCTCGCGCGCAGCGGCGACGACACGGCGCGCACGTCGTGCACGGGCGCCGCGCGCGCGCCGTTTTGCGGGATGGGCATTTGCCAGGAGTGCAGGGTGACGATCGACGGACGGCGCAGGCTCGCATGCCAGACGCTCTGCCGCGAAGGCATGCAGGTGGAGCGCACGCGATGACGAACGAGCATCTGATGGTCGACGTCGCGATCGTCGGCGCGGGGCCGGCGGGCCTCGCGGCCGCGCGCGCGGCCGCGCGGAGCGGCCGCACGGTCGCGATCGTCGACGACAACCCGCGCGCGGGCGGACAGGTCTGGCGGCAGGGGCCGGGCGCCGCGCCGAGCGCGCCGGCGCGCGCGAGCTTCGACGTGCTGCGGCAGCCGGGCGTGCGCCACCTGGCGGCGACGCGCGTCGTCGCCGCGCCGCGGCCCGGCGCGCTGCTCGTCGAGGACGCGGAGCGGGCGCTTTCGCTCGGTTACCGGAAGCTGATCCTGTGCTGCGGCGCGCGCGAGCTGCTGCTGCCGTTTGCCGGCTGGACGCTGCCCGGCGTGACGGGCGCGGGCGGGCTGCAGGCGCTGATCAAGGGCGGCCTGCCGGTGCGCGGCGAGCGCGTCGTGATCGCGGGCAGTGGGCCGCTTCTGATCGCGTCGCTCGCGACCGCGCGCGCGGCGGGCGCGCGCGTCGTCGCGGTCGTCGAGCAGGCGCCGCTCGACGCGCTCGCGCGTTTCGCGCTGTCGCTCGCGGCGACGCCGTCGAAGCTCGCGCAGGCGGCGCGGCTCACGCGCGGCTTTGCCGGCACGCGTTATCTGACGGGCGCGGTCGTGCGCGAAGCGCACGGCGACGCGCGCGTGCGTGCGGTCACGATCGAGCGGGGCGGCGCGCGCGCGATGCTCGAATGCGATCGCCTCGCGTGCGGCTTCGGCCTCGTGCCGAACGTGACGCTCGCGCTGGCGCTCGGCTGCGCGGTGCGCGACCGCGCGATCGCGATCGACGATGCGCAGCGCACGTCGGTCGAACACGTGTACGCGGCGGGCGAATGCACGGGCGTCGGCGGCGTCGAGCTCGCGCGGATCGAAGGCGAGCTGGCCGGGCTCGCGGCGGCTGGCGCGGACGCGGCGCCGGACGGCCGCGCGCGCGTTGCCGCATTGCTGCGCGCGCGTGCGACGTGGCGGCGCTTCGCGTCGCGGGTGGCCGAGACGTTCGCGCTGCGCGACGCGGCGCGCGCGCTGCCGCCCGACGACACGCTGCTGTGCCGCTGCGAGGACGTGACGATCGGCGCGGTGCGCGCGCACGCGTCGGCGCGCGACGCGAAGCTGCAAACGCGCTGCGGGATGGGCGCGTGCCAGGGGCGCGTCTGCGGCGCGGCCGCGCACGCGTATTTCGGCTGGGACGACGCGCCGCCGCGCCCGCCGTTTTCGCCCGCGCGAATCGACACGCTGCTCGTCGCGCCCGACGACGCGCTCCTATAATCGACGCCACCCGTGTTTCGACGCGCGAGATCCGTATGATGACTTTGCTTGCCGTACCGCCCGAGAAGCTGTCCGCCGCGTCCGCCGCATCGGCCGCGCCCACGACGGCCGCGTCCGCCTCGGCCGGGGCGATGTCGGCCGCTTCCGCTTCTGCTTCCGTCTCCGCTTCCGCCGCTCAGCCCGCCCCCCCGGACGACGACGGCTTCGCCGCGATGCTCGCGCATTTCGCGCAGCTGGAGCCGGTGTTCGACGCGCTGCCCGACGTCGCGTTCTTCGTGAAGGACGTGCATGCGCGCTACGCGCTCGTGAACCGCACGCTCGCGCAGCGCTGCGGCTACAAGGACAAGCGCGGCCTGTACGGCAAGGCCGCGGACGAAGTCTTTCCGCGCCGCTTCGGCCGCAGCTATGTCGAGCAGGATCTGGCGATCATCGCGGGCGGCCGGCAACTGACCGATCAGCTCGAGCTGCATCTGTACTCGGGCCGCCAGCCCGGCTGGTGCCTGACGTGCAAGGAGCCGCTGCGCAACGCGCAGGGGAGGATCGTCGGGATCGCGGGGCTGTCGCGCGACCTGCGCGCGCACGAGAGCTCGCACCCGGCGTACAGCCGCATCGCGGACGTCGTCCGCTACATCCACGCGCACTATGTGCAGCCGCTGAACCTGAAGCATCTCGCCGGGATGGCGGGGATGTCGGTCGCGCAGCTCGAGCGCTATTTCCACAAGGTGTTTCATCTGACGCCGCGGCAGATGCTGCTGAAGGCGCGGCTCGACGCGGCGACCGCGCTCCTCGTCACGCACGACAAGGTGACGGACGTCGCCGCGCTGTGCGGCTATACCGATCACAGCGCATTCACGCGGCAGTTCAAGGCGACGGTCGGCGTGACGCCGACCGAATATCGGCTGATGTTGCAGGAGGGGCGGGGGGGCTGAGATCGGGGCTTGCTCGGGGTTCGCTCGGGACTTGCTCGGGACTTGCTCGGGCGGCGGCGCGCGGGCGATCGCGCGTCGCGGCTGGGCGGGCGAGCGGGCGGCGGGGTTCGGAGAACGCGCGCGGCTTGATCGAAGCGCCGGTCGGCCGGGCGTATCGCGAGATCGACGGCAAGCCGGCCCGGATGCCGAGCGTTCGAAGCCTCGCGAAACCGATAATCCTGGAAGCCGAAGCCGAAGCCGAAGCCGAAGCCGAAGCCGAAGCCGAAGCCGAAGCCGAAGCCGAAGCCGAAGCCGAAGCCGAAGCCGAAGCCGAAGCCGAAGCCGAAGCCGAAGCCGAAGCCAACGCCAACGCCAACGCCAACGCCAACGCCGGAGCCGGAGCCGGAGCCGAAGTGGAAAGCCTCGAAGGCTTGAAGGCTTGAAGGCTTGAAGCGAAGAAGCGAAGAAGCGAAGAAGCGAAGAAGCGAAGAAGCCAAAAGTCGGACAAAAGACTCCACAGCCCAACCGCACGCCTCAATTGCGTTCGCCAAAAAAACGAACCGGCCCATCGGGCCGGCCATGACGAAGACGAAGCGTCGGCGGGCGCGACCGGCATCGGCCGGCCGTCGCCGAATCGATCGGACGATTATCGGTAGCCGAGGCCCTTCAGCACGGCGCTGCCGTTTTCCGTCAGACGAAAGGACGGCGCCGCATCCATGTCGGTGCGGACCATTTCGACGAGGCCGGCTTCCTGCAATGCTGGCAGTTCCGGCTTCGCGTTCGCGCCGATCGGCGCGTGCAGCAGGATCAGCAGCGTCGCGATCTCGTGATGGCTGAGCAGGCGGCGCAGCATGGTTTTCGGTTTGGCCGAGGGGGCGGCCGGGCGAACCGCGGCGGACGTGTCGACGGCGCTCATCGGGAACCTCCTGAAACGATACTGGTGACGGATGGTGCCGTCCGAGTCTTAAACGATTCTTAAAGCGGCCGCGTTCGGCCGAACGGAAGATTTACCGCATGTAACAGCCTTGCTGGACAAGGGTGGCAGTGTGGTCGGAACAGTCTGAATGCAACGCGCGCGGGCGTTTTTGCGATGTTGCGTCGCCGCACCTTCGGGTTGCCCGGAAGTCGCGTAGCGCACGCGTTCCGGCGCATTGGCCGTGCGCGTACGCGACAAGGCCGGGCAAGTCGATTTCGTGCTTGCCTCCGATCAAAAGCATGCCCGACGCATGCCCGACGTACCGACCCAATCCGGACTCGGCATCGCCGGCATTGGCCCTCATGTCGAAGCCTCGAAGCCGCTCGTGCCGAAGCGGCCCGCGGCGATGTGACACGGGCCGAAGCGAAACGCAGCGCCCGGCCCGCGACGATTGCGGTCGCAGGCGACGGCGGCCGTGCGCCCGGGCTCGCGCGCGTCGACGCCGCGTCGCGGGCGGCGCATCCGTCGCACTCGGCATCCGTCGTACTCGAAGAAGCACTGACTTCCGTATGGCCACCGGGGGACTAAGCTCTATGCAGGCGTGATCGACGCCGGCCGCTACCGGTTCCGCTCACGCCGCCCGCGCTGCTCCCGCTGCGTGCAGCGATTGCGCACATCTTCGGCGCAGCCTGCCGCGCGGCGATTCCAGCCGCGCGGCCAGCGCCCGCCGCCGGACGCGCCGCGTTCCCGGCCACGCCGCTCGCGGCGACGCCCGAAGGCGGTGCGCCGGCGATCGTTGGCGGGCAGGCCGCGGGCAATTCGCGGGCAGGCCACGGGCAGGCCGCGGGCAAGTCGTGGCCGCGCTCGCCTCTGTATCGGGCGTAAGGCCCGATCGAAACGTGCGGATCGCGAACGCAGGCGCGAGCGCAAACGCAAGCAGTATCGCCGCACGAGCACGGCGGCGAGCGACGTAACCGACGGAGAAAGCAGCATGATCGAGCTACACGGACTCCAGGTCGACGAAGGTCTTGCCCGGTTCATCGAGCAGGAGGCGCTGCCCGGCACGGGCGTCGACGCGAGCGCGTTCTGGCGGGGCTTCGCCGCGCTCGTGCACGACCTCGCGCCGCGCAACCGCGCGCTGCTCGCCGAGCGCGACCGGCTGCAGCGCGAGCTCGACGGCTGGCACCGCGCGCACCCTGGACCGGTGCGCGATCCGCGCGCCTACCGCGCGTTCCTCGAGCGGATCGGCTATCTGGTGCCGCCGCCCGAGCGTGTCGCGGTGACGACGGCGAACGTCGACGCCGAAATCGCGTCGCAGGCGGGGCCGCAGCTCGTCGTGCCGCTGTCGAACGCGCGCTACGCGCTGAACGCGGCGAACGCGCGCTGGGGCAGCCTGTACGACGCGCTGTACGGCACCGATGCGCTGCCCGAGGACGGCGGCGCGACGCGCGCGGGCCCCTACAACCCGGTGCGCGGCCAGCGCGTGATCGACTACGCGCGCGATTTCCTCGATCGCGCGGCGCCGCTCCTGCACGGCTCGCATCGCGACGCGCTCCGCTATCGCGTCGAGGGCGGCAGGCTCGCCGTCGACACCCGCGACGGCACGAAAACGCTCGCGCGCCCCGGGCAGTTCGCCGGCCACCAGGGCGAGGCCGACGCGCCGGGCGTCGTGCTGCTCACGCACCACGGGCTGCACATCGAGATCCGGATCGACGCGTCGGCGCCGATCGGCCGGAACGATCCGGCGCACGTGAACGACGTGGTGCTCGAGGCGGCGGTGAGCACGATCATCGATTGCGAGGATTCGGTCGCGGCCGTCGACGCGGACGACAAAGTTCAGCTCTACCGCAACTGGCTCGGGCTGATTCAGGGCACGCTGACCGAGGCGGTCGACAAGGGCGGGCGCACGTTCACGCGCCGCCTGAACGCGGACCGCGAGTACCGCGCGCCCGACGGCTCGACGCTGACGCTGCACGGCCGCTCGCTCCTCTTCGTGCGTAACGTCGGCCATCTGATGACGACGAACGCGGTGCTCGGGCGCGACGGCAACGAGATTCCGGAAGGTGTCCTCGACGGCGTCGTGACGACGCTTTGCGCGATGCACGATCTGCAGTCGAAGCGCAACTCGCGCACGGGCTCGATCTACATCGTGAAGCCGAAGATGCACGGGCCGGCGGAAGTCGCGTTCGCGGACGCGCTGTTCGCGCGCGTCGAGGATCTGCTCGGCTTGCCGCGCGACACGATCAAGATGGGGATCATGGACGAGGAGCGCCGCACGAGCGTGAACCTGTCCGCGTGCATCGCGGCGGCGCCGGCGCGCGTCGCGTTCATCAACACGGGCTTTCTCGACCGCACGGGCGACGAGATGCACAGCGCGATGGAAGCCGGGCCGATGTGCCGCAAGGGCGACATGAAGTCGTCCGCGTGGATCGCCGCGTACGAGCGCAACAACGTGCTCGCCGGGCTCGCGGCCGGGCTGCGCGGCCGCGCGCAGATCGGCAAGGGCATGTGGGCGATGCCGGACCTGATGCGCGCGATGCTCGAGCAGAAGATCGCGCATCCGCGCGCGGGCGCGAACACCGCGTGGGTGCCCTCGCCGACCGCGGCGACGCTGCACGCGCTGCATTATCACGAGGTCGACGTGCAGGCGGTCCAGCAGGAACTCGAAACGATCGACTACGCGCGCGAGCGCGACGCGCTGCTCGACGGCCTGTTGACGATTCCCGTCGTCGAGCGCGCCGCGTGGAGCGAGGACGAGATCCGCGCCGAAGTCGAGAACAACGCGCAGGGGATTCTCGGCTACGTCGTGCGCTGGGTCGAGCAGGGCGTCGGCTGCTCGAAGGTGCCCGACATCCACGACGTCGGCCTGATGGAAGACCGCGCGACGCTGCGCATCTCAAGCCAGCACATCGCGAATTGGCTGCATCACGGCGTCGTGACGCGCGCGTTCGTCGATGCGGTGTTCGAGCGGATGGCGCGCGTCGTCGATGCGCAGAACGCGGGCGACGCGCACTATCGCCCGATGGCGCCCGACGGCGCGAATTCGTACGCGTTGCGCGCCGCACGCGCGCTCGTGCTGGAGGGGCGCGACCAGCCGAGCGGCTATACCGAGCCGCTGCTGCACCGTTACCGGCTCGCGTTCAAGCGGCACCTGCAGGCGGGCTGACGCGGCGGCGGGGCGCTCCGCCGCCCGCCGCCATCGCCGCGCGTCCGGCGAAGACGCGCGTGCAAGGATGCGAGCGCACGCGGGCGGCGCGCGAAGCGCCGCCGACGACAAGGCCGACGACAAGGCCGACGACAAGGCCGACGACAAGGCCGACGACAAGGCCGACGACAAGGCCGACGACAAGGCCGACGACAAGGCCGACGACAAGGCCGACGACAAGGCCGACGACAAGGCCGACGACAAGGCCGACGACAAGGCCGACGACAAGGCCGACGACAAGACCGACGACAAGATCGACGACAAGACCGACGACAAGACCGACAACAAGACCGACGACAAGACCGACAACAAGACCGACAACAAGATCGACAACAAGATCGACAACAAGATCGACAACAAGATCGACAACAAGATCGACAACAAGATCGACAACAAGATCGACGACAAGACCGAGACAGGAACCGTTCCGAGGGGAGACAGGAGACAACATGAACCCTTCAATCGCACTGCCGGCGGGGATCGCGTTCGCCCAGCCGCTGACCCCCGTCGCCCATTCGCTCGCGCTGTCGTTTCTCGTCGCCGTGCTGCCGATCGCGGTCGCGCTCGCGATGCTCGGGCTGTTCCGCCGTCCGGCGTGGCAGGCGTCGCTCGCGGGCCTCGCGACCGGCATCGTCGTCGCGGTCGCCGTCTGGGGGATGCCGGTCGGGCTCGCGCTGGACGCGGTCGGCGCGGGCATGGCGCTCGCGCTGATCCCCGTGATGTGGATCGTGTTCAACGCGCTGCTGCTGTACAACATCGCGGTGAAATCGGGCCGCTTCGACCAGTTCCGCCAATGGATGCTCGATCATCTGCCCGACGATCGCCGCCTCGTGCTGCTCGTCGTCGCGTTCTCGTTCGGCTGCCTGCTCGAAGGCATTTCCGGCTTCGGCACGCCCGTCGCGATCACGAGCGCGCTCCTGATCGCGCTCGGCTTTCCGGCGATCGAGGCGCTCACCTTCGCGCTGATCTTCAACACTGCGCCCGTCGCGTTCGGCGCGCTCGGCGTGCCGATCACCGTGCTCGGCGCGGTGACGTCGCTGCATCCGGACACGCTCGGCGCGATGGTCGGCCGCCAGCTGCCGTTCTTCGCGCTGCTGCTGCCGTTCTACGTTGTCGGGATCTACGGCGGCCTGCGCTCGATCGGCCGGCTGTGGCCGGCGCTTTTCGTGTCCGGCGGCAGCTTCGCGCTCGCGCAGTTCGTCACGTCGAACTTCATCAGCTATCAGCTGACCGACGTGCTGTCGTCGCTCACGTCGCTGATCGTGACGATCGGATTCCTGAAAATCTGGAAGCCGCGGCCCGATCCGCAGTTCGCGATCCCGCGCGGCGACGCGGCCGTCGGCGCGGGCGCCGCGCACGGGCGCGTCGGTTACGGCGGCTGGCTGCCGTGGCTCGTCGTGTCGGTGATCGTGATCTTCTGGGTGCACGCGGGCGTCGCCGCGATCGGCGACATGAAGATCAAGTGGCCCGGCTTGCACGACGCGGTCTACATGACGCTCTATCACAAGCCGTACGTGGCGATCTGGGATTTCCAGCCGCTCGGCACCGGCACCGCGATCCTGCTGTCGGCGATCGTCACGGCCGTGTGGACGCGCACCGGCGTCGCGAGCTTCTTCGGCTGCGTCGCGCAGACGTGGCGGCAGACGCGCATCGCGATCGTCACCGTGATGATGATCGTCGGGCTTGCGTACCTGCTCAACTATTCGGGGATGAGCTACACGCTCGGGATGGGCGTCGCGTCGACGGGCGCGCTGTTCCCGCTCGTGTCGGCCACGCTCGGCTGGATCGCGGTGTTCCTGTCGGGCAGCGACACGTCGGGCAACGCACTCTTCGGCAACCTGCAGGTCGTCGCCGCGAAGCAGCTCGGCTTCGATCCGGTGCTGATGGCCGCGACGAACTCGTCGGGCGGCGTGATGGGCAAGATGATCTCGCCGCAGAACATCGCGACCGGCGTGTCGACGACCGATCTGAAAGGGCAGGAAGGCGTCGTGTTCGCGCGGACCTTCTGGCACAGCGTGATCCTCACGCTGCTGCTCGGCGTGCTCGTGTTTCTCCAGCAGCACGTGCTGAGCTGGATGATTCCGGCGCTGCCGCATTGACGGCGCAGGGGGCGGCGCGCGCGTCGGCGGGCGGATCGCGGCGGCGCGCGGCGCGTCGCGGCGCGTCGCGGGACGGCGCGGGACAGCGCGGGACGGCGCGCTTTTTTCCCGCGATTTTCCGCGCGCGGTGCGCGCCAGGCGATCACGAAACGCGGCCGGTCGGGCGCAATGGTGCGTTCGAATTCACTCGACGGCGTCGCCGGACGCGAACGGCGGGGCGATCCGGCTCGCGTTCGCCGTGGCGGTACGACAAGGCGGTGTGGCGCGCTTCGGCGCATGCCGGAACGCGGGCGAAGTGGCATTTCGCGCCGCGATCGAATGCGATGCGGGACGTGCTAATTGTCGAGTGCCAAGTGCCAAGTGCCAAGTGCCAAGTGCCAAGTGCCAAGTGCTATGTGCTATGTGCTATGTGCTACGTGCTACGTGCTACGTGCTACGTGCTACGTGCTACGTGCTACGTGCTACGTGCGGCGTGCGGCGTGCGATGTGCGGCGTGCGATGTGCGATGCGCGACGCGCGGGCCGCGACGCACGGCATGGCGTGACGTCGCGAGCCGCCGCCGGGCCAATCGTCACGTCTTTTCGGCGCGCGACAGCCGTGCGCGTCGCCCGCCGGCCATGCGCGCGCCGGCCTGAACGCCGCCCGCGCCGGCTGCCGCGCCGCGCTCACTTGCGCCGCTGCGCCTGCGCGGCGAGCCGCACGGCCGCGTTCGCCGCGCCGTACCCGTCGTAGCCACCGCGCCGCTCGACGAGCTCGAACGAAAAGCGGTTGTCGACGAGCTCGGTGTACGCGTGCAGGAACTCGCCGCCCGCTTCGTCGCGGTCGTAGAGCAGATGATGGCGGCTGAGCGTATCGATCGTCTCGTCGGGCAGCGCGTAGCGCGCGGCGAGATCGTCGTAGTAATTGCGTGGAATCCGCAGGAACGGCACGCCGTCCGCCGCGAATTCGGCGATCGCCGCGACGATGTCGTCGGTGCGGAACGCGACGTGATTGAGCCCCGTGCCGCGATAGCGCTCGAGCGACTGGACGACGGCCGTATGCCGGTCCACCGACGCGTTCAGCGCGATCCGCACCGAGCCGTCCGGGCTGCGCACCGCGCGGCTGCGCACGAGCCCGTACGGATCGGGCACGAGCCAGTTGCGCTCGGCCTCGAAGCCGAACGCGGTCTTGAAGAACAGCACCCACGTGTCGAGCGCGTCTGCGGGCAGCGCGAGGCACACGTGATCGATGCCGGCGAGCGGGCCGACCTCGCTCGGCCCGTCGATGTCGGTGAGCACGAAGTCCGATTCGTACAGCGTCGGCGCGCCGGGCGCCTCGTCGACGAAATATTCGAGGCTGCCGTCCGGCGCGCGCACGCTTGGCAGCACGCGCTCGTTCGGGCCGACGCGGCCCGAGAACGGCGCGTAGCCGTAGCCCGCCGCGCGCTCGAACGCGAGCCGCGCGTCGTCGACGCGAAACGCCGACGCGCACAGCGACAGGCCGTGCTCCTGAAAGAACGCGTCGGCGAACGAGTCGCGCTCGGCGTTCAGCACGATCGACGCCGCGCCGTGCTGATAGAGCGTCACGTCCTTCGACCGGTGGCGGCCCGCGCGCCTGAAGCGCAGCTTGCCGAGCCAGCCGGCGACGTTCTCGGCGGCGGCCGCGTCCACCGCGAATTCGATGAACTGGAAGCCGACGTGCGTGGGCGCGGGCGGCGGCGCGAAGAGCGGCTGCGACGGCCTCGGGGCGATGCGCGAGCCCGCGCCGCGCGCGGCTTCCTGCCCGGCTTGTGCGGCGTGTCCCGTTTGTTCCGCTTGTCCCGCCTGCCCCACTTGCCCCGCCGGCGCCCGCCTTGCTTCGCGGGCGAGCCGCGCGCGCGTCGTTTCTTCGAGATAGAGCAGCGACCGGTAGCCGTCGGCCGCCGTCAGCGCGGTCGGCGCGGCGCGCAGGCCGTCGTTGAAGATTTCGAGCGACAGCGGCCCTTCGTAGCCCGATTCGATCACGCGCGCGGTGAATTCCGCGAGGTCGAAGTCGCCCTGGCCCGGAAACGACCGGTAATGACGGCTCCATTCGAGCACGTCCATCGCGAGCTTCGGCGCGTCGGCGATCTGCACGAACGCGATCCGGCTGCCCGGAATGCGCGCGATGCCGTCGGGCGAATCGTCGAGCGACAGCGTGTGGAAGCTGTCGAGCGCGAGCCCGAGGTTCGGATGGCCGACCGCGTCGACGAGCCGCCACGCGTGGCCGTAGGTCTTCACGTTCCGACCCCATGCAAGCGCCTCGTACGCGACGACGACGCCCGCCTCTTGCGCGGCGCGCGCGAGCGCGCCCAACTGGTCGACGAGCAGCGCGTCGTCGCCGAGCGCGTCCGGCGACACGTTGCTGCACACGAGAATGCGCTCCGCGCCCAGTTCGTGCATCAGCTCGAACTTTCGCTTCGCGCGTTCGAGATTGCGCGCGAGGCGCTCGGGCGGCACGCCCTCGAAGTCGCGAAACGGCTGGAACAGCACGATGTCGAGGCCGAGATCGGCGGCGATGCGGCGCACGTCGGCGGGCGAGCCGTCGAAGTACAGCAAGTCGTTCTCGAAGATCTCGACGCCGTCGAAGCCGGCCGCGCGGATCGCGTTGAGCTTCTCGACGAGCGTGCCGGACAGCGACACGGTGGCGATCGAACGCTGCATGGTGAGTTTCCTGCTGGTGAGGGACGGCGCGCGGCCGGTTGCGCCGCGCCGCTGGAGGAGGCACGTTGCCGGCCGCGCGCCGTCGAAGGTCGGAAAGGCGCGAGTCGCAGAGTATACGAACTAACTAGATGGTACAAATTATAGAAAACCCGGAAAGACTTTGCGCAAGCGCAAGCGCACACTGACGCCGGATCTTGACGACGCAGGCGCGTTCGTCTACGGATGCGTACCCGTTTTTTACCGGAGTGTCATACATGAGCAAGCCGAAGGTGCTGGTCCTGAACGGGCCGAACCTGAACCTGCTGGGCAAGCGCGAGCCGCACATCTACGGCTCGGAAACGTTGCAGGACGTCGAGCGCCGCTGCGCGGACGCCGCGCACGCGCTCGGCCTCGCGCTCGAGTTTCGCCAGTCGAACGCCGAGCATCAGCTGATCGACTGGCTGCACGAAGCGCGCGAGCGCGTTGCGGGCGTGGTGATCAATCCGGCCGCGTACACGCACACGTCGGTCGCGATCGCCGACGCGCTCGCCGCGCTCGGCAAGCCGATCATCGAAGTGCACATCTCGAACATCCACCGGCGCGAGGCGTTTCGCCACCATTCGTTCGTGTCGGCGGTCGCCGACGGCGTGATCTGCGGCTGCGGCACCGAAGGCTACGTGCTCGCGCTGCAGCGGATCGCGACGCTGATCGGGCGGGAGGGCGCGCGATGAGTGGACGTTCGTTTCTGATCGGCCTGATCGGCTCCGGGATCGGCGGTTCGCTGTCTCCCGCGATGCACGAGGAGGAAGGCCGCCGCCAAGGCTTGAACTACGTGTACCGGCGCATCGATCTGGACGCGCTGCGGCTGACGGCCGACGCGCTGCCCGAGCTGCTCGCGGCGGCCGAGCGGATGGGCTTCGACGGGCTGAACATCACGCATCCGTGCAAGCAGCGCGTGATCGAGCTGCTCGACGAGTTGTCGCCGGACGCGGCCGCGCTCGGCGCGGTCAACACGGTGCGCTTTCTCGGCGGCCGGCGGATCGGCCACAACACCGACTGGTCGGGCTTCGCGAAGGCGTTCGCGCGCGGGCTGCCGGGCGCGCCGCTCACGCGCGTCGCGCAGCTGGGCGCGGGCGGCGCGGGCGCGGCCGTCGCGCATGCGGCGCTGACGATGGGCGCGGCGGAGCTCGCGCTCTTCGACGTCGATCCGGCGCGCGCACGCGCGCTCGCCGATCAGTTGCAGGCGCGCTTCCCGCAAGCGCGCCTGAGCGCGGGCGGCTCGCTCGCCGAAGCGCTCGCGAGCGCGAACGGCCTCATTCACGCGACGCCGACCGGCATGCTCAAGCATCCGGGCCTGCCGCTGCCGGCCGAGTTGCTGCGCCCCGACCTGTGGGTCGCGGACATCGTCTATTTCCCGCTCGAAACCGAGCTGATCCGCACGGCGCGCGCGCTCGGCTGCCGCACGCTGCCGGGGGGCGGCATGGCGGTGTACCAGGCGGTCGACGCGTTCGAGATCTTCACCGGCCGCGCGCCGGACGCCGAGCGCATGTTCGAGCACTTCCAGGCGCTCGTCGCGCGCTGAATTTCCCAACCAGACAGAACGACGGATACAACAGGAGACATCGATGCCCCAGCCGATCAACACCGACGCCGCGGCGAGCGCGGCCGTCGCGACCGCCCGCGCGCCGGGCGCCGCGCAGCCGCGCTCGAATGCGCGCTACCGGATTCTCGCGCTGCTCGCGATCGGGACGATGATCAATTATCTCGATCGCACGGTGCTCGGCGTCGCGGCGCCCGGCCTGACGAAAGAGCTCGGCATCGGCGCGGCGGCGATGGGCGTGATGTTCTCCGCGTTCTCGTGGACCTACGTGCTCGCGCAGGTGCCGGGCGGCCTGCTGCTCGACCGCTTCGGCAGCAAGATCACCTATTACTGGTCGATGACGCTGTGGTCCGCGTTCACGCTGCTGCAAGGCTTCGTTCACGGCGTCGCGCCGCTCCTCGCGTGCCGGCTCGGGCTCGGCTTCTCCGAAGCGCCGTGCTTTCCGACCAACAGCCGCGTCGTCGCGACCTGGTTCCCGCAGAAGGAGCGCGCGATGGCGACGGGCACCTACACCGTCGGCGAATACATCGGCCTCGCGTTCCTGAGCCCCGTGCTGTTCGCTCTGATGGGCGCGTTCGGCTGGCGCTCGCTCTTCTGGGTCGTGGGCGGCGTCGGCATCGTGTTCGGCTTCGTCTGGTGGAAGTTCTATCACGAGCCGCAGGACCATCCGCGCGCGAACGCGGCCGAACTCGCGTACATCGAGGGCGGCGGCGGCCTCGTGCAATCGTCGCGCGACGGCCGGCGCGCGAAGTTCAGCTGGCGCATCGCCGGCCGGTTGCTGAAGAAGCGCCAGCTCGCGGGCATCTGCCTCGGCCAGTTCGCCGGCAACTCGACGCTCGTGTTCTTTCTCACGTGGTTCCCGACCTATCTCGCGACCGAGCGCCACATGGGCTGGCTCAAGATCGGCTTCTTCGCGGTGATGCCGTTCATCGCCGCGTCCGTCGGCGTGATGTTCGGCGGGATCTTCTCCGACTGGCTGCTGCGCCGCGGAAAGTCGGCGAACGTCGCGCGCAAGCTGCCGATCATCGCGGGCCTGCTGCTCGCATCGACGATCGTGCTCGCGAACTACGTGCAGAGCAACGAGGCGGTGATCGCGATCATGTCGGTCGCGTTCTTCGCGCAGGGGATGGCCGCGCTCGGCTGGACGCTCGTGTCCGACATCGCGCCCGAAGGGCTTCTCGGCGCGACGGGCGGCATCTTCAATCTCGCCGCGAACCTCGCGGGCATCGTCACGCCGCTCGTCGTCGGCTTCATCGTCGCGGCGACCGGGTCGTTCGTCGGCGCGCTCGCGTTCATCGGCGTCGTCGCGCTGATCGGCGCGCTGTCGTACATCTTCATCGTCGGCGACATCAAGCGGATCGAACTGTAAGCGGCGCGCGCCGAATGAACCGCGCGCGCGGCCCGATTGGATCGCGCGCGCCGTTTTTTCCGCGTCGGGGCGGATCGCGGTGGGCAGCTCGCGGCCGGATCGACGACGGCGCGCGCGCTCGGCCGCCGTCGCGTTTGCGCGATGCGCCGGCGCGCTCGACACGTGCCGTCCGTTGCCCCGCCGCGTCCGGGGCGACTTCGCCGCCTCTGTATTGCCGCGTCCGCATCACCACCTCCGATTACCACCTCTGCATCACCACCTCCGAATTACCACCTCCGAATTACCACCTCCGAATTACCACCTCTGCATCACCGCTTCCACATCACCGCATCGCAATCCCGAGCGACTTCAGCGCGCCGCCGATCGCCGCCACCGCCCCCCGCATCTCGTCCGCGCCGATCGCGCCGATGCAGCCGACGCGAAACGTGTCGGCCGTCGTCAGCTTGCCCGGATACAGCACGTAGCCGGCGTCGCGCACGGCCGCGTAGAACGCCGGGAACGCATACGCGGGATCGGCGGGCGCGTGGAACGTGACGATCACGCTCGCCTGCGCGCGCGCATCGAGAAACGGCTCGAAGCCGAGCGCGCGCATTCCGTCGATCAGCGTCGCGCAGTTGTTCGCATAGCGCGCGCCGCGCGCCGGCTGCCCGCCTTCGTCGAAGAACTGGTCGAGCGCGGCGCGCAGCGCGGCGAGCACGTGCGTCGGCGGCGTGAAGCGCCATTGCGACGTGCGCTGCATGTATGCGTATTGGTCGTGAAGATCGAGCGCGACCGACGCGGAGCGCCCTTCGGACGCTTCGAGCAGCGCGCGCCGAACGATCACGAAGCCCATGCCGGGCACGCCTTCGAGACACTTGCCGCTCGCCGAGATCAACGCGTCGACGCCGCTGTCGGCGAGCGCGATCGGCAGCGCGCCGAACGAGCTCATCGCATCGACGATCAGCGCCTTTCGGCGCGCGCGGCAGACGGCCGCGATGCCGTCGAGCGGATTGAGCAGCCCGGCGCTGGTTTCCAGATGCACGAGCGCGACGTGCGTGATGCGCGGATCGCACGCGAGCGCATCGTCGATCGCCTGCGCGCTCGCCGGTTCGTCTTCGGCGAACGGCAGCTCGACGTGCGCGATGCCGAGCCGGCTCAGGATCGTCGCGATCCGCGCGCAGTACGCGCCGTTGTTCGGCACGAGCACGCGGCCGTCGCGCGGCACGAGCGAGCCGAGCGCCGCCTCGACCGCGAACGTGCCGCTTCCCTGCAGCGGCACGCAGACGAAGGCGTCGCCGCCGCCCGCGATCCGCACGAGGTCCGCGCAGACGCTCAGCGTCAGCTGGTTGAAAGCGGCGTCCCACGAGCCCCAGTCGCGCAGCATCGCGTCGCGCGTCTTGCGCGACGTCGTCAGCGGGCCCGGCGTCAACAGGATCGGATCACGTGCGTGCATGGCGTCGTCACTCCAGGAAAGGTCGAATCGGGTGGTTCGATGATGTGGAGGATATTGGCGAAATGTGTCGTTTTTTGGAAATCGAGTCAATCGTCACGGCGCTGTCATCGAACGCTGTGATGCTTCGGGTGCCGCGAAAGACCGGAGCGTCCGGCCGCGGCGGGACGGCGGCGCGGCCCGCGCGGACGGCGATTTGCGCCGTTCGGCCGTTCGTGGTTCCACCCTACGGAGAAGCGACATGACGGATTCGAAGTTCCCGCGCGGCGGCGCCTGGCGCCGCTTCGCGCTCGCCGCCGGCGCGGCCGCGCTGTTGCAAGGCGTTGCGACGCACGCGCAAGCGGCGGCGGTCGTGCTGTACACGGCGGACGGCCTCGAGAACCTGTACCGCGACGTGCTGCCCGCGTTCGAGAAGCAGGAAGGCGTGAAGGTCAACATCGTGACGGCGGGCAGCGGCGAAGTGGTGAACCGCGCGAACGTCGAGAAGGGCTCTCCGAAGGCCGACGTGATCGTCACGCTGCCGCCGTTCATCCAGCAGGCGGGCCAGCTCGGCCTCCTGCAGCCGTACCGCAGCGTCAACTACAAGAACGTGCCGGCGATCGCGAAGGCGGACGACGGCTCGTGGGCCACCTTCGTCAACAACTACTTCTCGTTCGCGATCAACCCGTCGGTCGTGAAGAGCCAGCCGAAGACGTTCGCCGATCTGCTGCATCCGGATTACAGCGGCAAGCTCGCGTACTCGAACCCGGCGACGGCGGGCGACGGGATGGCCGTGATCATCCTGACGAGCGCGCTGATGGGCGAGGACAAGGCGTTCGACTATCTCGCGAAGCTCGAGCGCGGCGTGAAGTTCCACACGAAGGGCACGGGCTACCTGAACGTGCTGCTGTCGCGCAACGAGATCGCGGTCGCGAACGGCGATCTGCAGATGGATCTCGACGACGCCGAGCACGGCGGCCTGTCGATCAAGCCGATCTTCGTTTCCGCGAAGGACGGCGAGCCGCCGACGACGTTCCAGCTGCCGTACGCGATCGGCCTCGTCAAGAGCGGCCCGAACCAGGACGCGGGCAAGAAGCTGATCGACTACCTGATGTCGACCGACGTGCAGGCGAAGGTGCCCGACATGTTCGGCATCCCGGGCCGCACCGACGTGCCGCTCGCGGGCAAGAACGGCGAGGCGGTGAAGCGCGCGATCGCCGGCGTGAAGCTGATTCCGGTCGACTGGAACGCGGTGATGGCGAAGAAGCCCGTCTGGACCGAGCGCTGGAAGAAGGAAGTGATCGGCGATTCGGGCAAGCAGACCGAAGTCGTCAAGCCGAAATGAGCGGACGCCGCGGCCGCGACAAGCCGACGCGATGACGCGTCGAAGGACGAAACCTGTTGGATACCGCTAGTCTCACCCACCACGGCGCGTTCGATGCGGCGCGCCCGCACGCGAGCCCGCACGCGGGCTCGCCGGGCGGCGTGCGCATCGAGCACTTGAGCGTGCGTTACGGCGCGCGCACGGTGCTCGACGACCTGTCGCTCGACATCGGCGCGGGCGAGCTGCTCGCCGTGCTCGGCAAGAGCGGCTGCGGCAAGACGACGTTGCTGCGCTTCATCGCCGGCTTCGTGAAGGCGGACGGCCTGACGGGCACGCTCGCCGTCGCCGGCCGCGACCTGACGCATGCGCCGCCGCACAAGCGCAATCTCGGATTGCTGTTTCAGAACTACGCGCTGTTCCCGCATTTGACGGTGTTCGAGAACGTCGCGTTCGGGCTGCGCGCGCGGCGCATGTCGTCGTCGGAAATCGCGCGGCGCGTGGCCGATGCGCTCAAGCTCGTGCAGCTCGGCGACGCCGGACATCATCTGCCCGCGCAGTTGTCGGGCGGCATGCAGCAGCGCGTCGCGCTCGCGCGCGCGCTCGTGATCGAGCCGGACGTGCTGCTGCTCGACGAGCCGCTGTCCGCGCTCGACGCGAACCTGCGCGCGTCGGTGCGCAGCGAGCTGAAGGCGCTGCACGAGCGGCTGCCGAACCTGACCGTCGTCTGCGTGACGCACGATCGCGACGATGCGCTCGTGCTCGCCGACCGCGCGCTGCTGATGCGCGACGGCCGCGTCGCGCAGCTCGGCACGCCGCAGCAACTGTACGACGCGCCCGCCGACGGCTTCGTCGCGCGCTATCTGGGCGCGGCGAACCTGCTGCCGCCGAACGTCGTGTTCCCGTTCGGCGATCCGCGCCACGACGTGCGCGACAAGGTCGCATGCGTGCGGCCGGAGCGCCTGACGGTGTGCCCGCTCGGCGTCGGGCGGCTGCACGGCACGATCGCGTCGGTCGAATGGCACGGCGCGGCGCTGTCGCTGACCGTGACGCTCGATGCGGCGTGCGACGAGCCGGTGCTCGTCTCGATGCAGCGCGGCCGGGGCCCGGCGCCCGAGCGCGGCGCGCGCGTGTCGCTCGATTGCGAGGCGGACGATGTCGCTCTTATCTCGCCTTGAGCCGCGCGCGGCGCTCGCCGACGATCCGGCTGCGCACGCCCGCATCCGCGCATCGGCCGACGCGCACGACGCCGCCGCGCGCCGGCGCGAGCGCGGCGCGAACGCGCGCGTCGTCGCGCTCGCGGCCATCGTGCTCGGCCCGCTCGTGCTGTATCCGCTCGCGCGGCTCGTGCTGCTGAGCGTGCTCGGCGACCACGGCCCGACGCTCGCCGCGTACCGGGCCTTCTTCGCGAGTCACGACGTGCGCGACGTGCTCGGCACGACGCTCTGGGTGCTCGTCGCGAGCGCGGGCACCGCGTCGGTCGTCGGCGTGCTGCTCGCCGCGCTGCTGTTCTTCCGGCCGTTTCCGGGCGCGTCGCTCGTCACGCGCTTCCTCGAGCTGTACGTCGCGTTCCCGTCGTTTCTCGTCGCGTTCACGCTGATCTTCCTGTACGGCTCGCAAGGCTCGGTCAGCATCGCGCTGCAGCGCGTTCTCGGCCTCGACGCGCCGCCGCTCGATTTCCTGTTCGGCGCGGGCGGCGTGATTCTCGCTCAGACGGTGTTCTACACGCCGTTCGTCGTGCGGCCGACGCTCGCGTCGTTCGCAACGCTCGATCCGCGGCTCGTCGAAGCCGCGTCGAGCCTGGGCGCGAACGGCTGGATGCTCGCGCGGCGCGTCGTGCTGCCGCTCGCGTGGCCGGGCATCGCGGCGGGCGTGATCCTGTGCTTCCTGCTCACGCTGAACGAATTCGGCATCCTGCTCGTGCTCGGCAGCGCGAAGCTCGTCACGCTGCCGGTGGCGATCTACAGCAGCGCGACCGTCGACATCGATCTGCCGGCCGCGGCCGCCGGCGCGGTCGTGATGCTCGCGATGTCGCTCACGCTCTACGCGCTGTACCGGCGAATGAGCCGGCGCGCGAGCGAAGGAGGGCGCGATGTCCGCTGAATTCCCGGCGCGCGCCGCCGCGGTGCCGCGCCGCGAGCCGCGCTGGACCGATACGGCGGCGCGTGTCGCGTCGCGCGCGCTCGTCGCGCTCGCGGCCGTCGCCTGCTGCTGGCTGTTCGTGCTGCCCGTCGTCGTCGTCGCGTTGTCGAGCGTCGCCGAGCACTGGTCGGGCACGATCCTGCCGGCGGGCTACAGCCTGCGCTGGTTCGAGCGCCTCGGCCGGCCCGAATTCGACGCGCTCGCGGCGAGCCTCGAGATCGGGCTCGGCGTCGCCGCGCTCGGCACCGCGCTCGGCATCGCGCTGGCGCTCGCGCTCGAAGGGCGCAGCCGGCGCGGCATCGGCGCGCTCGTCGACGCGCTCGTGATGCTGCCGAACGGCGTGCCGAGCGTCGTGCTCGGGCTCGCCGTGCTGATCGCGTATCACGCGAAGCCCGTCGATCTGTCGAGCTCGCCCGCGATCGTCGTGCTCGTGCAGCTCGCGCTCGTGCTGCCGTTCTGCTACCGGTGCGCGGCCGCCGCGTTGCGCCCCGAGCTGACCGTGCTGCGCGAGGCGGCGGCGAGCCTCGGCGCGCCGCCCGCGATGGTGTTGCGCCGCGTGCTGCTGCCGCAGCTCGTGCCGGCGATCCGCGCGAGCCTCGCGCTCGGCTTCGCGCTGTCGCTCGGCGAGCTCGGCGCGACGCTGACCGTCTATCCGCCCGGCTTCGCGACCGTGCCGATCGTCGTGATCGGCGACGTCGAGCGCGGCTACTACCTGCCCGCGTCGGCGCTGTCGCTGCTGCTGCTCGGCGCGTCGCTCGTCGCGCTCGTCGCGATCGCGGCGCGCGCGCCGCGGCCGGGGCGGTGAGCGCGAGGCGGCGCGCGCGTTGCGCGTAACATGAACGAAAGGCCCCCCAGGGCGGACACCATGAATCGACACATCGAAGTCAACGGGCGCGTCTACCGGATGCCGGCCGAGCCGACCGTCGCCGTCTGCGTCGACGGCTGCGAGTACGCGTATCTGGAAGAGGCCGCGAACGCGGGTGTCGCGCCGTTCATCGCGCGGATGCTGCGCGAAGGCTCGGCGTTCGACGCCGACTGCGTGATCCCGTCGTTCACGAACCCGAACAACCTGTCGATCGTGTGCGGCGCGCCGCCGTCGGTGCACGGCATCTGCGGCAATTTCTTCTGGGATTCCGACGCGCAGGGCGGCGCGGGCGCCGCGGTGATGATGAACGACCCCGCGTACCTGCGCGCGGGCACGCTGCTCGCCGCGGCGGCGGACGCGGGCGCGCGGGTCGCGGTCGTGACCGCGAAGGACAAGCTGCGGCGGCTGCTCGGCTGGCGAATGCGCGGCGTGTGCTTCTCGGCGGAGAAGGCGAATCAGGCGAACCTCGGCGAGAACGGCATCTGCGACGTGCTCGACTTCGTCGGCCTGCCGTCGCCCGACGTCTACAGCGCGGCGCTGTCCGAATTCGTGCTCGCGGCGGGCGTGCGGCTCGCGCAGAGCCGGCGCGCGGACCTGATGTACCTGTCGACGACCGATTACGTGCAGCACAAGTGCGCGCCGGGCAGCGACGGCGCGAACGCGTTCTACGCGATGATGGACCGCTACCTCGCGGCGCTCGACGCGCTCGGCTGGGCGATCGGCGTGACCGCGGACCACGGGATGAACGCGAAGCACGATCCGCGCACGGGCGCGCCGAACGTCGTCTATCTGCAGGACGCGCTCGACGCGTGGCTCGGCCCGCGCCGCGCGCGCGTGATCCTGCCGATCACCGATCCGTACGTCGTCCATCACGGCGCGCTCGGCTCGTTCGCGACGATCTATCTCGAGCAAGACGCCGACGCAGCCGCGCTCATCGGCCGCCTGCGCGCGCTCGACGGCATCGAGCTCGCGCTCGGCAACGCGACGGCCGCCGGGCGCTTCGAGCTGCCGGCCGACCGGATCGGCGACGTCGTCGTCGTGAGCCGGCGCGACGTCGCGCTCGGCACGCGCGCGAGCGAGCACGACCTGTCGGGCCTGACGGTGCCGCTGCGCTCGCACGGCGGCCTGTCCGAGCAGCGCGTGCCGCTCCTGTTCAATCGCCGGATCGAGGGCGTCGAGCCGGACCGCCGGCTGCGCAACTTCGATCTGTTCGATCTCGCGCTGAACCGGGCCGTGCAATGACGGCGGCGCTCCTTCGCGACCATCCGGCGTTTCGCGCCGAGACGCTGCGCTGGTGCGGCGAGCGGGCGGCGCGCGCCCGGACGCTCGACGTATTCGATCCGTATTCGGGGATGCGCGTCGGCACGGCGCCGCTCGCGTCGGTCGACGACGTGCGGTGCGCGTTCGACTACGCGGCCGCCTATCGGCCGGCGCTGTCGCGCTACGAGCGCTCGCAGATCCTCGAGCGCGCGGCGGCGCGGCTGAACGCATGCGCGGAAGAAGCGTCGACGCTGATTTCGCTCGAATCGGGCCTGTCGAAGCAGGATTCGCGCTACGAGATCGGCCGCGTCGCGGACGTGTTCAAGTTCGCGTCGATCGAGGCGCTGCGCGACGACGCGCAGAGCTACTCGTGCGATCTGACGCCGCACGGCACGTCGCGCCGCGTGTTCTCGCAGCGGCAGCCGCTCGACGGCGTGATCGTCGCGATCACGCCGTTCAATCATCCGATGAACCAGGTCGCGCACAAGATCGCGCCCGCGATCGCGACGAACAACCGCGTGATCGTGAAGCCGTCGGAAAAGGTGCCGCTGTCGGCGCTGTATCTCGCCGACGTGCTGTACGAAGCGGGATTGCCCGAGCCGATGCTGCAGGTGCTGACGGGCGATCCGCGGGAGATCGCCGACGAGCTGCTCACGCACCCGAGCGCGACGCTGATCACGTTCACGGGCGGAGTCGCGATCGGCAAGTACATCGCGGCGAAGGCGGGCTACCGGCGCATCGTGCTCGAGCTGGGCGGCAACGATCCGCTGATCGTGCTCGACGACGCCGACCTCGAGCGCGCGGCGGCGCTCGCCGCGCAGGGCTCGTACAAGAATTCGGGGCAACGCTGCACGGCGGTCAAGCGCATCCTGGTGCAGAAGGGCGTCGCGCCTCGCTTCACGGAGCTGCTCGTCGAGAAGACCCGCGCATGGACGTACGGCGACCCGTTCGATCCGGCGAACCGGATGGGCACGGTGATCGACGAGGCGGCGGCCGCGCTGTTCGAGGCGCGCGTCGACGAGGCGGTGTCGCAAGGCGCGCGCCTGCTGGCCGGCAACGCGCGGCGCGGCGCGCTGTATGCGCCGACGGTGCTCGATCGCGTCGACGCGTCGATGACGCTTGTGCGGGAGGAAACGTTCGGGCCGGTGTCGCCGATCATCGCGTTCGACACGATCGACGACGCGATCCGGATCAGCAACGGCACCGCGTTCGGCCTGTCGTCGGGCGTGTGCACGGATCGCGCGGACGCGATCGTGCGCTTCGTCAATGAACTGAACGTCGGCACGGTGAACGTGTGGGAGGTGCCGGGCTACCGGCTCGAGCTGACGCCGTTCGGCGGGATCAAGGATTCGGGCTTGGGATACAAGGAAGGGGTCCAGGAGGCGATGAAGAGCTTCACGAACCTGAAGACCTTCTCCTTGCCGTGGTCGTGACGAGATGGCGCTGACACTCGACGACATTCGCGCGCTGTTCGATCGCCACGGCGACATCGCGTACAGCGGCGAGCCGGTGACGCAGCGCGAGCATGCGCTGCAAAGCGCGCAGCTCGCGCAAGAGGCGGGCGCGGGCGACGCGCTGATCGCGGCGGCGCTGTTGCACGACCTGGGGCACCTGCTGAATCTCCAGGGCGAGACGCCGACCGCGCACGGCATCGACGATCTGCATCAGTACTACGTGCTGCCGTTCCTGCGGCCGTTGCTGCCTGACGCGGCGCTGGAGCCGATCCGCCTGCACGTCGACGCGAAGCGCTGCCTCTGCGCGATCGACGCGTCGTATCGCGCCTGCCTGTCGGCGGACTCGGCGCGCAGCCTGCAGCTGCAGGGCGGCGTCTTCTCGGGCGCGCAAGCCGATGCGTTCCTGCAGCGCCCCTACGCGGCGGACGCGATCCGCCTGCGCCGCTGGGACGATCTCGCGAAGGCGGCCGGCAAGGCCACGCCGGACGTGGATCACTACATGCGTGTGGTCGCGCGCGTCGCCGCTTTCTTATAAACGGCCGCGCGAGCGTCGTCCTCTTGTATAAGGATAAGGGCGCTCATATAAGGCAAGGACGCTCGCGAGGACACGGTCGAGCACGGGCGCCGAACCGATGCGCGCGGCCGCACGCATCGGCCGTTTCGCGATCCCGAAGCGTCGGCGCAAAAAACTGTCGAAAGGGGCTTGCGCGTGGGAGGGGTTGTGCCTACAATCACGCCTCTTTCGCGCCAAGCCGAACGCGGCGCGAGAGGGGAAGCGGGAAGTTCCGATGCCGAGGTG
>NZ_LOYJ01000057.1:0-1108 GCF_001526245.1 Burkholderia sp. MSMB1498
GGTAATCCTCCCGTCCAGTAGGTGGGATCAGAAGTAGAATTTCCAGCAAAGGGAGTTCTACGCAATGAAGAAGTCGAAGTTCACGGATAGCCAGATCATGGATGCGCTCAAGCGCGCGGAGGCTGGCGTGGCGGTGCCGGAGATTTGCCGGGAGCTGGGTGTCAGCACGGCGACGTTCTACAACTGGCGCAGCAAGTACGGCGGGATGGACGTGTCGCTGATGGCCCGGATGAAGGAGCTGGAAGCGGAAAACGCGCGACTGCGCAAGATGTACGTGGAAGAGAAGATCAAGGCGGAGATCGTCGCAGAGGCGCTGGCAAAAAAAGACTGAGGCCATCTACCCGCCGCGAGATGGCCAGAGAAGCAGTAGCGAGCCGGGGCGTGTCGATCCGGCTCGCATGCGAGGCATTTGGCGTAAGCCAGACGTGCTACCGCTACGAGCGGCAGCGCAATGCAGGGAACGAGCAGATTGCCGACTGGCTGCTACGGCTGACCGACAATCATCGCAACTGGGGCTTTGGGCTGTGTTTCCTGTACCTGCGCAACGTGAAGGGCTTCGGCTGGAACCATAAGCGCGTGTACCGGATTTACCGAGAACTGGAGCTGAACCTGCGCATCAAGCCTCGTAAGCGGCTTGTACGGCAGGCGCCGGAGCCGCTGATCGTGCCGGCGTCGGTGAATGCGGTGTGGTCGATGGACTTCATGCACGACCAGTTGAAGGACGGCCGCAGTATCCGACTGTTCAACGTGATCGACGACTTCAACCGCGAAGCATTGGGCATCGAGATCGACTTCTCGTTGCCCTCGGCGCGCGTCATCCGGGCTCTGGAGCAGATCATCGGCTGGCGAGGAAAACCGATGGCGATACGGTGCGATAACGGTCCCGAGTACTTAAGCGAGGCAATCACGCAATGGGCAGCCAGGCATGGCATCGCGTTGAACTACATTCAGCCGGGCAAGCCGCAGCAAAACGCCTATGTGGAGCGATTCAACCGGACGGTGCGCTATGAGTGGCTGTCGCAGTACTACTGGGACAACCTTGCGCACGTGCAGAGCTTCGCGACCGAATGGATGTGGCAATACAATCACGAGCGCCCTAACATGGGCC
>NZ_LOYJ01000058.1:0-23012 GCF_001526245.1 Burkholderia sp. MSMB1498
GAGTGCGAGTGCGAGTGCGAGTGCGAGTGCGAGTGCGAGTGCGAGTGCGAGTGCGAGTGCGAGTGCGAGTGCGGGCTGCGACATTCCGACACGCGCAAGTAAGTTGTAGGGAAACTCCTGATGCGGTGCAGCGAGGGCGCTCGTATGATGCGCAGTGACGTTGATCACGTCCACAGAATTCTCATTACGCATGCCGTTCGCCAGTTTGGGCGAACGGCTTTTTTTTCGTCGCGCGCATGCGGTTGCGCGCCGGCCGCGTCACGCACTGGCCGTGCGCCTCGCCGCCAGCCGCGCGAGCACCGCGCGCTTCGCGTCGTCGTCGAACTTGCGCCAGCCGGCGATTTCGTCGCGCGTGCGACGGCACCCTTCGCACCAGCCGGTTCTCGCATCGATTCTGCAAACGTTCGTGCACGGCGACGGCACGCTCGCTCCCGTCGCCCCCGCTGACCCCGTGGGGCCTGTCGCCCCCGCCGGCCGCGCCCGGCGCATCGTCGAACCGCGCTGCGCCGTCGATCTTCGTCACGCCGCTCATGCGCCGCTGCGTTGCGCGACGTCGGCGATGGGCGCGCCCGTCAGCGACACGAGTTCCCGCGGCGACAGGTTGAACACCGCATGCGGATGGCCCGCCGCCGCCCACAGGCTGTCGAGCTCGAGCAGGTCGCGATCGATCAGCGTGACGGGCTCGACGAGATGGCCGATCGGACACACGCCGCCGATCGCGTAGCCGGTGTTGTCGCGCACGAACTTCGCGTCCGCGCGGCCGACTTCGCCGACCTGCGCGGCGACCTTCTTCTCGTCGACGCGGTTCGCGCCGCTCGCGACGACGAGCACGGGCGCGCCGTCCGCGCGGCGTCGAAACAGGATCGACTTCGCGATCTGCGCGACCGAGCAGCCGAGGCCCGCGGCGGCTTCGGCCGAGGTCTTGCCGGTTTCCTCGAGCATCACGATGCCCTTCGCATGGCCGCGCTCGCGCAGCAGCAATGCAACGCGTCGAGCGGAATCGGGAAGCTTGTCGATGGGGGCGGAGATAGCCATGATGGGAGCGCTTCGTATCCTCGTGTGATGTTTCGAATGGGTGCCGCGCGGCTCACGCGCAGGCGGGCGGTTCGGCGGCCGCGCGCCGCTTCGCGAGCAGCGCGCGGCCCGCGCGCGACACGTTCGCGCGGCCGATCGCGGTCGAGATGAAATCGCCGGCGGCGACGACCTGATCGAGATCGACGCCCGTGTCGACGTTCAGCCCGCGCATCATGTACAGCACGTCCTCCGTCGCGACGTTGCCGGTCGCGCCCTTCGCGTACGGGCAGCCGCCGAGGCCCGCGACCGACGCGTGGAAGATCGCGATGCCCTCGATGAGCGCCGCGTAGATGTTCGCGAGCGCTTGCCCGTACGTGTCGTGGAAGTGGCCCGACAGCCGCTCGCGCGGAAACACCTTCGCGACCGCGTCGAGCACCGCGCGCGTGCGGCCCGGCGTGCCGACGCCGATCGTGTCGGCGATGTCGATCTCGTCGCAGCCGAGCGCGGCGAGGCGCTCGACGACGTCGACGACCGCCTCGACGGGCACGTCGCCCTGATACGGGCAGCCGAGCGCGCACGACACGCTCGCGCGCAACCGCACGCCCGCGTCCTTCGCCGCGCGCGCGACGGGCGCAAAGCGCGCGATGCTCTCGGCGATGCTGCAGTTGATGTTGCGCTGCGAGAACGCTTCGCTCGCCGCGCCGAAGATCACGACTTCGTCGGCGCGCGCGGCGAGCGCGTTCTCGAAGCCCTTCAGGTTCGGCGTGAGCGCCGAGTAGATCGTGCCCGCGCGGCGCTCGATGTCGGCCATCACGTCGGCGCCGTCGGCCATCTGCGGCACCCATTTCGGCGACACGAACGACGCCGCCTCGATGTTGCGAAAGCCCGCGCGCGACAGCCGGTTCACGAGCTCGATCTTGACGTCGGTCGGCACGAACGCCTGCTCGTTCTGCAGCCCGTCGCGCGGGCCGACTTCGACGATCTTCACGGATTGGGGGAGCGTCATCCGAGTCTCCTGGTTCCTGTCTTCTGATGAATGTATCGTGGCATGCGGCTCTGCGGCGCGCGCTCGCGGGCCGCGGTCAATAGCCGCGCGCGCGCTCGACGATGCCGCCGATCGGCTCGCCGCGCTCGAGCGCGCCGATCTTCGCGGCGATTTGCTCGACCGCCTGCGCGCGCAGCGTATCCGCCGAGCAGTGCGGCGTGATCGCGATGCGCGGCTCGCGCCAGAACGGATGATCGTCCGGCAGCGGCTCGGCCGCGAACACGTCGAGCGTTGCCGCGGCGATGCGGCCGCTCGCGAGCGCGTCGAGCAGATCGGCTTCGACGAGATGCGCGCCGCGCGCGATGTTCACGAGGTACGCGCCGTGCGCGAGCTTCGAGAACGCGTGCGCGTTCAGGATGCCGTCGGTGTCCGACGTGCTCGGCAGCAGGTTCACGAGCAGCTTGACGCCGGAAAGGAACGCGTCGAGCTGGGCGGCGCCCGCGAACGTCGCGATGCCGTCGAGCGCCTTCGGCGTGCGGCTGTAGCCGCGCACCGGCAAGCCGAGCGCCGCGAGCGCGCGCGCGACGCCGGCGCCCAACGCGCCGAGCCCGAGCACGCCGACGACGAACGATTCGCGCGGATGCGGCTCGAGCACCTGCCAGCGGCGTTCGCGCTGCAACAGCGCGTATTCGTCGAAGCGGCGCAGATAGCGCAGCGCCGCATGCGTCGCGTATTCGACCATCTGGCGCGCCATCCCGGCGTCCTCGAGGCGCACGAGCGGCACGTCGGGCGGCAGCAGGCCCGGATGCGCGCGCTCGAGCGCGAGCACCGCGTCGACGCCCGCGCCGAGATTGAACACCGCCTTCAGATCCGCGCGCGGCGCGAAGAACTCGCGCGGCGCGCGCCAGACGAGCGCATAGTCGGCGGGCGCGTCGTCGCCGGGCGTCCATGCGCGCAACTGCGCGCCGGGCAGCGCGCGCTCGATGTCGCGTTTCCAGTCCGGCGCGTCCCGATGCGGCGTATAGAACAGGATGCGCATGCGTCTACTTCGCGAACAACTGGCCGATGTCGGCGAACGCCTTGAATTCCAGCGCGTTGCCGCACGGATCGAGGAAAAACATCGTCGCCTGCTCGCCGACTTCGCCCTTGAAGCGGACGTGCGGCTCGATCACGAATGACGTGCCGGCCGCCGTCAGCGCGTCGGCGAGCGCGCGCCACTCGTCCATCGACAGCACGACGCCGAAATGGCGCACCGGCACGTCGTCGCCGTCGACCGGGTTGACAGCCGAGCGGCCCGTCTCGTCGGGCGCGAGGTGCGCGACGAGCTGATGTCCGAAGAAATCGAAATCGACCCAGCGATCGGAGCTGCGGCCTTCCGGGCAGCCGAGCAGGCCGCCGTAGAAGCGGCGCGCGTGCGCGAGGCTCGTGACCGGAAAGGCGAGGTGAAACGGGCGCAACGCGCCGCGCGGCGTGGCGGACATGCATCGTCTCCTTGAAGGAAGCTCTCATTCTACGGTTTTGCCGCGCGTCGCGTCGTGATGCGCGGAAATGCAAAGCACAAAATATTGGTTCGCCGCGTGCGGCGCGCACGTGACAATCGACGCCAGGCTCCTAGCTCCGCGAGGGACACATGCGCTCATGCAGCAAATCGACGTGGCCGCCGCGGCTCGTCACGGTGCCCGGCCTGCACGGCAGCGAAGGCGTGCACTGGCAGACCTGGCTCGAGAGACAGTTCGCGCGCGCGCTGCGCGTCGAGCAGGACGACTGGGACGCGCCGCATCTCGCGCGCTGGGCGCAGAAAGCGCGCGATCTGCTCGCGCGCGAGCGCGGGCCGTTCGTGCTCGCCGCGCACAGCTTCGGCTGCCTCGCGACCGCGCATGCGCTCGCGCAGCACGCATCGGCCGCGGATGCGCCGGCGGCTGAGGTCGTCGGCGTGCTGTTCGTCGCGCCGGCGAATCCGCGCAAGTTCGCGTTCGCGGGCGACTTCGACGCGCGCCGCCTCACCGTGCCGTCGATCGTGATCGGCAGCGAGAGCGACCCGTGGATGACGCTCGCCGACGCGCGCGAATTCGCGCACCGGCTCGGCAGCGCGTTCGTCAATCTCGGCGACGCCGGGCACATCAATACCGCGGCGGGTTACGGGCCGTGGCCGCGCGCGAAGTATCTCGTCGATACGCTCGTGCATTGCGCGGCGCCGCTCAGGTTTCGCGACGACGCGCCGGAGTTCGGCGCGAACGCGCCTGAGCCGCTCGTGACGGCGGCTTGAAGCCGTCGAGCGCGTTTCGTCGAGCGTTTTTCTTTTCTTTCCGCGCTTCAGGCTGTCTGCGCGCACGGCTAGACGGCGACCGCGCACCGCGTGCGTGAGCGGCTGCGGAAGATCGTCGAGCTCGAACCAGCCGAAGGCGTCGTGCTTGTCGGGCTCGTGCGCCGACAAAACGGCACTTTCCGCTTCGTCGCGGCGCGCATGCGCTTTCGATTGCGCATCGATCCGCGCCGACCGAGCGGCGGCGCACGCCGCGCGCGCCGCCGCCCGCATTCCGATCGTGCGTCAGGCCGTGACGGGCGCGATCGCCGCCGGATCGGAATAACTCGTCTTGCCGTTCTCGACATGGCCCGCGAAGCGGCGCACGAACTTGCCCGTCGCGCCGTCGGACACCGTCACGTCGTACCAGTGATGGCTCGCCGCGAGCGCCCATTGCTCGACTCGTTCGTCGCCGCCGCGCAGCGTGATGCGGCGCGGCGACGCGCCGTACGCATTGTCGGTCAGCGTGAGCTGCACGCTCCGGCCGCCGTGATTCTTCAGCTTCAGATACAGATTGCCGTTCGCGACGTCGTAGCCCGCCTTCACTTCCGGATGCGCGGCCGCGTGCCGCCCGTGGCCCTCGGCGGCGGCGGCGCCTTCGAACGCGCGCGCGAAGCCGTTCGGGCCGTACACCGAGAACGCATACGCGCCGTCCGTAGCCGCGAGATCGAATTCGTCGTGCAGCGAGCCGTGCGCGCCGACCGTGTAGCGCCACGGGCCGTCGCTGCGATTCGGTGCGTACACGTAGAAGTGCGCGCCTTGCTCGCCGCGGTTCGCGAACTCGATTCGCAGGCGCGCGCCGCCTTGCACCGACGCGTTCACGTGCAGTTCGTACGGCAGCGCGCGCGCCGGGCGCACGCCGGGCTCCTGCGGATCGACGGGGCTCGGCGCGGCGGGCACCGTCGGCGCGGGCTTCGTCGAGCACAGCTGATCGGCGATCGACCGATAGTTGCTGGTGTCGGGCAGCGGCGGCAGCGTCGCGTCCGGCGTGCGGAAGTCGAACGCGGACGTGAGATCGCCGCACACCGCGCGGCGCCACGGCGTGATGTTCGGCTCGTCGATGCCGAAGCGCGCGGCGATGAAGCGGATCACCGACGTGTGATCGAACACCTGCGAGCACACGAAGCCGCCCTTCGTCCACGGCGACACGATCGTCATCGGCACGCGCGGGCCGAGGCCGTACGGCAGGCCGTCGGCCGTGTAGCTGCCGCCGCGGCCCGGGTTCACGACGTCGTGGATCTCGCCGTCGACGGTGATGGTGGACAGGCCCTGCGCGCGCGTCGTCGCCGGCTGCGGCGGCACGACGTGATCGAAGAAGCCGTCGTTTTCGTCGTACATGATGAAGAGCACGGTCTTGCGCCATACGTCGGGGTTCGACGTCAGCGCGTCGAGAATCTGCGACGTGTAGTTCGCGCCGTACGCGGGCGTGTATTTCGGGTGCTCGGAGAACGCGGCGGGCGGCAGCAGCCACGACACCTGCGGCAGTTTGTTCGCGAGCACGTCGGCTTTCAGGTCGTCGAGCGTGCGCGCCGTCTGCGCGCGCTGATACAGCGACGAGCCCGGCTTCGCGTTGATGAAGTTCGCGAAGTTCTGCAGGACGTTCGTGCCGTAGTTGCCGTTCAGCGGATCGGCGCCCGTCGTGCCCTGCTGATAGATCTGCCACGAGATGCCGTTCGCCTCGAGGCGCTCGGGATACGTGGTCCACGTGAGCAGGTCGTACTTCGGCGGCACGTCGCCGTCGACGTAATCGTTGTTGTCGAGCAGCGGGCCGCCGTACTTGCCCGTCGGGTCGACCGTGCCCGTCATCAGATACGAGCGGTTCGGATGCGTCGGGCCGGGCAGCGAGCAGAAGTAGTTGTCGCAGACGGTGAACGCATCGGCGAGCGCGTAGTGGAACGGGATGTCCTCGCGCACGTGATAGCCCATCGTCATGTCGGTCTTGTTCGCGGGCCACTGGTCGTAGCGGCCGCCGTCGATCGCGGCGTGCGTCTTGTACCACGAGTGATCGAGATCGCCGATGCATTGCGCGCTCGTCGTCAGCGTGTTCAGGCGAAACGGCAGCACGGGCTTGCCCGGATCGGCCTTCGACGGCTGATACCAGACCGGCTTGCCGTTCGGCAGCGGGATCGGAAAGCGGTCGTTGTAGCCGCGCACGCCGCGCAGGTGTCCGAAGTAATGATCGAACGAACGGTTTTCCTGCATGAACACGACGACGTGCTCGACATCGCGGATCGTGCCCGTGCGCGACGCGGCGGGAATCGCGAGCGCGCGGCGGATCGATTCGGGAAACACGGTGAGCGCGGCGGCGGCGCTCGCGGATTGCGCAACGGTATGCAGGAAACGGCGGCGGCTTTCTGACGTCATGTTTTCACCTTTGGCTCTGCGGGGAAGAAGGCGCGGCAAAAAGCGATCAGCCAGGATGCGATGCGGGCCGCGCGGAGGCCGCCGTCGCGCCGGATGCATCGTCGGCGTCGTCCTCGGGCGGGTAGTGGATCACGGGCGTCGCAAGCGGCGCGCTCGCGCCTGCGTTGCCGGCCGCCGTCGCGTTGCCGTTGAACGCGTTCGCGGCGCCGCCCTGCGGCGATGCCGGCGACGCGTCCGCGTGCGATTCCGCGCGGGCGTGCGAAGCCTCGTTGCTGCAAGCGGCGACGAGCGGCGCGACGCACAGTGCGCCGGCGAATGCGGCGAGAGCGGCGAGACGCTGGCGCATCGGCGTGTCTCCTGGAAGATCGCGAGTCTTGAACGTCCGCAAGTATGAGGAAACGATGCGTCGGTTACGTGAATCGTTTGCGACCGCCATATTATGACGATTGGCTTTCGGGCGGCCGGCGGCGGCGCGCGGGCGGCGCGGCGGCCGCGGACGCACGGCGCGGTGCGACGCTGTGCGGTGCGGCGTCTTGCGGCGCGCCTGGCCACGCAGCCGGTCGAGTCGCGCGGCGATCGCGCGCGCCCTCGAATGCCCGGGCCGCCGAACCTTCACGCCGTCAAACCGGCACCTCCGACGTCAGCTTCACCTTCTGCAGCGGAATCTCGGTCTTCACGCTTTGCACGCCCTTGATTCGCGTCAGATGATGCATCTGGAACTGCCGATAGTCGTCGATGTCGGCGGCGACGACGCGCAGCAGGAAATCGCAGTCGCCCGCCATCAGATGGCACTCGACGACCTGCGGCAGTTGCCGGACCGCCTCGGCGAAGTGATCGACGGAGCCCGCGTCCTGCTCCTTCAGCCAGACGCGCGTGAACACGGTCAATCCGCGGCCGACTTTCGCGGGGTTGAGCACCGCGACGTATCGCTCGATCACGCCGTCCTCCTCGAGCAGCCGGACTCTCCTCAGGCACGGCGAAGGCGACAGGCCAACCTCTTTCGCGAGCTCGACGTTTTGCAGCCGGCCGTCGCGTTGCAGGGCTTGCAGGATGCGTCGATCGATGGCGTCAAGTTTCATTGGAATTCAATTCCAGAAAAGTATTGAAAATAGGTGGTTCGTACCAATTCGACATCAGGATATAGCAACAACGCAACCCAATTTCATCGAATTTGGCAGACAATATTGCCTCGAAGGAGGTTTCATGAACAGTCTGCCAACATCAACCGTCATTTCCGAGGAATCCACTGCGAGATCCGAAGCGTGGCGCGGCCTGCGCGCATCGCTGCCCGTGATGCTCGGCTTCGTTCCGTTCGCGCTCGTGCTGGGCGCGCAGGCGGCGCAAAAGGGCCTGAGCATCGTCGAAGTGCCGCTCCTGACCGGCCTGAATTTCGGCGGCGGTTCCGAATTCACGGCGATCCGGCTGTGGACGTCGCCGCCGCACATCTTGCTCATCGTCGCGATGTCGTTCCTCGTCAACTGCCGGCATATCCTGATGGGCGCGGCGTTCGCGCCGTATCTGCGGCATCTGTCGCGCAAGCAGACCTTTCCGGCGCTCTTCTTCATGTGCGACGAAAGCTGGGCGATGGCGCTCGACGACGCGCGGCGGCAGGCGCGCGGCCGCGTGAGCCTGCCGTATTACCTCGGCGTGTCGGCCGGGCTGTATCTGACCTGGATCTCGTGCACCGCGCTCGGCGCGGCGCTGGGGCCGACGATCGGAGACGTCGAGCGATACGGCTTCGACATGGCGTTCACCGCGGTATTCCTGGTGCTGCTGCGGGGCATGTGGAAAGGCGCGCGCGCGAGCCGTCCGTGGCTCGTCAGTCTCGTCGTCGCCGCGGTGACCTATCTGCTCGTGCCGGGCGCGTGGTACGTCGCGGCGGGCGCGCTCGCCGGGCTCGTCGCCGCCGTCGTCTGCGGGGAGCGGTCATGATCGACGTGTCCACGTTGCTGACGATCGTGCTGATGGCCTCGTCCACCTACCTGAGCCGGATTCTCGGCTACGTCGTGCTGCGCAATCGCACGCTGAGCCCGCGGATGCTGGCGGTGATGGAAAATGTGCCGGGATGCGTGCTGGTGTCGGTGATCGCGCCGGCGTTCGTGTCGGACAAGCCGGCCAACTTGCTCGCGCTGGCGATCACGCTGCTCGCGGCAACCCGCTTGTCGATCCTGCCGACCGTGCTCGTCGGCATCGTGTCGGCGGGCCTGTTGCGGCATCTGCTCGGTCAGTGACGGAACATGGACGAGCGGCGACACGCGACGGAAGATCGCCGGGTCGATACCGGGCGGGGGAGCCTGTTCGTGCGATGCTGGGCCGCGCCGCAACGCGCGCACGCGCACGACGGTGTTCCGCCGCCCATCGTGCTGTTCCACGATTCGCTCGGCTGCGTTCGCCTGTGGCGAACGTTTCCGCAAGCGCTCGCCGAATGCACGGGCCGGCAGGTGATCGCGTACGATCGGCTCGGCTTCGGGCAGTCCGATCCGCGCACGGACACGCTCGACGCGAGCTTCGTGCGCGACGAGGCGCGGCGGTTCTTTCCGATGCTGCGCGGGCAGCTCGGCTTCGATCGTTTCGTCGCGCTCGGCCATAGCGTGGGCGGCGGCATGGCGGTGCATTGCGCGGCCGCGTATCCGTCGGCGTGCGAAGCGCTCGTCACCGAATCCGCGCAGGCGTTCGTCGAAGACAGGACGCGCGCCGGCGTCGCCGACGCGCGCGAGCAGTTCAAGCAGCGCGACGCGTTCGAGCGTCTGCGCGCGTATCACGGCGACAAGGCGCGCTGGGTGCTCGACGCCTGGATCGATACGTGGCTGTCGCCGGGGTTTGCCGGCTGGTCGCTCGAAGATGCCTTGCCGCAGGTGACGTGCCCGACGCTCGCGATCCACGGCAGCGACGACGAATACGGCTCGAATCTTCATCCGGAGACGATCGCGCGCTTGGTCGCCGGGCCGGCGCGGATCGAGATCGTGCCGGGCGCGCGGCACGTGCCGCATCGCGAGCGCGAGCGCTGGGTGGCGGAGCTTGTCGCTACGTTTCTTCGCGAGGTGCGGTGCGGCGGTTCCGAGCAGGGCGGTTCCGAATAGGCTGCATGGCGTTGGCGTTGGCGGCAACGGCAGCGACGAGCGACGAGCGGCGAGTGGCGAGTGGCGAGTGGCGAGTGGCGAGTGGCGAGTGGCGAGTGGCGAGTGGCGAGTGGCGGGCTGTTGCGGCGCGCGCCGCTGGCGGCCGGCTTCCGTGTTCTCGGTTCCGCAAGCACGGCCATGTAATGAAACGCCGACACGCCCGCGTGTCGATACGCTGACGTTCCGAAACGCCGAAACGCCGAAACGCCGAAACGCCGAAACGCCGAAACGCCGAAGCTCCGAAGCTCCGAAGCTCCGAAGCTCCGAAGCTCCGATGCGACAAAGCGAACTATTGTCGAGTCGATGATGAGTCGAAACGATGAACGACGAGACGACGCGTCACTCTAGAAAGCGACGCTCGAATCGACGGATTCGAACCGCCGCATCACATACAAGCCACCGATCGACGCGTTGCCTTCCGCACGAACCGCACGAACCGCACGAACCGCTCAAACCGCTCAAACCGCTCAAACCGCTCAAACCGCTCAAACGTCGGCCGTCTCGCTCTGCCGCAGCGCTTCCCAATGCGCGGCCAGCCGCGCTGCGAGCGCGTCGCTCACCGGCAGGAACGGCAGTCGCAGCTCGTTGTCACACCAGCCTTGCGCGGCGAGCAGCGCCTTCACGGGCGCGGGATTCGGTTCCGCGAACAGATCGGCGATGAGCGGTTGCAGCGCGACCGCGATCCGTCGCGCGTCGTCGAGCTTGCCTTCGCGCAGCAGCGCGTGCACGCGCACGTGCCACGCGGGCAGCACGTGCGCGGCGCTCGTGATCGCGCCGTGCGCGCCCGCGCACAGCGCCGCGAAATTCTGGCTGTCGTCGCCGGAGAGGATGCGCAGCGGCGTTTCGTGCACGAGCCGCAGCATCCGTTCGATCGTCCCGCCGCATTCCTTCACGCCGACGACGCGCGCATCGCGCGACAGCGCCTGCAACGTGTCGAGCTCGACGTTCACGCCGGTCCGGTACGGAATGTTGTAGATGAGTACGGGCAGATCCGCCGCTTCGACGATCGCCTCGATGTGCCGCCGCACGCCCGCTTGCGACGGCCGAACGTAGACGGGCGGCGTGGCGAGCAGCCCGTCCGGGCGCAGTGCCGCGAGTTCGCGCGCGCGCTCGGCGACCGCGCGCGTGGCGCTCCCGTTGATGCCGAGCACGATCGGTAACGTCGGCGCGGCGTCGCGCAGCGTTGCGAAAATCGCTTCCTGCTCGCCGGCGTTGAGGAGTGCGCCTTCA
Source organism: Burkholderia sp. MSMB1498 (assembly GCF_001526245.1). NCBI lineage: Bacteria > Pseudomonadati > Pseudomonadota > Betaproteobacteria > Burkholderiales > Burkholderiaceae > Burkholderia > Burkholderia sp. MSMB1498. Next base: position 11,015 of record NZ_LOYJ01000058.1, read on the forward strand.
CCCGTCGTCGCACCGGCGACGAAGCCCGCGATCCCTTCGCCCGCGTAGTGCCGAGCGAGGCGCGCGAGTGCAGGATGGTCGATTTCGCCCGCGTGGAACGGCGTGACGATCGGAAGCCAGATACCTTCGAAACGTGATTGCATGTGCATCCTCTAGGTGAAACGAATGGAGGGAAACCGTCCTGCCGGCCGGTGCCGGATCGAGATATGTGCGAAGAGCGAGTCAGCGCGCGGGCGACCCGCCCGGCGGTCGCCCGACACGATACGACGTCCCCGCGTGTTGCCGTTGATCTGCATGTCTCGATGTTGCGGAAGACGGTGATAGTGCAAGGTTATCAATGGGTTAGTGGTATTGGGGAAATGGGGATCACTGTCATGCAATTGCCCCCTTTTACTCAAACCGCTTACGCAGAAGTGACACAAACTTGGCTCGTATCAACTTCACCGCCGGGCGCGTGCGCGACTTTCGCTGCCCTCCCGATGCCAAGCAATTCTTTATGTGGGACTCGGGTGCGCCGGGCCTTGGGCTGCGCGCCACCGCTGGCAGCGTGTCTTATGTCTTCCAAGGTCGCATCGCGGGCAACACGGTTCGCACCACAATCGGCGACGCTCGCACATGGGATATCGATGGCGCTCGCCAGAAAGCGCGCGAACTTCAGAAACTCATCGATGAGGGTAAAGACCCGCGCGTCGAAAAGGCTACGGCTATCGCGGTTACGCAGGCACGGCGAGTCGAGTCGCGGCGCCGTCAGGCCACGCTGGATACTGCATGGAAGAGCTATATCGAAGCGAATCGTTCCCGCTGGAGCGACCATCATGTTGCGGATCATGAGAAGGTGTCTCATCGTGGCGGCGAAATGAGAAAGCGCGGACGCAAGCAACCTCGCGTTGGCGGCGCACTATCGAGTCTACTTGATGTGCCGTTGCCGGACTTGACCGCAGACGTGATTGCCGAGTGGCTAAAGCGCGAGACGGAAAGCCGACCGACCCAAGCTTCGCTCGCATTTCGATTGCTGCGCGCATGCGTGAACTGGTGTGGCGAACAACATGAATGGCCGGGACTTGTGCCGGAACACGTATGCCGTACACGCAAGGTGCGTCAGAACGTCCCAAAGATTCGTGCGAAATCCGATTGCCTCCAGCGAGAACAACTGGCTCCATGGTTCGACGGCGTGCGTCGGATTGCAAACCCTATCGTATCCGCATACCTGCAGGCGTTGCTTCTCACGGGAGCACGCCGCGAAGAAATGAGCGAACTCAAATGGACCGATTTGGACTTCCGCTGGAACACGTTGATCCTGTGGGACAAGGTGGACGGCGATCGAACGATTCCTCTGACGCCGTATGTGGGATCGTTGCTGGATGCATTACCTCGCCGCAATGAATGGGTCTTTAGCAGAGTCAAGTCGGAATCCGGCCGCTTGCAAGCTCCCGACGATCGGCATCGCATTGTCTTGCGGGCAGCGCATCTCGAAGGGCTCACCCTGCATGGGCTGCGCCGCTCGTTCTCGACGCTTACCGAGTGGATCGAGTGTCCTGCGGGCGTCGTCGCACAAATCATGGGCCACAAGGCAAGCGCCACGGCGCAGAAGCATTACAAGCAGCGCCCGATCGATTTGCTGCGCGTGATTGCCCGCGAATCGATCACGGTGATGCCTATATCCGCCAACGATCTCGAATGGTGGACCAAGCTCGACGAGACGACTTTGTCTTGCGACGCGATGTGTTCGCACGATCGGATTGTCGTCCGTATAGGCGACGCGAAAACCTGGATCGCATCGCTTGGCACGAAGTTACCTGGCATATTGGCTGAGAACTGTTCGAAGTCGTCCGGCACATCGGCAGATCGGGATGTGTTACAAAACCCATCGGCGGCGGATATGACCGAAATTCGCTCGGTTCAACAATCAACCGTTTCGGTCGCTTGGCAGCTGCGGCTTGTCGAGCATTGGCCAGATATCGTGCGCGAGCATGGGCCGTCCGTGGAGGCTCGCGCTGTCATGCGATACATCAAGAAGCATGACGAGTCGGGCGTGATTGTGGCTCGTCCTGTCGCCGACGAATTGATGTGCCGTACGCAACTCGGCGATACGAAGATCGTGGGTCTCAAGACGTTCAAAAACGCCGCGAGCTTGCTGCGCAAGCGTGGTTGCCTGAGGACGTAGGGCTTTGCGAGGGGAGTGTGCGTGCTTCCCTCGGCATCCCGAGGGTGCCCCGAGACCGTCCCGTCTATCGTCCCGAAGTCGCTGAATGCCTAAGCATCTCTAACAGAATGATGTTTGAAGTTGTCGCCGGCAAATGATGCAGGCGGCGATGTTCACGAACGCTTCGTGGATTGCCGCGAGGCGTTCGAACCGGATGCGCTGCCGCCTGAAGTTGTGCAGCCATGCAAAGGCACGCTCGACGACCCAGCGAGTCTTGCCAAGGCCGCTGCCGCGAGGCTCCCCACGGCGAGCGATCTGCGTGGCGATACCGGCAGCGTGCAGAGGCTTGCGATATTTGCCGTGGCCGTGGCCGCGATCGGCTTGCACGATGACGGGCTTTGACTGCGGCCGTCCCCGCTCGCCGCGAATGGGTGGAATGGCCCCGTTCAGAGGCGGCGGTTGAGTGACGTCGTTGCGGTTGGCGCACGTGAGAATCAGCGCGAGCGGGATGCCCTGCGCTTCGGTAACGAGGCGGTGCTTTGAACCGGGTCGTGCCCGATCGGTGGGATTGGGTCCTGTTTTTGACCTGATCCCACTGCGCGAATGGAGGATGAATCGATGACCACGCGCGACCAGTCGATGCGATCGGCCGCTCGAAGTTTCGCCAGCAGCACCTCGTGCAGCCGGTCCCAGGCGCCTGCCTGTTGCCAGTCGCGCAGTCTGCGCCAGCAACTCATGCCCGAGCCACATCCCATTTCCTGCGGAAGCATCTCCCAGGGAATACCGGATTGCAGCACGAACAGGATGCCGGTGAGCACGGCGCGATCGTCGAGCGGCTTGCGCCCCGGGTGTCGCGTGCGGCGTGGCTTCGGTGGTGGCAGCAATGGTTGGATGAGTGACCACAATTGGTCATCGAGTAACGGTTTTGCCATTGCCCCCTCGTCAGCGAAACAACGAAGCGGTTGACAATGCGTGCGCCGGGTTATCAGCCCCCTGATACTCATTTTGTTAGAACTTTTAATAAGTCGAAAGCAAATGACGATTCACGAATCGGACTGATTCAGGATCGCGCTGGACCGCAGGCTCGAGTCCTGACGGCACAACGACTCGAGTCGATTGCACGGTCGATTCGTCTGACATGGCGCGACTGCCGTCATCGACGAGCCGTCCGCAACATTCGACGGTCTGGGCAATCAAGGATCGATTGCGCGCGCCATGACGTGAGTGACGGAATAGTGTCGCCGATACAGTGACGATCTCTTATCGATGCGTCTTTCCGCGTCGAGCGGCCGCGTATCGATGTTTGCCAGGCAGCCGCCGCCGTTGCGGGGTGATTTTCCCGACGCGTTCCATCGCACTTCGTTGAGTCCCGTCATAGGATGCCCGTCGCGAATGATCGCGCCTGTCATTGAGGGACTCCGGTGCTCAGCGTGATGTGTTTGTACTCGATGAAATCGTCGATGGCGGCGGCGCCGTTGAGGCGGCCGAGGCCCGACTGGCGGTAGCCGCCTTCCTCGAATTCGTCGTAGATCTTCGCCCAGTCGTTGATCCAGATCGTGCCCGCCTGCAGCGCGCGCGCGACCCGCATCGAGCGCTGGACGTCGCGCGTCCACACCGCAGCGGCGAGGCCGTATTCACTGTCGTTGGCGAGCTTGATCGCTTCGTCTTCCGTGTCGAACACCTGCAGCGTCATCACCGGTCCGAACGTTTCATGCTGCACGATGTCGAGCCCCGGATCGTCGACTTCGAGCAGCGTCGGCCGGTAGAACGCACCTTTCGCGAGATCGCCGTCGGTGGCGGGGCCGCCCCGCAGCAGCACCTTTGCGCCGGCCGCGATCGCCAGTTCGACGGCGCGGTCGACGCGCGCGACATTGGCCCGGTCGATGAGCGGCCCCATGTCGCTGCGCGGGTCGGCGGCGGGACCGACGCGCACCGCGCCGAGGCGCGCGGCGAGACGCGTGCGGACAGCCTCCGCCACGCGCCGCTGCACGAGCAGGCGCGAGCCCGTCATGCAGAACTGGCCGGCGAACACGGTGATCGACTTCTCGATGACGGGCAGCGCGGCGTCGAGATCGGCGTCGTCGAACACGACATGCGGCGTCTTGCCGCCGAGTTCAAGGCCGAAGCGCTTCAGGCGCTGCGCGCCGGCGGCCGAGATCGCGCGGCCGGTCGCCGTCGATCCCGTGAAGCTGATGACGGGCACGTCCGGCGATGCGACGAGGTATTTCGCGCCGTCGGAGCCGGATTCGCTGAATACGTTGACGACGCCGCGCGGCAGCGACGGTGCTTCGGACATCACCCTGGCGACGAGCGCATTGGTTTGCGCAGTCTGCCCCGGCAACTTGACGACGGCGGTCGTACCGGCGGCGAGCGCGGGCGCGAGCGAGCGCACCATCAGCACGACCGGCGAGTTCCACGGCGCGATGATGCCGGCGACACCCATCGGCTCGCGCAGCACGAGCGACACGACGTCCGGGTGCGGCGTGCCGCCGTGAGCGCGCTCGGCGCGCGCGAGCGCCGCGTAATAGCGCAGCTTCGACGGCACCATTTCGACCTCGAACCGGGCTTCCGGCTTGATCTTGCCGTTCTCGAGCGAGAGCTGGTCGATCAGTGCATCGGTGTGTCGTTCGAATGCGACGGCGAGTTCCTCGAGTACCTTGGCGCGCAGCGCGGCGTTGCGCTTCCAGGGCGTGCGATCGAACGCGCGCAACGCGGCGGCGACGGCCGCGCGCGCCTCGGTTTCGCCGCCGTCGGCATAGCGGCCAATCACGGCGCCGGTTGCGGGATCGAGCGAATCGCGATGAACGGGCGAATCGACCCATTCGCCGTCGATCCAATGCAATGCATGAGAAATGGAAGTCATGAGTTTCCCCGGCCCGGATTCAGAGGTAGTGGCGAGCGATATGCTCGGCCGTTGCGATGGTGGTGACGTTGGTGGCGACGGAAACCGAGTCCGGGAAAATCGACGCGTCGACGACGCGCAAGTTGTGCATGCCGTGCACGCGCCCGTCGAGGTCCACGACCGCGTGCGGATCGCCCGGAACACCCATCGGCGCGGTCGACGTGGGGTGGTGGTAGGTGTCCAGGGTCGACCTGACGGACGCGAGGATCTGCTCGTCGGTCGCCGCGCCCGGGCCGGGATTCAGCTCGGAATGAATGAGGTCCGACAATGGGGCGGTGCGGCCGATGCGCCGCGCCAGCTTGATGCCGTCGAGCAGGCGCACGCGGTCCTGCTCGTCGGCGAGGAAGTTCAGGTCGATCACCGGCGCGTCGCCCGGCTTGCGGCTCGCGAGCTTCAGGCTGCCGACCGACAGCGGCCGCGTTAGCGCGACCGCGAGCACGAAGCCGACCTTGGTCGGGCTCTGGTCGTGCGGGAACAGATGGGTCGCCGTGACGTGCAAATCGAGGTCGCTGTTTTGCGCGGACGCGCTGTGCGTCCAGAGGAACGCGCCGATCACGGGCGACTGGTCGCCGATTCTGTCGGGGCGCGCCGCGTAGGCGTTGTAATAGAAAGGGTGATCCTTCAGGCGCTGCCCGACGGGCAGATTCGCGACTTCGGGGATCGACAGCGCGCGCAGATCCGCGCCCGGTCCGATGCCGGATCGCAGCAGAATCGCGGCGCTGCCGTAGCTGCCCGCGCTCAGGATCACTTCGTTCGCGTGGATTTCCTCGCCGTTCGCAAGCCTGACCCCGATCGCGCGGTCGCGGTCGAAGAGCACGCGGTCAACGAGCGCGTCTCCCCGGATTCGCAGGTTGTTGCGCGCGCGGACGTCGTTGGTCAGATAGGCGATGCCCGTGTTGACGCGCACGCCGTTGACGATGTTCATCGAATACGGGCCGACGCCGTTGGCGTCCGGACCGTCGAAATCGTCGATGACGCGATAGCCATTCGCGACGGTCGCATCGACGAACGCGCGTTGCATCGGCGTGATGTCCTCGCGGGTCAGCTGGCGTACCGGCAGCGGGCCGGCATGGCCATGCAGCGCGGCGCTGCCGCTGTCGCGGCTTTCGAGTCGCTTGAACGACGGCAGCATGTCGTCGAATGACCAGCCCGGAAGATTCCAGTTCTTCAGATCCTGCGGGCGAGGGCGAATGGCGACCGCACCGTTGATCGCGGAACTGCCGCCGAGCACCTTGCCGCGCAGCGCGCCGATCGGGTGATCGATGTAGCCGGTCTGGGTGCGGTAGCCCCACTCATGGCGCGCGTCGCCGCCGACGATGTCGCTGCTCGCGATCACGTGCGGATAGTCCCACGCGGCGTAGTTGCGGCCGGCTTCGAGCAGCAGCACGTTGCGGCTCGTCTTCTCGCTGAGACGCGCCGCCAGCACGGCGCCGGCCGAGCCGCCGCCGACGATCAGCACGTCGAGCGTGCGTTTGCCGTTGCCGGCGCGGCGGCGGGACGGCGCGTCTGTCGGTGCGTCGGCGGAGGCCGGCGCCGCGGTCGCTTCGCCGTTGAGCAGCGAGCCGACGGCGAGTGCGGCCGAATGGGAGAGTGTCTGCGCGAGCATCGTGCGGCGCGCGGGGTTTCGCAGGGTATCGTCACTCACGGTCGTGGGCCTTGTGAAAATGAGTCGCGACCAGATTACGAATTGCGAACGCACCGGCATAGCCGGCGGCAGGCGAACGCGGCGTTCGGTTTCCACGAACGCCGGGCCCGACAACGACGTGTGCGGCACATGGGCGGCGATTGGGCCCGGGGGGCGTGAAGCGCCGTTACGCCTGCCGGACGCGAGGCAGAATGCCGCGCTCGACGAGCGCGGCGTCCCAACTGGCCGGTTGGCCGATCTCGTTGGCGAGAAACTGGACGAGCGCCTGGATTTTGGGCGACGTGCGAATCGTTTTTCGGTACAGCGCGGATATCTGTCCGCCCGGCGGGGGGTGGTCCGGCAGAACGGGCACGAGATCGCCGGCGGCGAGCGCTTCGGCGGCGAGGAACGTGGGTAGGATCGCAAGGCCCAGGCCTGCCAGTGCGCCCGCCAGCAATTGATGTCCCGAATCGGTTCGCATCCGGACACGGATACGAAACGACTGCTGGGTGCCGTCGAGCGGCAGGCTCCACATGCCGTTGGGCTCGCGATTCAGATAGATCAGTCCGTCGTGCTGCAGTAGATCCGCGGGATGCGCAGGCACGCCGCGCCGGGCAAGATAGGCGGGGCTGGCGCAAATCAGGTGGTGATTGGCGGTGAGCGTGCGCGCGACGAGATTCGAATCGGTCAGCTTGCCGATGCGTATTGCGAGGTCGAAATGACCGTCATGCAGATTGGATAGCCGGTCCTCCGCCTCGACATCCACGCAGAGGTCGGGATATTTCGCAGCAAAGCGAACCAATAGCGGCGCAAGCTGGCGCGTGACGAACGTGGCCGGCACCACGAGCCTCAATGTGCCGTGCAGGCTCGCTCCGGCTTCCTGAACGTCGGATTCGATTCTTTCGAGCTCCTGAAGAAGCGGTCTCGAATGATCGAAGTAACTTTGTCCGGGTTCGGTCAGCTGCAGCGGGCGACCGCGTTTGAGTAACATGCAGCCGAGACGCTTTTCGAGCTGCTGGACGCGCTGGCTGACGATTGACTTGGTCGTGCCGAGGCGGCGGGCGGCTTCGGAAAAGCTGCCTGATTCGACGACGGCCACGAACGTGCTCATGTCGGAGAATTTGTTCATTTTTCAGTGCGGCAGGCCGAGATCGGCGCGCGGGCCGGCCCGCGCGCCGCGTGACCGCTCCATCTGGAATACGTAGCCGGGCAGGTTCCTGGTCGCAGAATCGCTGCGTGCCAATCCGTCCATCAACTGCTTCCCCCAAGTTCCGCGGTCACAAGCCCGGCGTTCGCGACTTGCCGTCCATGCACCGAGCCTCGTCGGACCGTGCGTGTCATTTCGGATGTATGCCCGGTGCCAGCCGGGCTTACGGATTACTGTGAGGCAGTTTGTTTCCGGAGAAATCGTATTCCATCGTCTAGTGCGACCTCGCCTCGGGGATGGTTCGCCTTGTCCTTGAAGAACTGGATGAAACCGTGTGACTGCCCTTCGTAGACGATGACGGATGCTTCAACGCCTGCTTCTTTCAGGCTGCTTGCGTACGCGACGTTCTCGTCGCGCAACGGATCGAGCTGGCCGACCTGAATCAGTGTTGGCGGCAGATCGGCATGATCTCCCAGGATGGGGGAAAGCAGCGGCGCATGCGGACTTGTTTCCGTCGGCACATAGCTTGCGAGCACATTGCGCATCACCTCCCGCGTGGGAAAGTACGCGTCGCCCAGCTCGGCCCATGAGGGTGTGTCCAGTTTGTTGCTCACGGACGGGTACATGAGCCATTGCGCCACCGGTCGAGGACCGCCGCGATCGCGGGCGAGCATGGCGGTCGCCGTCGAAAGAGTCGCACCGGCGCTATCGCCGCAGAGCACGACCCGCTTGGCATCGCCGCCCATTTCGTCAACGTGGTCGGCCGTCCATCGCAGCACGGCGTAGACGTCTTCAAGACCCGCGGGGAACGGAAATTCGGGCGCGAGCCGGTAGTCGACGGCAATCACGAGCGCGCGAGCACGGCTGGCGATCGCGCGCGCGAGCACGTCGTGCGTATCCAGATCGCCGGACACGAAGCCGCCACCATGCGTGAACAGCACGACCGGAAGTCGTTCGTCCGCTCGCGCATCGGTCGGCTTGTATACGCGCACCGGGATGTTTCGGGCGGGATGCGTGGCGGCTACATCGATCGCGAGCACCTGATCGACCGGGTCGGGTGCGCCGGCAGACGGAATCATTGCGCGATAGGACGTTCGCATGTTTTGGGCGAACGTCGCCGTTTGGTCGTTGACCCATTGTGCCGCGGTCGCACCCGGCTCGATGATTCGATGCGGCGCCAAGATGCCGAAACGTGAATGGCTAATGAGTTTCCACTGAAACATTCATACACTCCTAATCCTGCTGTTTGGACACGTACTCGAATGGCAGCGGCCTGCCTGTGCCATCCGCTTCGATAGAAACCCGGACAAGCCGAAGGGTATCGGCGTGGGTGGCATTCGTTGCGCGGCCGACCGGCTGAGCTGTTTGCGGCGCGAGTGCCGATCGCACGATCTCAGCGACGAAAGTCTGGCGAATTGCCCAGCCCCGTTCCTGTGTTGCCGGAAAATCGCCGTCACCCGAGCGGCGTGCATGGCGTGTCGCTCGGGCGAACCCGTCGGGCGAACGTCAAGACTTCGGATGCCGATCGAATCCCTCAGGGGGCTGGCGCCGACGCCTTCCCGCACGACGTCGACGCCAGACGGAACAACTTCCTTGACGGTTGCCGCAATTTGCCCGCCGTCGACGAGAGCAAGATCGGCGCCGACGTCGCGCATCCGCTGAAAATGGGCTTGCGCCCGGTTCGTAGCTATGACCGTGACGCAACGGTATTTCGCATGGGCGATTGCCGCGAGCGCGACCGAAGGTGTACCACCACGGATCAGCAGCGTTTGGCCGGAACAGATCGCCAGCACCTTGTCGAGCGCGCCGGCCGCAGTGACATACGCTTGCGGCAACGCGGCGAGCGCTTCCCATGAAAGCGCCGAGTCGTCCACGGCGACGACGTTGCCGCGCAGAACGGTGACTTGCTCCGCGTAGCTGCCCGGTCGCGTGAATGGCAGCCCGCCCATCGCGGTTGCGACGGCCTGTCCGGTTCGACGCTGGCCGGCAGGATCGTGGAGCACTTCACCGACCGCTTCGACGCCCGGCACGCGAGGCTGGTCGCCAATTGGCCCGAGGTTGCCCGACCGGAGATACATCTCGGCGCGGTCGAGTCCGAACGCGCGAACGCGAATCCGGATTTCGTCGTCGCCGGGATTTCGCATCGGCACGTCCTGCAGCTGCAGGACGTCCGGGCCGCCGAAGCGTTCGATGACGTAGGCCTTCACGAGAACTCCGGATGCGCGCCGGGCGCGCACGCGACACGGTCTCCGTACCGGGCGTCTCCATCGTGACGCCCGGCGGAATCCGCTTCGGCATGCGTTGCCCGAGGTGAGAAAAGTTGCGAAATGACGGCTCATCCGGTAGATCGATGAGCCGTCGAACACGCGTCATTCTGGATTGGTCAAATCCGCAACGGAACTAGCTAAAATGAAAAAATCTCTTTCATTTTTGGCAGGCTGAATTGGACCTCAACGATGTACGGATATTCGTGGGCGTCGTGCAGACGGGCAGCCTTTCCGGTGCCGCCGCGCGGCTGGAGATGCCGTTGCCGACGGTCAGCCGCCGTATTCGTGCGCTCGAGAAGCAATTGCAGGTGCAGTTGCTGGAGCGCACCACGCGCGGCACCAAGCTGACCGAAGCCGGGACCCGGTTCTACGAGCATGCGAGCCGAGGCGTCGAGATGCTCGCCGAGGGCGAGCAGGCGGTGGTCAGCGATCAGGCCCGGCTGAAGGGACGGTTGCGCTTGTCGTTGCCGCCCGCATTCGAGGCGTGGTGGGAGCTGTTGTCGGCGTTCGGGAAGCGGTATCCGGATATCCACTTGCACGTGTATACGACCGAGCGTCGAGTCGATCTGATCGAGGATGGGATCGACGTCGCGCTGCGGATCGGAGCGATCTCGCACGAAGCGATGGTGGCGCGCCGGTTACTCTCCTACCGCCACGTCCTGGTCGCCAGTCCGGCGATGATCGACGCGTTGGGTACGCCGGAGGCGCCAGACGACCTGCATCGGTTCCCTTGTGCGGTCTGGAGCACGGGTGCGAATTTCAGTCGGGGATGGCGTTTGGGCGAGCAGACGTTCGAACCCGGCGTCGTCTTGTCCACCAATGACTATTCACAGTTGCGCCGCAGCGCAATATCCGGAGAGGCCGTCACGGAGCTCCCGCCGTTTCTCGCCGCCGATCCGATTCGTCAGGGACGGTTGACTGCGTTGCTTCCCAACCACCCGCTGCCTGAACAGCATGTCAATCTGCTGTATCCGTCGCATCGGCATCCGTCGGCGCTGGTGCGCGCCTATCTCGAGTTTTGCCAATCGCGGCTTGCGTGGTTTGCAAGCGCTTGTGCCGTTGGCTAGGCTAGCGCGTTGCCGCATCGGATGGGGCGGCCCTCAAGGTCCGCAGCGCCTTCTTCATCCGTTTGCACTGCTTCGCGTGCGCATGGCGGCCAATCTGGCTCTCCGGGCGGGGCGCCTCGCGGTTGTCGTTCTGCCTCAGCTTCGGCCCATGTCGAGCGGCCGCCTTCACCGGATGTTCGCGGCAGCGCTCGAGTAGCCGCGAATCGGTCGGATAGGCAATCGCCTTCTTCATCACCGTCGTATCGACGATCACGCGCTTCAGACTCGCGTGCTTGACGACCTTGGCCCGTTTGGCCGCCTCGATCGTCTCCGCCAGCCGCTTTTCAACGCAAGCTTCGCCCAGCCGCTTGCGCCAGCGCGTCAGGCTCGGCGGATCGAGCGGCAGCTTGGTCTGCAAGTACGTCTCACCCGTGAATACCTGAAGCGCCCCGAGGATGTAGGAGACGTCCACATCCCATTTCCTGCGGAAGGATCTCCCAGGGAATACCGGATTGCAGCACGAACAGGATGCCGGCGAGCACGGCGCGATCGTCGAGCGGCTTGCGCCCCGGGTGTCGCGTGGGCGTGGCTTCGGTGGTGGCAGCATCGGTTGGATGAGTGACCACAATTGGTCATCGGGTAGCGGCTTTGCCATCGCCCCCTCGTCAGCGAAACGACGAAGAGGTTGACAGAGCGCGCACCGGGTTAACAGCCCTCGCTACTCATTTTGTTAGAACTTTTAAGTATCGCCTCAAATCGAGCACGATACGTATGATGTCGGACCGAATAGGGAGGGAGAACCACAAAGACGTTCACTGATTGACGTCTTGACTCGATAACTCGTCACCGAACAGTTGATCGGAAATCTG
>NZ_LOYJ01000059.1:0-134096 GCF_001526245.1 Burkholderia sp. MSMB1498
CACGCCCGTCACGCCCGTCACGCCCGTCACGCCCGTCACGCCCGTCACGCCCGTCACGCCCGTCACGCCCGTCACGCCCGTCACGCCCGTCACGCCCGTCACGCCCGTCACGCCCGTCACGCCCGTCACGCCCGTCACGCGCTCGCGTCGCCGTCGGCGGCCGGAAACGGCAGCGTGTAGTGCCGCTTGCCCGTCGCGGCGAAGATCGCGTTCGCGACGGCCGGGCCGATCGGCGCGACGCCCGGCTCGCCGACGCCCGTCGGCGCCTCGCCCGACGGCACGATGTGCACCTCGACCTTCGGCATCTCCGAGATCCGCAGCACGCGGTAGCCGTCGAAGTTGTTCTGCTCGACCTTGCCGTCCTTCAGCGTGATCGCGCTGTGCAGCACCGCGCCGAGCCCGAAGCCGATGCCGCCTTCCATCTGCGCGGCGACGATGTCCGGATTGATCGCGGTTCCGCAGTCGACCGCGCAGACAACGCGCTCGACCTTCACGCCGCCGTGCTCGTCGACCGACACCTCCGCAACCTGCGCGACATAGCTCTTGAACGCCTCGGCGACCGCGATGCCGCGCCCGCGGCCTTTCGGCAGCGACTTCGCCGGGTCCCAGCCGGCCTTCTCGGCGGCGAGCTCGAGCACGGCCTTCAGGCGCGGCTCGTGCGCGAGCAGGTCGCGGCGGAACAGGTACGGGTCCTTGCCCGCCGCGTGCGCGGCCTCGTCGATGAACGCCTCCACCGCGTACGCGGTGTGCGAGCTGCCGACGACGCGCCACCACAGCACCGGCACGGCGGACTTCGTCGTCGTCAGCTCGACCGACACGTTCGGCACCGCGTACGGCAGGTTCGCCGCGCCCTCGACCGACGTCTGGTCGATCCCGTTCTTCACCATCACCGGCTCGAACGGCGTGCCGGCGAGGATCGACTGGCCGACGATCCGGTGCCGCCACGCGACGAGCTTGCCGTCCTTCGTGAGCCCCGCGTCGAGCTTGTGGAAGTACATCGGCCGGTAGAGGCCGCCGTGGATGTCGTCCTCGCGCGTCCATTGCAGCTTGACGGGGGTGCCGTTCGCGCCGAGCGCCTTCGCGATCGACACGGCCTCGACGACGTAGTCCGACCACGCGTTCGCGCGCCGGCCGAAGCTGCCGCCCGCGTACAGCGTGTGGATCTGCACCTTCGACGGATCGAGGCCGGCGGCGCGCGCGGCGTTGCCCTGGTCGATGGTCTGGAACTGGTCGCCCGCCCAGATCTCGCAACTGTCGGCCGTCAGCTTGACGACCGCGTCGAGCGGCTCCATCGGCGCGTGCGCGAGGTACGGGAATTCGTACGACGCGGACAGCCGCTTCGCCGCGCCGGCGAGCGCGTGCTCGGCGTCGCCGTCGCGGCGCGCGGGCGCGCCCGCGCGTTCGGCGAGCCGGCGGTACTCGCGCATCATCGCATCGGAGCTGCGCTTTTCCGCATTCGAATCGTCCCATTCGATCTTCAGCGCGTCGCGGCCCTGCTTCGCGGCCCAGAAGCCCTTCGCGACGACCGCGACGCCGCGCTCCACCTGAACGACCGACACGACGCCCGGCACCGCCTTCGCGGCCGTCGCGTCGAACGACTTCGCCTTCGCGCCGAACAGGGGCGGGCGCTGCAACAGCGCGACGAGCATGCCGGGCATCGCCACGTCGATCGTGAACTGCGCGGTGCCGTCGGATTTCGCAAGCGCGTCGACGCGCGGCACCGGTCGGCCGATCAGGCGGAACTCGCGCGGCGATTTCAGCGCGGCCTTCTCGGGCACGGGCAGCGCGGCCGCGGCCGTCGCGAGCGAGCCGTAGGTGGCCTCGCGGCCGCTGCCCGCGTGGCGCACGTAGCCGTCGCGGGTCGTCAGCTCGGCGGCGGGCACGTTCCATTGCGCGGCGGCCGCCGACACGAGCATCGCGCGCGCCTTCGCGCCCGCTTCGCGCAGCTGCATCCACGAATTCGCCATCGCCGAGCTGCCGCCCGTGCCCTGCAGCTTGCCGAACTGCAGGTTCGCGTAGCGCGTCGCGTCGGCGGGCGCGCTTTCGACGCGCACGTCGCGCCAGTTCGCGTCGAGCTCTTCGGCGACGATCGTCGCGATGCCGGTGTATGCGCCCTGGCCCATCTCGACGTGCTTCGCGATCACGGTCACGCTGTTGTCGGGCGCGACGCGCAGGAACGCGTTCGGCGCGAACGCGCCCGCGGCGGCTGCGCCCGAGGCAGGCGCGGCGGCGAGCGCCGGGCGGCTCGCGTCGAGCCATTCGAAGCCGATCGTGAGGCCGACGGCCGCGGCGGCGCCCGCGGCCTTCAGGAACGTGCGGCGGGACGCGCGGGCCGCGTCCGGGAGATCGAGGTCGGTGGTCATCGCTCAGGCCTTCAGGGTGGCGGCCGCTTCGTGGATCGCGGCGCGGATGCGGGTGTAGGTCGCGCAACGGCAGATGTTGCCGTTCATCGCGGCGTCGATGTCGGCGTCGGTGGGCGCCGCGTTCTGTTCGAGGAGCGCCGTCGCCGACATGATCTGGCCGGACTGGCAGTAGCCGCATTGCGGCACCTGCAGCTTGACCCACGCGGCCTGGACGGCCTTCGCGGGCTTGCTCGCGAGCCCCTCGATCGTCGTCACGCGCTTGCCGGCGACGGCCGCGAGCGGCAGCACGCACGAGCGCACCGCCTGGCCTTCGAGATGCACGGTGCACGCGCCGCATTGCGCGGCGCCGCAGCCGAACTTCGTGCCGTGCAGGCCCGCGTTCTCGCGGATCGCCCAGAGGAGCGGCATCGCGGGATCGGCGTCCAGCGTCAGATTCTTGCCGTTCAGCACAAACGAGGTAGACATGGACAATCTCCGTGGGGAAAACCCCGGACTTGGCGCCGGGTGATAGCGGGCAGTGTGAGGGACGGACCGCCGCTGCGTTCACACAATCCTGCAAAAATATTGAACAATCCTGCAAATCCCCTGGCGGGCGCGCGGCGGTGGCGTCGGCCGCACGCGCCTGCTACGATCACGACGACCGACGCTCGTTCATTGACGATGGAACAGCGCTACACCCCATTCGAACCCGCCGCGCACGCGGCGCCCCCCCGATCCGATGCGCGGCCGCCGCCGCTCGCGCCGCTCGCGCCGCGCGAGGCCGCGCGCCGCGAGCTCGCCGCGCTGATCGACCGCTTCGCGCCCGCCGACGGCGCGTATCCGAGCGCGATTCCCGCGCTGTCGTTCTTCCGCTGCTCGTCGCCCGTCGATCTCGGCTGCAGCGTCACGCGCGCCGCGTTCGTGTTCGCCGCGCAGGGCGCGAAGCGGGTGACGGTCGCGGATCAGGCGTACGAATACGATCATCAGCACTGCCTCGTCACGTCGGTCGATTTGCCGATGCTCTCGCAGGTCACGCGCGCGTCGGCCGACGCGCCGTATCTGTGCGTGAAGATCGCGCTCGATTTGCAGCGGATCGCCGAGCTCGCGGCCGAGATGCGCACGCCGCCGCCGGACGCGGTGCCGACGGGCGAGGGGATCGTCGTCGGCGAGCTGTCCGAGCCGCTCTTCGACGCCGCGCTGCGGCTCGTGCGATTGCTCGATACTCCAGACGACATTCCGATTCTCGCGCCGCTGATCGAAAAGGAACTGCTGTACCGGCTGCTGACGAGCGGGCAGGGCGCGCGGCTGCGGCACATCGCGGTCGCGGGCAGCCAGACATACCGGATCGCGCGCGCGATCGAATGGATTCGGCACCACTACGCGGAGCCGCTCAGCATCGATGCGCTCGCGCAGCAGGTGAACATGAGCGTGTCGTCGCTGCATCATCACTTCAAGTACGTGACGACGCTGAGCCCGCTTCAGTATCAGAAGCAACTTCGGCTGCACGAGGCGCGCCGCTTGTTGATCGGCCAGCACGGTGACGTCGGCTCGATCGCGCTCAGGGTCGGGTACGACAGCCCGTCGCAATTCAGCCGCGAATACAGCCGCCTGTTCGGCGCGCCGCCGTTGCGCGACGTCGTGCAGTTGAGACGCCGCAACGGGATCGGCGTGCAGGAATGAACGGCGCGCGGCGAGCCGCGCATCCGTTGCAAAGCGAGACGCCGGTCTCGATTCGCAGGGTTCGGCGCGCGGCGAGGGATGCGCGTCTCATGCGCTTGGCGGTGCCGTTCGCGCGCGCGAGCGCGAACGATACGGCAATGCGAACATGAATATGAAAATGAAAACGAATCCGGACACCGAAACGGCCGTCGACGTCGTGCACGCGTTCTGGCGCTTGATGGGCACGAACGACTTTCATGCGGTCGCGGCCGTGCTCGCCGACGACTTCGTGCTCGAATGGCCGCAATCGAACGAGCGCATACGCGGCGCCCGAAACTTCGCGCTGCTGAACAGCGAGTATCCGGCGCATGGCCGGTGGACGTTTACGATCGGTCGCGTGATAGGCGGCGCGCACGAGGCCGCGTCGGACGTATCGGTCACCGACGGCGTTCAGCGCGCGCGGGCGATTTCGTTCTTCACGGTGGTGCATCGAAAGATCGCGCGCATCGTCGAGTTCTGGCCCGAGCCGTACGACGCGCCATACGACCGCTCGCATCTGGTCGAGCGGATCGAGTAAGCGCGGCGGTATGAAGGCGGCGCTCGACGCGGCGGATTGCATTCGCCGCGCCGTGGCCGTGCGTTCGCGCGTTGCGTGCGCGAACATCATCATGCGCGACGCGCACGCAAGCTCGAGCATCGCGCATCGTCGAAAATCAATCGGGCGCTTTGCGGCGACCAGTTCGACGCGCGCGTCGCGCGGCGACATGCCGCACTCGCACGGCGCGCGCGAACGGCGGTCACGCGAACCGTCGAATCGCGAACCGTCGAACCGTCAGCACAAAGCGGCGTTCGCCCGTTGAGCGAACGCCGCTGTCGATGCAATGCGTGGTGGTGGTGTGGAAGGTCTGCTGCCGACCGACGTATCCGATCCGAAAATCGATTGCATCGGCCTATCATGTGCGCGGCGCCCGGTGCAGGGCCGGACGCGCGCGCGCTCAGCGCACGATCGTGAATCCCTGATGCTCGGGTTGGATCGATGCCGAGTCGACCGCTTGCAGGCGCCACGCGCCTTGCGGATTCTTGCCGCCGAGGACCGCGTCGCCGTGCTCTTCGTCTTCGGACGAAGGCTGTACGTTCGAGAACGACAGCCCTTGCAGCCGGCACAGCGCTTCGCCGCTGTCGGCCGAGCACAGCGCAACCGCGCCTTCGACGTCCTTCACCTTGCCCCACGCCGGCAGATCGATGCCTTGATGCGCTTCACGCGACCACAGTTGCTCGTCGGTGTCGAGCCACAGGACCGCGAATTGCTGCGCAGAGGAATCGCTGCCATTGATTCGAATGGTGAGGCGCATGCTTCGTCTCCTTTCGAAGGTTAGCCGGTGAGCTTTCTCAGTCTAGGTGGATTGACGCGGAACGCAAGCGGCGTTGCGAAAAGATTGATGCGGGTCGCATCGCCCGGCACTGGGCAACGCGCGCGAATCATCAATGCATAGCGTGCCGTGTGCGGACTCTTCTGCGCAATCGGGTGTTTTCATGAGCGATGCTTGCATACGCGCGTCACATTGATCCGATTGCTACGCGCTGTTGCGTCGCGCAAGCGCTTCGCGCGGATGTGTCGCGCAGGTGTGTCGCGAAGGTGTGTCGATTTGCCGCCCGCATTCGATTGCACGCACCGCCAATGCAGCGCGCGCGATGCACATTTTCCGGCGCGCGGAATAACGATTCCCGAATCGATCGGTTGGTCGCGACAGGCCCCATTGATAGATTGGTCCCTTGTTCTTCAACGGAGACAAGCATGTCCGCGATCTATGAGACGGCCGTCCAACCCGCGCGCGGCGAGCCCGCGCGAGACGCGCATCTAATCGCGAGCGACGCCGAGGCGATCGACGTCGCGCGCACGCTCGCCGAGCGGCTCGCGCAAGGCGCCGCCGAGCGCGATCGCGAGCGCCGGCTGCCCTATGAAGAAATCGACTGGTTCTCGCAATCGGGCCTGTGGGCGATCACGGTGCCGAAGGCGCACGGCGGCGCGGGCGTGTCGCACGTGACGTTGACCGAGGCCGTGAAGATCGTCGCGGCCGCGGACCCGTCGCTCGGCCAATTGCCGCAGAATCACTTCGGCCTCGTCGACGTGATCGCGCTCACGGGCACCGACGAGCAGAAGCGCTTTTTCTTCGGCGAGATCCTGAAGGGCAAGCGATTCGGCAACGGCTTCTCGGAGAAGGGCACGAAGAACGTGCTCGATCTGAAGACGAGAGTGATTCGCGACGGCGACGGCTATCGCGTCGACGGCACGAAGTTCTATTCGACGGGCGCGCTGTTCGCGCATTACGTGCCGGTGCTCGGGATCGACGAAGAGCGCAAGGGCTGGCTCGCGTACATTCCGAAGGGCACGCCGGGGCTCTCGGTGGTCGACGACTGGTCGGGCTTCGGCCAGCGCACGACCGCGAGCGGCACGGTGCGGCTCGAGAACGTGCGCGTCGCCGCATCGCACGTGTTCCCCGCGCATCGCGTGTCGGATGCGCCGACGCTGAACGGCCCGCTGTCGCAGATCATCCAGGCGGCGATCGATGCGGGCATCGCGCACGCGGCGCTCGACGATACGCTGCGCTTCGTGCGCGAACGCTCGCGCCCGTGGATCGACAGCGGCGTCGAGCGCGCGGCCGACGATCCGTTGACGATTCGCGAGACGGGGCGCCTCGTGATCCAGTTGCACGCAGCCGATGCGCTGCTCGAACGCGCGGCGCGCACGCTCGACGAGATCGCCGCGCAGCGCGACATTTCGGAGGACGACGTGGCGCGCGCATCGGTCGCGGTCGGCGAGGCGAAGGTGCTGACGACCGAGATCGCGTTGCTCGCGAGCGAGAAGCTGTTCGAGCTCGCCGGCACGCAGGCGACGCTCGCCGAGCACGGCCTCGATCGCCACTGGCGCAACGCGCGCACGCACACGCTGCACGATCCGGTGCGCTGGAAGTATCACCTCGTCGGCAATTACTATCTGAACGGCGTCGCGCCCGCGCGCCACGCGTGGAATTGAGCCGATGAACGCGTTCACGCAGCCGGCCGCCGCGCGCGCGGCGCGGCGGATTTCGAACGACGCCGAGGCGCTCGAAGTGGCCCGCGCGTTCGCGGCGACGATCGCGCCGGACGCCGCCGCGCGCGATCGCGAGCGCCGCCTGCCGTACGCGGAGCTCGACGCGTATTCGGCGACGGGCCTCTGGGGCATCGCGGTGCCGCGCGAATTCGGCGGCGCGGCGGTATCGGCCGCGACGCTCGCGGAAGTGACCGCGATCGTGTCGGAGGGCGACCCCGCGATCGGCCAGATTCCGCAGAATCATTTCTTCATGCTCGAAGTCTTGCGCGTGAACGGCACGCGCGATCAGCAGCGCTTCTACTTCGATCGCGCGCTCGCGGGCGAGCGCTTCGGCAACGCGCTGTCCGAGCGCGGCACGAAGCACGTGCGCGATTACCGGACGACGATCACGCCCGACGGCGCGGGCTTCCGGCTCAACGGCCGCAAGTTCTATTCGACGGGCGCGCTGTTCGCGCACTGGGTCCCGGTCGTCGCGAAGGACGCGAACGAGCGGCTGCACGTCGCGTTCACGCCGGCGCACGCGCCGGGCCTCGCCGTCGAAGACGACTGGAACGGCTTCGGCCAGCGCACGACGGGCAGCGGCACGACGCGGCTCGACAACGTGTATGTCGACGCATCGGCCGTCGTGCCGTACAGCGACGCGTTCGACGCGAAGCCGACGCCCGTCGGCCCGCTCGGCCAGTTGCTGCACGCGGCCGTCGATCTCGGCATCGCGCGCGCCGCGTTCGCCGACGCGCGCCGCTTCGTGCGCGAGCGCGCGCGGCCGTGGATCGACAGCGGCGTCGCGCGCGCGAGCGACGATCCGCTCACGCTCGAGATCTTCGGCAAGCTCGCGCTCGATCTCGACGCGGCGGGCGCGCTGACCGAGCGCGCGGGCTTGCGCGTCGACGCGGCGATCGACGACGCGAACGAGCGCACGGTTGCGTCCGCATCGATCGCGGTCGCGAAGGCGCGCGCGGCGACGACCGAGATCGCGCTCGCCGCATCGTCGCGCCTGCTCGAACTCGCGGGCACGCAAGGCGCGCTCGCCGAGCACGCGCTCGATCGTCACTGGCGCAACGCGCGCACGCACACGCTGCACGATCCGGTGCGCTGGAAATACATCGCGATCGCCGACTACTACCTGAACGACACGCTGCCGCCGCGCCACGGCGCACTGTGACGCGCGCCGCGCATCGCGCGCAACGCAGGCGGCAACACGCATCGACTGAATCGAGAGACCGCTTCACCATGACCCGACAGATCCGCTTCAACGCCTTCGACATGAACTGCGTCGGCCATCAGTCGCCCGGGCTCTGGGCGCATCCGCGCGACGAGTCGTGGCGCTATCGCGAGCTGAGCTACTGGACCGAGCTTGCGCAACTGCTCGAACGCGGCAAGTTCGACGGCCTCTTCATTGCCGACGTGCTCGGCATCTACGACGTCTATCGGAGCAGCGGCGAAGCGGCGATCCGGCAAGGCGCGCAGGTGCCCGTCAACGATCCGATCCTGCTCGTGTCCGCGATGGCGGCCGCGACGCGGCATCTCGGCTTCGGCGTCACGTGCTCGCTGTCGTACGAGCATCCGTATCCGTTCGCGCGACGCATGTCGACGCTCGATCATCTGACGGGCGGGCGCGTCGGCTGGAACGTCGTCACGTCGTATCTCGACAGCGCCGCGCGCAACCTCGGGCTGCCGCAGCAGACGAACCACGACGAGCGCTACGCGATCGCCGACGAGTATCTCGAGGTCTGCTACAAGCTGTGGGAAGGCTCGTGGGAGGACGACGCCGTCGTGCGCGACGCCGCGCGCCACGTGTTCGCCGAGCCGTCGAAGGTGCATCCGATCGGCCATCACGGCCGTTACTACGACGTGCCCGGCATCCATCTGTGCGAGCCGTCGCCGCAGCGCACGCCGGTGCTCTATCAAGCGGGCGCGTCGAAGCGCGGCAAGGACTTCGCCGCGCAGCACGCGGAATGCATCTTCGTCGCCGCGCCGTCGCGCACGATCCTGAAGGCGTTCGTCGCGGACATCCGCGAGCGCGTGAAAAAGTTCGGCCGCGATCCGCACGACGTGCTGATCTTCAACCTGCATACGGTGATCACGGGCCGCACGTCGGCCGACGCGCACGCGAAGCACGCCGACTATCGCCGCTACGCGAGCGACGAAGGCGCGCTCGCGCTGATGTCCGGCTGGACCGGAATCGATCTGTCGAACTACGGGCTCGACGAGCCGCTCGAGCACGTCGAGAGCAACGCGATTCAGTCGGCCGTCGAGGCGCTGTCGAGCGCCGATCCGACGCGCAAGTGGACCGTGCGCGAGATCGCCCGCTGGGGCGGCATCGGCGGGCTCGGGCCGGTGTCGGTCGGCGACGCGCGCGAGATCGCCGACGATCTGCAATCGTGGGTCGACGAGACCGACGTAGACGGCTTCAACCTCGCGTACGCGGTAACGCCGGAGACGTTCGTCGATGTCGTCGAGCTTGTGGTGCCGGAGCTGCAGCGGCGCGGCGTCTATCAGACCGACTACGCGCCGGGCACGCTGCGCGAGAAGCTGCATCGCGCGGGGCCGAGGCTGGCCGCGCCGCATCCGGCCGCGCGATATCGCGTTGGCCACGAGCATGCGGCGGCGGAGCGCATCGCGGCGGAAGAGTGAAGGAGGGCGGCGTGTCGGCGCGACTCGGCGGCGAACGCGGGCCTCGGCCACGACGCTGGCGATGGATGATTCGACGGGCTGCCGCAACGGCGCGAATCGCACTGCGCGATCGCGGCATCGCGTGATGCGGTGCGCGACGATTCGGACGATGACGCGAGCGGGAATGCGCGCGGCCGGATCGCCGCGGCGAATCAAATGCGTGACGAATCGCCGATGAATCGCCGATCGGATTGCTGACCACGTTGCCGATTGAGTTGCTGATCGAGCTGCAAACCGCGCGCGCGATCGAATGACGAATCGTGCGGCAAACCGCATGGCGATTCAAACGATGAATCGAACAACGAACTTAACGACGATTCGAACAACGAAGCAGGGCCGCCACGCGGAAGCGATGCGTCTCGACGGAGCGGCGCGCATCGTGCCGATGAATCGTTTGTCGCCTCGTTTTTCGCTTCGTCAGTTGCTTCGCCAGCGGCTTCTTCATTCGCCGTTGCACCGACGCGTCCGGCGCTTACCCCACCCGCGATTCGACGCTTCCACCGCCTCCCCCCGCCAACCAGGCGTCAGGCCGCCGTTGCCCGCGCCTTCTGGTCGCGAGGCGGCGATTCGAGTGCCGGCAGCGTGATCGCGAAGCGCGCGCCGCCGATCGGCGCGCCGTCGAGCCGCACGTTGCCGCCGTGCGCGAACGCGACGCGCCGCACGATCGTGAGCCCCAGGCCGAAGCCGCCCGTTTGCCGGTCGCGGCTCGAATCGAGCCGATGGAACGGCTCGAACACGCGGTCGCGATCGGCGGCCGGAATGCCGGGACCGTCGTCGTCGACCGTCAGCACGAGCGCGCCCGCGTCGCCGAGCGACGCATGCAGCGAGATCGTCGTCGCTGCGTAGCGCATGCCGTTGCGGATCAGGTTCAAGAGCGCGCGCGCGACGAGCTTCGGATCGCACACGTGGCAAGCGGGCGCGCCGCGCATCGATACGTCGAGCGTGAGCCGGCGGTCGGCGATGTCGTTCGCGACGCTCGCGGCGACGCTGTCGATCAGCTCCGAAACCGTCACCTGCATCAACGCGAGATGCCGCTCGCCCTGTTCGAGCCGGCCGATCGTCAGCAGCTCGGTGACGAGCTCGTCGAGTTCGCGCACGTCGCGACGTAGCGCTTCCTGCCGCTCGTGCATGCGCTCGGCCACGTCCGGCGACGCGAGCAGCGCGAGGCCGAATTCGAGCCGCGCGAGCGGTGTCTTCAGTTCGTGCGAGATCCCGTGCATCATCTCGCGCTGTTGCTGGATCGATGCTTCGATCCGCTTCGCCATGTCGTTGAACTGCTGCGACAGTTCGTAGATGTTCGACTTGCGCGACACCTGCGCGCGCGTCGACAGCCGGCCGCTGCCGAACGCGCGCGCGGCCGCCTCGAGCTTGCGCAGGTCGCGCCAGTGATAGTGAATCCACAGCGCGACGGCGAGCAGCGTCGCGAGCGCGACCGTCAGATAGGCGTAGATCTGGATGTCGAGGCTCGTCGGCTCGTCCGGGCGCGCGTGCAGAACGGTGCCGTCGACGAGCGGCATGAAATAGTCCCTGCCGTCGTAGCTGATCGCGATCTCGCCGCGATCGAGGTCGCGCTGCTGCCCGGCGCTCAGCATCTTGCGGGCCGCGTCCATCGAGATGAACTCGAAGCCTTCGTTGCCGCGCTTCGCGAGCTCGCGCAGCGCCTGACGCCGCTCGGGGCCCGGATGGCGCTCGAGATAGTCGTTCAGCACGAACGCGTAGGTGGCGAGCGTCTCGCGCGCCGCGCTCGAAATTCGCTCGTAGAAGAAGCGGTTGAACGATGTGTTGATGAAGACGATCGCCGCTGCGCCGCAGACGACCACGACGAGATACAGCCTGACGAGCGAGCGCAGCATTCAGTCATCCCAGGCAGACGGGCTGAACAGATAGCCGCGGCCCCAGATCGTCTTGATCTTGTGCGGCTCGGACGACGCGTCCTCGAACCGGCGTCGCAGCTTCGAGATGCCCGAATCGACGGAGCGGTCGAGGCCGTCGAACTCGATGCCGCGCAACTGCTTCAGGATGTCGTCGCGGCTCAGCACGGTGCCCGCCGCGCGCGCGAGAATCAGCAGCAGGTTGAATTCGGCCGTCTTCAGATCGACGGGCTCGCCGCGCCACGTGACCGTGCGGTTCGGCGGCGAGATCGTCAGCTCGCCGAACACGAGCGCCTCGCTCGCCGGCGAGTCGACGGGCGCGCCGGCAGGCTGCGCGCGGCGCAGCAACGCGCGAGCGCGCGCGACGAGCACGCGCGGCTCGATCGGCTTCGTCACGTAGTCGTCCGCGCCCGTCTCGAGGCCCGCCACCTGATCGTAGACGTCCGAGCGCGCGGTCAGGATCAGCACCGGCACGTTCGAGAACGCGCGGATTCGGCGGCACACTTCCATGCCGTCGAGATGCGGCAGCATCAGGTCGAGAATCACGAGCGCGGGCTGATGCTCGCGCACGGCCCCGACGGCGAGGTCGCCGCGCCGGACCACCGTCACCGAGAATTCGTAGCTGTCGAGATACTCGCGGATCAGCTGCGCGAGGCGGTCGTCGTCTTCGATCAGCAGCACGCGGTATTTGAGCGGCACTTCGTTCATGGTCTCCTCGGCGTGGTTCTGCGCGCGTGAGCGCCGGCAGCGCACGCGCATTCTAGCCGCGCGCGCCGCACGCCGGGGGCGGCTGCAACAATCGCCGACAATCGGACACAAATCCGCACATATTCCTGAAACATTCGGGACAGAATCGTCGTGCGCACGAACCTAGACTGCGGACTCCTTGACTCTCGCCCGTCACCGTGCGCCCGCCCATTCACTCACTTCGGTATTGCGTGCCGTTCGCCGGCTTCATGTCGATTGCGGCCGCGCATGCGGAAAACGTCTACACGCTGTCGATCGGCGGCGGCTTCGTGCCGCGCTACGCGGGCAGCAATCAGTATCACGGCGTGGTCGCGCCGTCGTTTTCCGCTGAGTTCGACAACGGCATCTTCATCGGTCCGCTCGACGGCATCGGTTACAAGCTGAAGCTGCCGGGCGACGCGTTCGTCGCGGCCGCGCTCACGTACGACCCGGGCCGCTCGGACGAAAACCGCTTCGACCTGCCGGGCTCGAACTACCTGAAGGGGATGGGCCGCGTACCGGGCTCGGTGCTCGTCGCGGTGCAGGCGGGCGTGAAGCTCTACGGCGGCAGCGTGCTGAGCGTGACCGTGGACACGCCCGTCACGCACACGTCGCGCGGCGTGTCCGGGCACGTCGATCTCGCGGTGCCGGTATTGAGCGCCGGGCGTCACGAAGTCGTCGTGACGGGCTCCGTGCATGCGGGCTCGGGCCGCTACACGCAGACGTTCTACGGCGTCACCGGCGCGCAGGCGGCGGCGACCCGCTTCGCGCCGTATTCGACGAAGGGCGGCATCGACAGCGCGTCGATGTCGGTCGCATGGACGTACGCGTTCTCGAGGCACTGGTCGGCGGACACGACGCTCGGCGTCACGCGTCTCATCGGCCGCTACGGGGGCAGCCCGATCGTGCAGCAGAAGACCAATTATTTCGGAGTGTCTTCGCTGACCTATCGTTTCTGATTTTGAAGAAGGAGGTGGCCATCGTGCTGATCTGGAAAACCGCGCTTTCGCTGACCTGGCGAGCGGGCCTCGTGTCGCCCGCGAGCGTGCCCGCCGCCGCCGCGCACGTCGGCCGGATCGTGCTCACCGGAGCGACCGGCTTCATCGGCGGCGCGGTGCTCGTGTCGCTCGTCAACGCCGGGCTGCTCGATCGCGTCGTGTGCGTCGTGCGCGCGTGCGACCGCGCGCATGCGCTCGCTCGGCTGCGCGAGGCGGCGCTCAAGAGCGGGCTCGCGCCGTACTGGGCCGAGCGGCTCACCGAGGCGAACGTGATCGCGGGCGAACTCGACGGCGCGTTCGCCGACGTCGACGCCGCGCGTCTTTCGTCGGCGTCGCACGTGATTCACTGCGCGGGCGTTGCGTCGCTCGCCGACGCGAGCGTCGTCAACGAGACGAACGTCGATGCGACGCTGCGTTTCGCGCGCCGCTTCGCGGGCAGCCGGCGGCTGCAGCGCTTCGTGCACGTCGGCGCGGCGTTCGCGTGCGGGATCAAGGCGCGCGGCACGATCCGCGAGGACGACGCGCCCAAGCGCGGCCGCGAGGTCGATTTCGCGCCGTACACGCGCGGCAAGCGCGACGCGGAAGCGCAGTTGCGCGCGCTCGGCCTGCCGCTCGTGATCGTGCGGCCGTCGTGCGTCGTCGGCCATACGCTGCTCGGCACGCAGCCTTCGGCGAGCACGTTCTGGATGTTCCGGATCGTTCACGCGGCGCGCCGCTTCACCGCGCGGCCGATGGCGCGCATCGACGTGATTGCCGTCGACGATTGCGCGCGCGCGCTGATGCTGCTCGCGCTGAAGCCGTCGCTCAAGTACGACACGTACCACGTGTCGGCGGGCGACGAAGCGCCGAGCGTCACGCAGATCGTGCGCGCGATGGACGAGGCCGTGGGGCTCGACGGCGAGCCGCGCTATGCGCTCTGCTCGTGTGCCGAGTTTACGGCGATCGCGCGCGACGTGCTCGGCCGCCGCGACGCGCCGCGCGAGCGCGTGATCCGGCGCGCGTTGCAGTCTTACGCCGCGTTCGCCGAGCTCGACCACGTGTTCGACAACTCGCGCGTGCGCGACGAGATCGATTTCGAACCGCTGCCGTTCGTCGATTACGTGAACGAATGCATGCGCACGTCGCGCGGCGTCGACGTGCTCGCGCAGATGCCGAGGACGGCGGCGCGCTGAGCGTGCGCGCGGCGGCCGCGCGTCACGAGCCGCCGACTTCGATCAGCTTGTCGAGCGCCGCGTACACTTCGCCGAGCGCATCCGCGCCGAAGCGTTGCTCGATGAGCCTGTACTGCTCGTCGATGCGCGGGCTGATCTGCGCGACAAGCTGACGACTTTGCGGCGTCAGGCTGACGATCAGCCTGCGCTGATCCTCCTGGGCGCGCGTGCGGCGAATCAGGCCGTCGCGCTCCATCCTCTCCAGCACGCCCGTGAGGCTCGGGCTCAGGATGCAGCAGCGCTTCGCGATCTGCCCGGCTTCGAGCTCACGAGACGGTTCGCCGTCCAGCACGCGAATGATCCGCCATTGCTGCTCCGTCAGCGCAAATTCCTTCAGGATCGGCCGGAACCGGCCCATCAACGTTTCGCGGGCCTCGAGCAGCAGCATGGCCAGATTGCGGTGATCGAACGTACGATTCATGAGGTTCCTGGAAGAGCAGTTGATCCACTCATCTTAGCAGGGCGAAAATCGTCGGTGACCGCCTTATCACGGCTATCAGGGTTATCGCGGTTGTTCTTTTCGCGTGCTGTAGTTAATATGTTAAGTAATTGACCCGGCCGCGCGACGCGGCGGAGGATGAAACGCATGGAGCTGTCCCTTGTCGTCGACGGCGCGCCGGCCGAAACGGTGCGCATCGGCACGGTATACGGCGCGCTGCTCAACGATCGCGGCGCGCTCGCGGCGCTTGGCGACGCGGTGCATGCGCCGCCGTACAACAAGCCGCCGCAGGCGCCCGTGCTTTACGTGAAGCCCGCGAACACGCATGCGGGCGACGGCGCGGCCGTCGTCGTGCCGGCGGGCGTCGACGCGCTCGAAATCGGTGCGACGCTCGGCGTCGTGTTCGCGCGCCGCACGACTCGCGTATCGGTCGAACAGGCGTTTGATTTCGTTAAAGGTTTTACGCTCGCGAGCGACGTGTCGATTCCGCACCCCGATTATTATCGGCCGGCGGTGCGCTTCAAGTGCCGCGACGGCTTTTGCCCGCTCGGGCCGGCGATCGTTGCGCGCGCAAGTATCGCCGACGTGGACGCGCTCGCGGTGACGGTGCGCGTCGACGGCGAGCGGCGCTACGAGGCGAGCACCGCGAACCTGATCCGCTCCGTCGCGCGGTTGATCGCCGACGTGTCCGCGTTCATGTCGTTCGACGCGGGCGACGTGCTGCTCGTCGGCGTCGGCCCGAACGCGCCGCGCGCGGCGGCCGGCAGCGCGATCGAGATCGACGCGCCGGGCATCGGCACGCTGCGTCACACGTTGATTGCGGAGGGCGCGCGATGAAGACCGCACGCGTAGTGTTCAACGGCGCGCTTCACGCGGCCGAGCCGCTGGACGAAGGGCTTTTGCGGCTCGATACCGGGCGCGTGCTCGCCGAGACGGATGTCTCGTGGCTGCCGCCCGTCGCGCCGCGCACGACGTTCGCGCTCGGCCTGAACTACGCCGATCACGCGAAGGAGCTCGCGTTCAAGGCGCCGACCGAGCCGCTCATCTTCCTGAAGGGGCCGAACACGTTCGTCGGCCACCGCGCGCGGACGGTGCGGCCCGCGGACGCGACGCACATGCATTACGAGTGCGAGCTCGCGGTCGTGATCGGCCGCGAGGCGCGCCGCGTGACGCGCGCGCGCGCGCTGGACTACGTGCTCGGCTACACGATCGGCAACGATTACGCGATCCGCGACTATCTGGAGAATTATTACCGACCGAACCTGCGCGTGAAGAACCGCGACACGTGCACGCCGCTCGGGCCGTGGCTCGTGAGCCGCGACGAGATCGGCGATCCGGGGAGTCTCGCGCTTCGCACGACGGTCAACGGCATCGAAACGCAGCGCGGCAACACGCGCGACATGATCTTCGACGTCGCGTCGCTGATCGAATACATCAGCGGATTCATGACGCTCTCGCCCGGCGACCTGATCCTGACCGGCACGCCCGAGGGGCTCGCCGACACGAAGCCGGGCGACGAAGTGATCACCGAGATCGAGGGCCTCGGACGGCTCGTCAACACGATCGTCGGCGAAGCGGATTACTATCGCGCCGGCTGACGCCGCCGCACAAGGAGAGACGCATGAGCATCAAGCACTGGATCGGCGGCCGGGAAGTCGGCAGCCGGGAGACGTTCACGACGTTCAACCCGGCGACGGGCGAGCCGATCGCCGAGGTCGCGTCGGGCGGCGCGGAGGAAATCGACGCGGCGGTGCGCGCCGCGAAGGACGCGTTTCCGAAATGGGCGAACACGCCGGCGAAGGAGCGCGCGAAGCTGATGCGCAAGCTCGGCGAGCTGATCGAGCGCAACGTGCCCGCGCTCGCCGAGCTGGAGACGCAGGACACCGGCCTGCCGATCTCGCAGACGAAGAAGCAGCTGATCCCGCGCGCGTCGGAGAATTTCCACTTCTTCGCCGAAGTGTGCACGCAGATGAACGGGCGCAGCTATCCGGTCGACGACCAGATGCTGAACTACACGCTGTATCAGCCGGTGGGCGTGTGCGCGCTCGTGTCGCCGTGGAACGTGCCGTTCATGACCGCGACGTGGAAGACCGCGCCGTGCCTCGCGCTCGGCAACACCGCGGTGCTGAAGATGTCGGAGCTTTCGCCGCTCACGGCCGACCAGCTCGGCCGCCTCGCGCTCGAGGCGGGCATTCCGGCCGGCGTGCTGAACGTCGTGCAGGGCTACGGCGCGACGGCGGGCGACGCGCTCGTCCGGCATCCGGACGTGCGCGCCGTGTCGTTTACGGGCGGCACGTTGACGGGCAAGCGGATCATGGAGCGCGCGGGCCTGAAGAAGTATTCGATGGAGCTCGGCGGCAAGTCGCCCGTGCTGATTTTCGACGACGCCGATTTCGACCGCGCGCTCGACGCGTCGCTCTTCACGATCTTCTCGATCAACGGCGAGCGTTGCACGGCGGGCTCGCGGATCTTCGTGCAGAGGACGATCTACGACAGGTTCGTCGCCGAGTTCGCGCGCCGCGCGAACAACCTGATCGTCGGCGATCCGGCCGACGAGCGCACGCAGGTGGGCTCGATGATCACGCGCGCGCACTGGGAAAAGGTGACGGGCTACATCCGGCTCGGCGCCGACGAGGGCGCGCGGCTCGTCGCGGGCGGCCCGGACAAGCCGGCGAACCTGCCCGCGCATCTTGCGAACGGCAACTTCGTGCGGCCGACCGTGTTCGCCGACGTCGACAACCGGATGCGCATCGCGCAGGAAGAGATCTTCGGGCCGGTCGCGTGCCTGATTCCGTTCGACGGCGAGGAGGACGGGCTGCGTCTCGCGAACGACACGTCGTACGGCCTCGCGTCGTACCTGTGGACGCAGGACGTCGGCCGCGTGCACCGGCTCGCGCGCGGCATCGAGGCGGGCATGGTGTTCGTCAACAGCCAGAACGTGCGCGACCTGCGCCAGCCGTTCGGCGGCGTGAAGGAATCGGGCACCGGCCGCGAGGGCGGCGAATACAGCTTCGAGGTGTTCGCCGAGATCAAGAACGTGTGCATCTCGATGGGCAGCCATCACATTCCCCGCTGGGGCGTGTGACGCCCGCCGACAACGAATGATACGCCGCGCGCGGGCTCTGTTTGCCGGCGACGCGGCAGGAGACTCACGATGGGAAAGCTGTCACTCGCCGCGAAGATCACGCACGTGCCGTCGATGTATCTGTCCGAGCTGCCGGGCAGGCATCACGGCTGCCGTGCGGAGGCGATCCGCGGCCATCAGGCGATCGGCGAGCGCTGCCGCGCGCTCGGCGTCGACACGATCGTCGTCGCCGACACGCACTGGCTCGTCAACGCCGGCTATCACGTGAACTGCAACGGGCATTTCGCGGGCGTCTACACGAGCAACGAGCTGCCGCATTTCATCCGCGACATGCGCTACGAGTATCCGGGCAATCCGGCGCTCGGCCATCTGATCGCGGCGGCCGCGAACGAGCGCGGGATCGGCACGCGCGCGCACGAGATCGACAGTCTCGAGCTCGAGTACGGCACGCTCGTGCCGATGCGCTACATGAACGCCGATCAGCATTTCAAGGTCGTGTCGATCGCCGGCTGGTGCATGTGGCACGCGCTCGACGAGAGCCGGCGCTTCGGCGAGGCGCTCAGGCACGCGATCGAAGCGAGCGATTCGAACGTGGCGTTCTTCGCGAGCGGCTCGCTGTCGCACCGTTTCAACGACAACGGCAGCCCCGAGGAGGCGATCCACATGATCAGCCGCGAGTTCTTCCGGCAGGTGGACCTGCGCGTTGTCGAGCTGTGGAAGCAGGGCGATTTCGCGACCTTCTGCAAGATGCTGCCCGAGTACAACGAGCACTGCTTCGGCGAAGGCGGCATGCACGATACCGCGATGCTGCTCGGCCTGCTCGGCTGGGACCGCTACGACAAGCCGGTCGAGATCGTGACCGACTACTTCGCGAGCTCGGGCACCGGGCAGATCAACGCGATCTTCCCGCTGCCTTGAGCGGCGCGACGATTCGCTTCGGATGCCGACGCAATTCTGAAGAACACGGAGAGCCGACATGCCTCACATCATCGTCGAATACACCGCGAACATTCGCGACGACGCGCGGATTCCCGTGCTGCTCAAGACGATCAACGAGACGCTGATCGCGCAGGGCGGTGTGTTTCCGACGGGCGGCATCCGCTCGCGCGCGATCGAGCTGCAGGACTACTGCGTCGCCGACGGCACCGCCGACGACGCGTTCGTGCACGTGACGCTGAAGATCGGCTCGGGCCGCGACGACGCGACGAAGAAGGCCGCATGCGACGCGCTGTTCGACGCGATCAAGGCGCATTTCGCCGCGCTCTACGAACGGCGCTATCTCGCGCTGTCGATGGAGCTGACCGAGTTCAGCGAGACGGGCTCGTACAAGCACAACAATATCCACGCACGCTACAAGCGCGGCGCGTGACCCCAACCCCGACAACGAAGACCATGCTAGATTCCGCCACCATCCAGCTGCTCGCGCGCCGGCTGCACGCCGCCGAGCGCGAGCGCAAGCAGATCCGCCAGATCTCGCTCGACTACCCGGAGATCACGATCGACGACGCGTATGCGATCCAGCGCACGTGGGTCGCCATGAAGCTTGCCGAAGGGCGCGTGCTGAAGGGGCACAAGATCGGCCTCACGTCGAAGGCGATGCAGTATTCGTCGCAGATCGACGAGCCCGATTTCGGCGCGCTTCTCGACGACATGTTCTTCGAGGACGGCGCGACGATTCCGGCGCACCGCTTCATCGTGCCGCGCGTCGAGGTCGAGCTCGCGTTCGTGCTCGGCAAGCCGCTGCAAGGGCCGCACTGCTCGGTGTTCGACGTCTACGACGCGGTCGACTACGTCGTGCCCGCGCTCGAGATCATCGACGCGCGCAGCCAGTCGATCGATCCGGACACGAAGCGCCCGCGCAAGGTGTTCGACACGATCGCCGACAACGCGGCGAACGCGGGCGTCGTGCTCGGCGGGCGGCCCGTGCGGCCGATGGACGTCGATCTGCGCTGGGTCGCGGCGATCATGTCGCGCAACGGCGTCGTCGAGGAAACGGGCGTCGCGGCGGGCGTGCTGAATCACCCCGCGAACGGCGTCGCGTGGCTCGCGAACCGGCTCGCGCGCTTCGACGTGTCGCTCGACGCGGGCGAGATCATCCTCGGCGGATCGTTCACGCGGCCGTGCGCGGCGAAGAGCGGCGACACGTTCAACGTCGATTACGGCCCGCTCGGCGCGATCCATTGCCATTTCGAATGACGGACGACGATGCTCATTCCTGACAACACGTTCAAGGCCGCGCTCGCGCGCGGCGAGGCGCAAATCGGGCTGTGGCTCGGGCTCGCGAATGCCTACGCCGCGGAGGTCGTCGCGGGCGCGGGCTTCGACTGGCTGCTGATCGACGGCGAGCACGCGCCGAACACGGTGCCGACGATCCTCGCGCAATTGCAGGCGATCGCCGCGTATCCTTCGCATCCCGTCGTGCGCGTGCCGTGGAACGACGCGGTGGTCGTCAAGCAGGTGCTCGATCTCGGCGCGCAGACGCTGCTCGTGCCGATGGTGCAGAGCGCGGGCGAGGCGCGCGCGGCCGTCGCGGCGACCCGCTATCCGCCGCACGGCGTTCGCGGCGTCGGCAGCGCGCTCGCGCGCGCGTCGCGCTGGAACCGCGTCGACGATTACGTGCGGCAGGCGAACGAGCGGATCGCGGTGCTCGTGCAGGTCGAGACGCGCGCGGGGCTCGACGCGATCGACGCGATCGCGCGCGTGGACGGCGTCGACGGCGTGTTCATCGGGCCCGCCGATCTCGCGGCCGATCTCGGGCATCTCGGCGATCCCGCGCATCCGGACGTGCAGGCGGCGATCGATCGCGCGATCGCCGCGATCGCCGCGGCGGGCAAGGCGGCGGGCATCCTGAGCGCGGACGAGCGCGCGGCGCGGCGCTATCTCGAGGCCGGCGCGACGTTTGTCGCGGTCGGCGTCGACACCACGCTGCTCGCGCGCGGCGCGCAGCAGCTCGCCGCGCGGTTCAAGTCGCCGGCAGGCGGCGCGGTTCGCGCGGGCGACGGCACTTACTGATTTCGGCTTGCGCCGGCATTGATCGGCGGCGCGTCGCCGCGCCGCCCGCCGGGCTTCGCGTTCACATACTGCCCGGGCGTCGTGCCGAGCGTGCGGCGGAACATGTCGATGAACGCGCTCACGTTGTCGTAGCCGAGGTCGAGCGCGACCGTCGTCACCGTCACGCCGTCCGCGAGCCGTTCGAGCGCGCGCAGCAGGCGCGCCTGCTGACGCCATTGCGCGAACGTCAATCCTGTCTCGGACACGAAGCGGCGGCTCAGCGTGCGCGGCGCCATGCCGGCCCACGCGGCCCATTCGTCGACGCGGCGGTTGTCCGCGAGATCGCCGGCGAGCGCGTCGGTGATCCGCACGAGCCGCGGATCGCGCGGGCGCGGCAGTCCGAGCGATCCCGTTTTCGCCGCCGCGATCTCGTCGAGCATCACGTCCGCAATCCGCGCGCGCGCGCCGTCGAGCTCGCCGCCGCGCCAGCTCGCCGCGCGGCGTACGGCTTCGCGCAGCAGCGGCGACGTGACGATCGCGCGCGGCGCGTCCGGCAGCGTCGCGCACCGGTGCTCCGCGATGAAGACGCTCCAGCCGGAGAACGGCCCGAACGAGCGCAGCGAGTGCACGCGATGCGGCGGAATCCAGATCGCGTGGATCGCGGGCACGACCCAGTCCTCGTCGTCGAGCCCGATCGACACGAGCCCGCTCGACGTGCCGACGAGTTGTCCGCGCGCGTGGCTGTGGCGCGCGGTGGTGCGCGCGCCGTGCTGCGTCAATTCGACAGCGGCGACGAACGGGCCGTCGGACGACGTGACGAGTTCGATGGGAAGAATGGGATCGAGCATGGCCTGAATACCGTATCGAATGGCCTTTATACCGGAGACCGGTCGCGCGCGCACGTCTACACTGCGTTCACTTCCATTCGATTCGGCGCGCCGCGCCTGGCGGTGCGAGCCGAATCGGTTCCCCACGTACACGTCGAGCGATGCGAGGCGTCCAGCGTCGCGAGCCGCGCCCCCGCCACGGCCGCGGTTCTCGCGAACGCGCGCGCGCCGGCTGATTGCGGCGCGATTCGGGGTGACTCGGGGCGATTCGCCTCGACGCGCAACGACGCGGCGGGGCGCAAGCGCAGCGGGCGCGCTGCCGATGCTGCCGTTGCCGATGCTGCCGATGTCGACGCCGACGCCGATGCCGATGCCGATGCCGATGCGTCGGCCGCGGCACGCGCGATCGACTCGTTCGACGGTCCCGACATTCACGACGCGCGGCGATCGAGCGATCCCGCTGCGACCCAATGATCAAGGAGCCTTCATGAAAGCTGCTGTCGTCCTGGGCGCGGGCCAGCGCCCGGCCTACGCCGAATTCGATTCGCCGGGCGCGTCGCCCGGCCATCGCGCGATCGACGTGACCGCTTCCGCGTTGAGCCGGCTCGCGCAGGCGCGCGCGTCGGGCGCGCATTACTCGTCGACGGGCCGTTTCCCGTTCGTGGCGGGCGTCGACGGCGCCGGGCGTCTCGACGACGGCCGGCGCGTCTACTTCTTCGGCCCGCAGGCGCCGTTCGGCGCGATGGCCGAGCGTACGCTCGTGCCCGAAGCGAACTGCATCCCGCTGCCCGATTCGCTCGACGACGTCACGGCGGCCGCGATCGCGCTGCCGGGCATGTCGTCGTGGGCGGCGCTCACCGAGCGCGCGCGGCTCGCGGCAGGCGAGACGGTGCTCGTCAACGGCGCGACCGGCACGTCGGGGCGGCTCGCCGTCCGGATCGCGAAGCACCTCGGCGCCGCGAAAGTGATCGCGACCGGGCGCAATGCGAACGTGCTCGATGCGCTGAAGTCCGCGGGCGCCGATGTCACGATCTCGCTCGCGCAGGACGACGGGCAGGTGGCGCGCGCGTTCGAGACGCATTTCCGCGCGGGCGTGGACGTCGTGCTCGATTATCTGTGGGGCGCGAGCGCGCGGGCCGCGCTGATGGCCGCGGCGAACGCGTCGCCCGAGGCTCGCCCGGTGCGCTTCGTGCAAATCGGCACGATCGGCGGCGCCGACGTGCTGCTGCCGGGCGCGGTGCTGCGCGCCACGGCGATCACGCTGATGGGCAGCGGCCTCGGCAGCCTTTCGCTGCCGCGCCTGCTGGATGCCGCGCGGGCGGTGTTCGAGGCGGCGCGTGCGGCCGGGCTGCGGATCGACACCGAAACCGTGCCGCTCGCCGACGTCGGCGCGTATTGGGACGACACGAGCAGCCTGGTTCGTCCGGTGTTCACGATGGGCGCGTCCCGGTGACGGGCGCGCGGCCGCGACGATATGCGGCGCGCGCCTCCCGACGCCTCCCGACACCGCCCGACACCGCCCGACACCGCCCGACACCGCCCGGTCGCCGGGTACCGTCCGGTGCCGTCCCGCGCCTCCCGTGCCGTCCCGCGCAATCGCGTGCAATCGCGCGCCGTTCGCTCAGAACCGCTGCTGCATGCCAAGCGTCACGCCGGCCTGCGTATCGGCGTAGCCGACCGAATCGCGCGACACACCGACGTTGCGCCCATGCTGGGCGATCGCGAAGCCGCCCGCCGCATACAGCACGGTGCGCTTGGACAGCGAATATTGCGCGCGCAGCGACACGAGCGTCGGATCGGCGTCGGTGCCGCCCTTGATGTTCTGGTGATAGACCGCGCCGATCAGCGAGAACGCCGGCGTGAAGTCGTACGAGCCGCCGATCCAGTACATGTCGCTCAACTGCGTCGCCGCCGCCGTGTGGAACGTGCGGCGGTAGTTGCGATAGCCGGCCATCGTCTTCAGGTTGCCGAAATCGTAGCTGACGCCCGCATGAATGCCCTGCACGTAGTCGACCGGATCGGCGGGGCTCACGCTGTCGCGCGCGCCGTTCTGGCGGTCGAACGTGACGACCGCCGCGAACGCGCCGCGCTCGTAGCCGAGCGCGAAGTCGTACTTCGCGCTCGTCTTCATGCTGCCCGGCACGTTGCCGAAGCCGTACATCGCGCCGAAGCGCAAGCCGCCGTACGCGCCGTCGTAGCGCACTGAGTTCGACGAGCGCGTGAACATGCCGTCCTTGCGGCCGCCTGTGGCCGTCGACGACGTCGCCCACGAATAATTCTGCGCGTAGCCCATCGGGTCGAACGGCAGCATGTAGTCATACGTGACGGTGAAGTTGCGTCCGAGCGTGAGCTCGCCCCACTTGCCCTTGAGGCCCACCGTCGCGCGCCGCGCGAAGATCGAGTCGGGGCCGTCGTCGAAGCCGCCGTTCGCGAGGTCGATCCCGCTTTCGAGCCGGAACACCGCCTTCAAGCCGCCGCCGAGATCCTCGACGCCGCGCAGGCCCCAGCGCGACGTGTTCTTGTTGCCCGACTTCAGGCGCAATGCGCTGCCGCCCTCCGGCGCGGCGTGGTTCGCGTATTCGACGCCCGCGTCCATGATGCCGTAGAGCGTGACGCTCGACTGCGCGAGCGCGTGGCCGGCCGCGAGGCTCGCGCACGCGGCGAGGCCGGCTGAGATCGCAGCCCTGCCGGCGTTTCGGCGATGCTTTTTCATTTTCGGTGTCTCCGATTGAATGGTGGTTGTTTTAGGTGGCGCGCGCACGTTCGCCGTCAGGCGGCGTGCGCGCGCCGGGTGCGCCGGCGGATGCCGGCGCGGGTTTGCTGCTGGGTGCTACAGGGGATTGCGCCGGGGCGTTCGGGGCGGGTTCGTCGCGCGCGTTCATGCTTCGCGAGCCGGAGCGACGAGCGCCGCCGCATGGCGCGGGGCGATGCGTCGCGGGTTCGCGCGAAGGCGGCGCGGCGTGCGTGGCGTTCGGCGTCGTTTGCGGTTGCATACGGCATCGCATACGGCCGCGTATCCGGCAGCATCTGGAATCGCACCCGGCATCCCGCGCGCCGAAAGCGCCGCATCACCTCGAACTTGCGTTGCCGCTTGCCAATCGCCAATCGCCGAACGCCGAACGCCGAACGCCGAACGCCGAACGCCAAACGCCAAACGCCAAACGCCGAACACCAAACACCAAACACCAAACACCGAACACCAAACGCCCCCCGGTCAGCCCGCCTTCGCGAACGCCCAGCAATCGTTCGCCGGAAACTCCAGCCAGTGCCGGCCCGCCGCGCGCGGCGCCGAGCCGAACGCGCGCAGCCGCAGCTCGCCGCAATGGAACAGGTATTCCCAGCGGTCGCCGAGATACATCGACGTGACGAGCTCGGCGGGCAGCCGGTTCTCGCCCGGCTCGTCCGCAACCTGCACGCGCTCGACGCGGATCACCGCGTGCGCGTCCTCGCCTTGCCGAAGCGCGCCGCGCGCGAGCGCCGCGAGCCGCCAGCCGTCGCCCGCGAGCGTCACGCGCTCGCCGTCGATCGCGTCGACGCGCGCGTCGATCCGGTTGTTGCTGCCCATGAACTCGGCCGTATAGAGCGTGCGCGGCGCGCCGTACAGCTCGGCGGGCGTGCCTTCCTGCTCGATGCGGCCGTCGCGCAGCAGCAGGATGCGATCCGACATCGCCATCGCCTCGGCCTGGTCGTGCGTGACGCAAAGCGCCGACAGCCCAAGCGACACGATCAGCTCGCGCAGCCACGCGCGCGCTTCCTCGCGCAGCTTCGCGTCGAGGTTCGACAGCGGCTCGTCGAGCAGGATCACGGGCGGGTTGTAGACGAGCGCGCGCGCGATCGCGACGCGCTGCTGCTGGCCGCCCGACAACTGGTGCGGATAGCGTTCGGCGAGATGGCCGAGGCCGAGCTGGTCGAGCGCGGTCTGCACGCGGCGCTTGATCTCGCCCGCCGCGACGCGGCGCAGCTTGAGACCGTAGCCGACGTTCTCCGCGACGCTGCGATGCGGCCACAGCGCGTACGACTGGAACACGAGGCCGAGCGAGCGCGCCTCGACGGGCAGGTCGACGCGGCCCGCGCCGTCGAAGAACGTGCGCTCGTCGAGCCGGATGCGGCCGGACGACGGCGTCTCGAGCCCCGCCACCGCGCGCAGCAGCGTCGTCTTGCCGCTGCCCG
Source organism: Burkholderia sp. MSMB1498 (assembly GCF_001526245.1). NCBI lineage: Bacteria > Pseudomonadati > Pseudomonadota > Betaproteobacteria > Burkholderiales > Burkholderiaceae > Burkholderia > Burkholderia sp. MSMB1498. The sequence goes on from NZ_LOYJ01000059.1 coordinate 26,084, forward strand.
ACGCGCCGAGCAGGCACACGACTTCGCCCGCTTTCAATTCGAACGACACGCCCTTCAAGATCGGGTTCGCGCCGTAGCTCAGATGCAGATCGTCGACGATGAGCTTATCCATGCAGTTTCACTCCGAAGCGCAACGCGACGGCGAGTCCCGCGCCGACCATTGCGATGTTGATGACGGACAGCGCGGCGACCTGATCGACCGCGCCCGTCGCCCAAAGCGACACGAGCAGCGCGCCGATCACCTCGGTGCCGGGCGACAGCAGATAGACGGCCGTCGAATATTCGCGCTCGAAGATCATGAAGATCAGCAGCCACGCGGCGAGCAGGCCGAAGCGCACGAGCGGCAGCGTCACGTCGAGCGACACGCGCGCGCGCGTCGCGCCGACGCTGCGGCCCGCTTCCTCGAGCTCCGGGCCCACCTGCAGCAGCGCGCTCTGGATCACGCGCATCCCGTACGCGAGCCACACGACCGTGTACGCGATCCAGATGCTCCACATCGAGCTCTTCAGCTCGCGCAGGCCCGGCACGAACAGGAAGATCCACAGGAACGCGAGGCCGGCGAGAAGGCCCGGCACCGCGCGCGGCAGCAGCACGATGTAGTCGAGCATGCGCGCGGCCCAGTCGTGACGGCGGTGGCCGGCGAACGCGACGAGCGAGTAGAAGCCGATCGCGAGCGCGCCGCCGATCACGCCGATGCCGAGCGTGTTGAAGATCGCGCGCACGAGGTTGTCCTGCTCGAACAGCTCGACGAAGTTCGCGACGGTCAGCACGTCGGCGAGCGGCACGCCTTCGCCCCAGTTCGTGACGAACGCGCGCAGCACGATGCCGGAGATCGGCACGATCACGGTGAGCGCGAGCCACGCGGCGACGATCGCGAGCGCGACCCAGCGCCACGCGCGCAGCGGCAGCACGGTCGGGCGGCCCGCCTTGCCCTTGACGGTCACGTAACGGCTTGCCGATTTCAGCAGATGGCGCTGCAGCAGCACGAGCGGAAACGTGATCGCGATGATGCACACGGCGACGGCCGCCATCAGGTGATACGACGGCACGCCGAGCTTGTTGGTCAGCTTGTACAGGTACGTCGCGAGCACGAGATGGCCTTCGGGGTCGCCGAGCACGAGCGGCAGCCCGAACACTTCGAAGCCGAGGAAGAACACGAGCACGCCCGAGAAGAGCAGGGCGGGCAGCGTCATCGGCAGGCTCACGTCGAGCGCGACGCGAAACGGCCGCGCGCCCGTCACGCGCGCGGCCTCCTCGACGTCCGAGCCGAGGTTGCGCAGCGCGGCGGACGCGTACAGGTACACGTGCGGCACGTGCGTCAAGCCGACGATCACCGTGATCGCGAAGATCGAATAGATGTTCCACGGCACGGACGAGATGCCGAACAGCGCCTTGAACCACACTGAATAGAAGCCGACCGGGCCCGCCGCGACGACGTAGCCGAACGCGAGCACCATCGGCGACACGAACACGGGCGTGAGCACGAGCGGCTCGAGCCAGCGGCGGCCGGGCAGATCCGTGCGCACCATCAGGAACGCGAGGATGCCGCCGAGCGGAATCGAGATGAACAGCATCCCGCCCGCGATGACGAACGAGTTCTTCGCGGCGGACCAGAAGTCGGGATCGGTGAAGATGAAGCGGAAGCCTTCGATGCCGAGCGTCCTGTTCGCGTCGAAGAACGGCGCGGTCAAGAGGCTCTGGAACACGATGAACGCGATCGGCAGCGCGACCGCGATCGTCAGCACCGCGACGACGATCCAGCGCAGCATGCCCGCGAGCGGCCAGAGTCCGCCCGCCGCCGGCGCGGGCGGCGCGCCGTCGCCGCGCGCGCGCGCGACGGGCGCGGACGGTCGGCCGCTGGTGGTTGTAAGCATGAGTTTGCCCTTGCGGCCCGCGGGCCGCGTCGATGGAAAAGGAAAGCGGGGAGGGCGCGCGCGGCGGCGGCCGCGCGCGCTCACGCGTGCGGGCTCAGCGCTTGAGCGCCTGCTGCCACTGCTTGAGGAACGCGAGGCGCTTCGACTGATCGAGGTAGACGAGCAGGCCCGAGCCGATCTGGATCGGCTTGAGCGAATCGCCGAGATCCTGCGCGAGGCGCGTCATCGACGTCTCGCCCGACACGTCCGTGCGGATCGAGTAGAGATTGGCCTGGTTCGCGATCAGCGTCTGGCCGCGCTTCGACAGCAGGTAGTCGACCCACAGCTTGGCCGCGTTCGGATGCTGCGCCTGCTTCGAGATCGTCACGAGGCGGCTCACGACGAGCGTGTAGTCCTTCGGAAACACGTAGCCGATCGACTTGTCCTTCTTCGCCTTTGCGTAGGCATACGAGCCGATGATGTTGTAGCCGACGAGGTTCTCGCCCGACGAGATCCGCTCCATCATCGCGCCCGTGCTCGACTGCAGCTTCGGCCCCGCCGCGCCGATCGCGCGCACGAGCTCCCACGTCACCTGTTCGTTCACGTGCGCGTCCTGCGTCAGGTAGTTGAAGCCGACGCCGGACTTCTCGATGTCGTAGGTCGTCACCTTGCCCTTGAATTTCTCGGGCTGCGATTGCAGCAGCCTGATCAGATCGGCGCGCGTCTTCGGCACGTCGTTCTCGGGAATCAGGCGCTTGTTGTAGACGATCGCGAGCGGCTCGTAGGTCGTGCCGTACGCCTGTTTCTGATACTGCGCCCATTGCGGCACGTTCGGCGTCTCGGGCGAATCGTACGCGGCCATCAGCCCGTCGTTGACGAGCTTCACCTGCAGATCCATCGCCGAGTTCCACAGCACGTCGGCGCTCGCGCTTTTCGCGGCGCTTTCGCTGACGTAGCGGTTGTAAAGCTCGGTGCTGTTCATGTCGTTGTATTCGATCTTCACGCCGTACAGGCTTTCGAAATCCTTGATGAGCGGGCGCACGAGCGCGGTGTCGGTCGTCGAGTAGACGACGAGCTTGCCTTCCTGCTTCGCGGCGTCGATCACGCGTTGGTAGTTACCCGGATAGCCGGCCGGGACCTGTGCGCAGACAGTGCTTGCGGCGACGAAAAGAGCGGCGGCGATGGCGGCCGGTGCGTACTGCATGTCTTCCTCCAGTGGCGTCTTGGTTGGTTCGAGTGACGCGGATGGTACGCGGCGCGCACTTTCAGCGCGCTTTCATTTTTCGTCACAATCGCTTTCTTTTGATTATGGATTTCCCGAGGTTTTGCTTGATGCGTGTGCTGCTCGTCGAAGACAACCCGATCCTCGCGCAGTCGCTCGCCGACGCGCTCGCCGCCGCGCGTTTCGCGGTCGATCACATGGCGGACGGCGAGGCCGCCGACCACGTGCTGCACACGCAGGACTACGCGCTCGTGATTCTCGATCTGGGGCTGCCGAAGCTCGACGGCCTCGAAGTGCTGCGGCGGCTGCGCGCGCGGCGCAATCCGGTGCCCGTGCTGATCCTGACCGCGCACGGCTCGGTCGAGGACCGCGTGCGCGGGCTCGATCTCGGCGCGGACGACTATCTCGCGAAGCCGTTCGAGCTGACCGAGCTCGAGGCGCGCGCCCGCGCGCTGATCCGGCGCAGCCTCGGCCACGAGCACACGCGCGTCGAATGCGGGCCGCTCGCGTTCGACAGCGTCGATCGCAGTTTTCGTCTGAATAATGACGTGCTCGCGCTGACGCCGCGCGAGCGCTCGGTGCTCGAGGTGCTGATCCTGCGCAACGGCCGCGCGATCAACAAGGAGACGCTGTCGGAGAAGATCTTCGGGCTCGACGAATCGGTGAACGCCGACGCGATCGAGATCTACGTGCACCGGCTGCGCAAGAAGCTCGAGGGCAGCGGCGTCGCGATCGTCACGCTGCGCGGGCTCGGCTATCTGCTCGAGGCGCAGCCGCGATGACGCGGCTCAATCTGCGCGCGCAGGTCGCGCTGTGGCTGTTGCTGCCGTTCCTCGGGCTGCTCGCGCTCGATTCGTGGCTCACGTACCAGCGTGCGATGAACGCCGCACACGTGGCGTTCGACCGCACGCTCGCGTCGTCGCTGAAGTCGATTCGCGAGGGCGTGCGGCTCGTCGGCGGTGAGGTCGAGGTCGATCTGCCGTATCTCGCGCTCGAGATGTTCGAATCGAACGACGGCGGCAAGATCTACTACCTGATCCGCGACGACGACGGCCGCGCGATCACCGGCTACCGGGATTTGCCGATGCCGCCCGCGAAGGCGAACGCGCCGCTCTACACGACGGCGTTCTACGACGCCGTCTACCGCGGCGAGCGGCTCAGGATGGCTGCGCTGCGGCTGCCCGTGCACGACGTGCCGAGCGCGCTGACGCGCGTCGTCTGGGTGATGGTCGGCGAGACGATCGAGGCGCGGCAGGCGCTCGCGCGCGAGATCCTCGTCGGCTCGCTGCTGCAGGAGGGCCTGCTCGTCGTGCTCGCGCTCGGCATCGTGTGGCTCGGCGTCGGGCGCGGGCTGCGGCCGCTGAACCGGCTGTCGGCGAAGGTCGCCGCGCGCGCGGAGGACGACCCGACGCCGCTCGAGACGCTCGGGCTGCCGAGCGAGGTCGCGCCGCTCGTCGAATCGATCAACCAGTACGTCGGGCGCACGCAGCGCATGCAGGTCGCGCGGCGGCGCTTCTTCGCCGACGCCGCGCATCAGCTGAAGACGCCGCTCGCGGCCGCGCAGGCGGGCGTCGAGCTCGCGCTGCGGCCCGCCGAGCGCGAGCGCGTGAATGTGCATCTGCGGCGCGTGAACGGCGCGGTGCGGCAGGCGGCGAAGATCGTCCAGCAGTTGCTGTCGCTGTCGCGGCTCGAATCGGATGTCGCGCCGGCGATCGAGCGCAAGCCCGTCGCGCTCGCGAAGCTCGCGCGCAGCGTGACGCTCGACTGGTCGGGCGTCGCCCGCGCGCGCGGCATCGATCTCGGCTTCGAGCAGCACGCGAGCGTCGACGTGATGGGGCGCGCGGATCTGCTCGGCGAGCTCGTCGGCAACCTGATCGACAATGCGATCCGCTACGCGGGCGACGGCGCGGTGATCACGGTGCGGATCGCGCGCGACGGCGAGCTCGCGCGGCTCGAAGTGATCGACGACGGGCCGGGCATCGCGCCCGACGAGCGCGACGCGGTGTTCGAGCGTTTCTATCGGAGCCAGGCGACGCTCGCGATCGACGGCACGGGGCTCGGGCTGTCGATCGTGCGCGAGATCGCGCGCGTGCATCGGGGGAAGGTCGAGCTGGACGATGCGGCGGGGACGGGGGGCGTGAGCGATGCTGCCGGCATGAGCGGCATGAGCGGCATGAGCGGCATGAGCGGCATGAGCGGCACGAGCGGCGTGGGTGGCATGGGTGGCATGAGCGGCGCAGAGCGCGACGGCGGCGGGCCGGCGGGCGCGCGTACGGCAGGCGCTCGTGCACGGGGCCGCGGGCTCGTCGTGCGGGTGACGCTGCCGGTTCATGCGGCCTGAGCGCTCGATGTGAGGCGGCGGGAGGTCGATTTTTCGTTTGGGGGCGGCGGGCGGACGGGCGCGCTGCGATGCGGCGGATAACGGATTGCCGGCGGCGGCCTGCTCGACGATCGGCGCTGTTGATGCATGCGATGCGGCGTGATTCGAGGCTTTCGTTGTGAAGCCGTTGGAGTCGACGGGATCGCGCCAGGCGGGAACGGCAATGGGATCGCTTCACATGCCTGAAATGCGTTCAGTACTTTCAGTACTTTCAGTACTTGAAGCGCTTGAAATGCCTTCAGTGCCTGATGTGCCTGAAGCGCTTGAAATGCCTGAAATGCCTGAAGTGCCTTCAGTGCCTTCAGTGCCTGAAGTGCCTGAAGTGCCCGAACTGCCCGAACTACCCGAAGCATTCGAAATGCTGGAAGCAGAACAAGCGCCCGCCGAAGATCGCCATCGCCGCATTTCGCATTTCGCCTCGTGTTCGCGGCGCGGAGCGCTCGCTCCCGATCTCGCGGCTGGTTGGGGGCCGGCGACGCATACGACGCGCATGCCGATGCGGTTCGACGCGGCCTTCCATTGCGTCGGCCCGCCGCGCCGCCGGCCATGGCCTCGCACGCGGGCGCAAGCGCGGACGTCACTCGCGGAACGCGATCTCCGCGTCGACCGACTGCCCGACCTCCAGAAACGCGCCTTCGCCGTTCACGACGATCGCGTTCTTGCCGAACGTCAGCGCGCCGTCGAATTGCGCGCTGCCGCGATAGACGCTCATCGTGTCGGTCGGCTCGTTCGGCCAGGCCGGGTCCGGCGCGCCCGTGCGCTGGTCGATCGTCGGGACAGGGCAGCGCGTGCAGAGCTTCACGAGGCTCAGGCGCACGCCGCCGTCGCCGGTTTCCACGTCGAGATAGTCGACATAATCTTCCTCGTACGCGTCGAGGCCCGTCAGCACGACGTTCGGGCGGAAGCGGTTCATCGGCACCGCGCTCGCGCCCTTGCGGCGCAGCCGCGCGTTCAGGTCGTCGAGCGACGATTGGCCGACGACCAGGATCGGAAAGCCGTCCGCGAACTGCGCGTACGACGTGAACGCGCCCGTCCATTTCGCGCCGACGACGCGCCGCGCGTCGGGCGCGAAGCGCGCGAGCCGCGCGGGCGTGCCGAGGAACTCGCTGAACCAGGCTGCCGCGTGCGCGCCGGCGTCGAGCGCGTTCACGGTGTCGCGCCAGACGGTCGCCGCGAGCGGCTGGGCGCCCGCGAGCGCCGACGCCGCGAGCGGCGTGCGCAGCTCGGGCATCCCGGGTGCGTCGACGACGAGCTCGCGCTCGCCGATCGCCGTGCGCACGAGCGCGAGCCGCGGATGCGTGCGCTGCGTGATCATCATGCCCGCCGGGTCGGTGACCATCCAGTTGCGGTCGTATTCGAGGCCTGTCACGTGCAATTGCGCGCGCACCGTCGCAATGCCCGCACAGGACTTGATCGGATAGACGAAAAGTTCGCTGATGACTGGCATGGCGCTCGAGCCCGGGGACCGGTACGGATTAGCAAAAAACGGCGGCGGAACCGTGATTCTGCCAGATTGCCCGCGTATGCAACTGTCCGCGTCCGAGCGCGCGCACTAGACGCGCCTGGGCCGCGCGGGGCCGCACCTGCCTCCGCAAGGTGGATTGGGCGTCCGCGCGGCGGCCGCGCACGGGCCGATCGCCGCGTCGCGCGGCGCTTTGCGCCGCTTGACATGCGTGCCGCCGCCGTCGCCGAACGCGGGTTTTCCGCCATCGAACGCGGTCCCGCCGGGCGGATTGCCGCGGCCGCGCGCCGGATATCGGCGTGAGCCGCCGCTAGCCGGACGCGAGCGGGAAGGCGCGATCGAACGTGGGCCGCACGTCGAGTGGACGCTTCAGCAGGCCCGCCTTCAGATAGAAGTCCGCGGTGCGCTGCTGTTCGGCGACGATCGCGTCGTCGATCGGCTGCCATTGCGTGCGGCGGCGCTCGAACTGCAGGCGCGCGGCGGCGGGCGGAATGCCGATGATCCGCGCGAGCGCGGCCGAATACGCGTCGACGTGCCGATACGACCACGCCTGCGCGCGCGCGACCCGCTGCAGGAAGTCGCGCAGCGCGTCGCGCTTCGCGGCGATCGCGGCGTCGGTCGCCGCGACGTAACTCAGGCCCGACCACAGCCCGCGGCCGTCGACGAGCACGCGTGCACGGCCGCTCGTCTGCGCGAGCGCGGTGTAAGGCTCCCAGGTCGCCCATGCGTCGATCGAGCCGCTCGCGAGCGCGAGCATCGTGTCGGCGGGCGGCAGGAAGCGGAAATCGACGTCGGCGGGCGCGAGGCCCGCCGCGTCGAGCGCCTTCAGCGTGACGAAGTGGCCGATCGAGCCGCGCGTCGTGCCGACGCGCTTGCCCTTCAGATCGGCCGCGCGGCGCAGCGGCGCGTCGGGCGCGACGACGACGGCGGTGCCGTACGGGTCCGAGCGGTTCGCGCCGATCACCTTCACGCGCGCGCCGGACGCGAGCGCGAAGATCACGGGCGCGTCGCCGATCGGGCCGCAGTCGACCGCGCCCGCGTTCAGCGCTTCGGCGAGCGGCGCGGCGGCGGGGAACTCCGTCCACTGGATGTCGTACGGCACGCCCGCGAGCGCGCCCGCCGCTTCGAGGAGCGCGCGCAGGCCGCCTTTCTGGTCGCCGGCTTTCAGCAGCGGGCGCGCGAGCGCTTGCGCGCGGGAAGCGAGCGGCGCGGCCACGGCGGTTGCGGCGGCGTAGGCGAGGAATCGCCGTCGGGTGGGGTTCGGTGTCGATGTCATCGGGGTGTCGGGCGTGTGGATGCCGGGTGGCGGTTGGTCGGGATGCGGGCGGGCGACGCCGATCGCGGCGGGCGGCCGGCGGCGTTCGGCGCGGTTGCGGCGATCGGGGCCCCGGTTGGCTTCGCGGGGCGAGGTGCTTCGTCGTGCCGGCGCGCGGCGTCGGATGGGGCCGAGACGTTTCGGCGGCGTACGGCGGTTCGTGTTTTCCGGGCATTCATCGGGCCGCAGTGTGTGAAGCGCTCAAAACGCTTGGTGGTTGAAATTGTGGGCTTGCGGTTCGGGGTTCGAAATTCGGAATTCGGAATTCGAAGCCCGAAGCCCGAAGCCCGAAGCCCGAAGCCCGAAGCCCGAAGCCCGAAGCCCGAAGCCCGAAGCCCGCGATTCGAACGCGCGCGTCGAGCCGAAAAGTTCAATCGACGTCGCTTTCCGTTGCCGCATCGCCGGCGCGGTCGTCGTCGGCATCGGCCGTCGTCCATCGTGCATGGCCCGCGCCTCAATGAACGAAGCCGCCCTGCACGTCGCGCACCGGCTCCGCATCGATGCGCAACAGCAGCGCGGTCAGCGCGTCGCCGCCGCGCGCCGGTGTCGGTGTCGGCGGAGGCTGCGGGCGGCGCGACGGACGAGGCGACGCGCACAGCAGATCGGCGTCCCGCCAGCCGGGCGCGCCGGGCTTGGCCGCCGCGCGAAGCCAGCCGTCGCGGTCGGCGAGCAGCTGCGCGCCGGCGAACGCTCGCGGCGCGACGCCCGTGAGCGCGGCGAACGTATCCCATGCGCCGGGCGTCGCCGCGACGCAGGCCGCGCGACCGGCCGCGCCCGGCGCCGCGGGCGAACCGCCGTCGCGCGTGACGAGCAGCGTCTGCCAGCGCGCGTCTTCGACAGGCGGCGTGTCTCGCTCGCCGAGCACGACGACGCGCACGCGCTGTCCGCCGCGCCAGTGCGCGAGCGGTTGCGGCGGGCCGCCGGCGCAGCGCACGTCGAGCGCGGGCAGTCGCACCGGCAGTGGCCAGCCGTCGCCGCCATGCGCGCCGCCGCGCGCGGCGAGCACGCGCAGGTAGTCGAGCGCGGCCCAGACGTCGTCGTCCGACAGGCGGCCCGCGAAGCCCGGCATCGTCCGCGCGCCGTGCGCGTCGCGCATGCCGGCGAGCACGCGCCAGAATAGTTCACCGTCGAGGCGGCGGCCGAGCAGCGGTCCGACGACGGTCGGCGGCCAGCGCTCGAGCGTGTGCGCGAGTGGGCCGTCGCCGCGGCCGTCACCGCCGTGGCAGCTCGCGCAGTGCGCGGCGTAGACGCGCGCGCCGCGCACGGCCGATGCGACGGAGAACGGCTCGGGGCTCGCGTGGAAGCTGGTCGGCACGGCGTCGGCGAGCCATAGCGACGGCGCGGGCCACGGCGCGCACGCGGCGAGTAGCGCGGCGATCGCCAACAGTGCGATGCGCCGTCGGCGCCGCATGAGCGCGGCGGCCGCGATCGGCAACGCGATCGCGGTCATCGCGAGCGCCGCGGCAAGCGCGCGGGCGGCGCCGAGATCGAGCCGCAGCGTCTCGGCGGCGATCCGCCGCGCCCACGGCCATGCGGGCTGGCCGTGACTGTCGCCCGCGATGCCGAGCGCATGCGCCGCATGCAGCAGCGCGAGCTGGGCCGCGTGCAGCGCGCTCAGCAGCGCGTTCAGCCAGAGCTCGGCGGGCGGCGGGCTCATCGCTTCGCCGACGAGCGCGGTGCGCCGCGCCGCGTGCGAATCACATCACACGCGACATCCCGTTCGACATCCCACCGCGCATCGCCTGCAAGCCGCATGCGCGCGACGTCGGGCGCGCGTTCCGCGCAAACGGATCGCGCGCCGTCAACGCCGCGCCTTCCGGCCGTCATTCGCCGCGCCGCCACCGCTCACCAGCTCGCGTCGAGCCCGAGATGCGACAGCGCGTCGCGCCGCAGCTCGGCGAGATGCGGATCGCCGCGATGGCGCGGGTAGGGCAGATCGACGCGCAGCTCCGCGACGATGCGCGCGGGTCGCGGCCCGAACACGATCACGCGCTGCGCGAGAAAGAGCGCCTCCTCGACATCGTGCGTGACGAGCAGCGCGGAGAAGCGCGTGCGCCGCCACAGCGCGGCGAGCTCGGCCTGCATCGCGAGCCGCGTCAGCGAATCGAGCTTGCCGAGCGGCTCGTCGAGCACGAGCAACTGCGGATCGTTGACGAGCGCCCGCGCGAGCGCGACGCGCTGCGCCATCCCGCCCGAGAGCTGATGCGGGAACGCATCGGCGAACTCGGTCAGGCCGACGCGCGCGAGCGCTTCGTCGACGCGGCCGCGCTCGCGCTTCAGCACGCCGCGCGCCTGCAGCCCGAGCGCGACGTTCGCGCGCACGCGCCGCCACGGATACAGCGTCGGGTCCTGGAACACGACGATGCGCGACGGGTCGGGCCGCCTGATCGGCGCGCCGTTCTGCAACAGCGCGCCGTGCGTCGCCGCATCGAGCCCCGCCACGAGCCGCAGCAGCGTCGATTTCCCGCAGCCGCTCGGCCCGAGCAGCGCGACGAACTCGCCGGGCGCGACCGACAGCGTCACGTCGTCGAGCACCTGGAGCGGCCCGCCCGCCGTGTCGAACCAGTGGCTGACGCTTCGCACGTCGATGCGCGCGCCGGCCGGCGCGGCGCTCGGCCCGGCGGACGTCGCGGCCGCGTTCGACTGGGCCGCGCGTGCGCCGGCGCGGGCATCGGCCGCCCGCGTCGCCATCGTTTCGCTCACCATTTGACGGTTCCTTTCTGCCACGCGAGCGCCCGGTCGCGCACCGCGAACAGCAGCGTGATGAGTCCGGAGAACAGCAGCGCCATCACGATGAGCGCCGCGTACATGTTGACGTACGACGCCCAGCCCTGCGCCCAGCTCAGATACCAGCCGAGACCCGATTTGACGCCCATCATCTCGGCCGTGACGAGCACCGTGAACGACGCGCTCAAACCCATGAACAGGCCGACGAACACCTGCGGCAGCGCGGCCGGAATCGCGACGCGCAGCACGAGGAAGCGCGCGTTCGCGCCGAGCGTGCGCGCGACGTCGTAATACGCGTTGTTCACGCCCGCGACGCCGGACCACGTGAGCACCGCGACCGGAAAGCCCGTCGCGAGCGCGATCAGGAACGCGGCCGCCGAATAGCTCGACGGGAAGAAGTAGAACGTGAGCGGCAGCAGCGCGGTGGCGGGCACGGGGCCGAGCACGCGCAGCACCGGATGCACCCAGTAGCCGATGCGCCGCGACCAGCCGATCGACACGCCGACGAGAAAGCCGACGATCGCGCCGTACAGGAAGCCGATGCCGAGCAGCTTCAGCGTGTTGCCGGCGCTGCCGGCGAGGCGCGGCCAGTCGTCGACGGCCACTTCGATCAGCGCCTGCGGCGGCGCGAAGAACGGCGTCGGCAGCAGCGCGGTCTTCGCGGTCAGGATCTCCCAGGCGGCGAGGCCGAGCGGCAGCGCGACGAGCCACGGGCCCGCGCGCCGCAGCGCCGCGAGGGCCTCGAGCGCCTTGACGGCTTTGACGGCTTTGACGGCCGCGCCGGCACGCGGGCCTGGCGCGACGCGCGCGAACGCGCTCGGCGCCGCGAGCGCGGCCAGCGCGGCGGCGACGGCCCAGGCGGCGGCGCCGATCTCGTCGGTGTACGCCCAGTTGGCGAAGCCGACGATCCGGTTCGGCCACAGCCGCGCGATCGCGCCGAACGCGAGCCAGGCGACGGCCGCGACGAACCCGGTTAGCCACGGCGCGGCGGCGTTCGCGCGGCGTGCGGCGGCGTCGCGCGTCGCCGCGCACGCGCCGCACCCTAAGGCGGGCGGGCGTGCGGCGCGCTGCGCGGTAACGTCGGGCGACGACGTGGAGGCGGAGGCGGAAGCGGAAACGGAGGCGGCCGCGATGCCGGCCGAGCGCGTTCGCGCGCCGTCGACGGCGGCCGACGGCGTCGCGGACGTTGCGTGAGGTAGCGTCGCCATCGGTTCACCCCAGCACGTTCGCATAGACCTGCCGCGCGAAACGCTGCGGGTCGGTCGATTTCTTGATCACGCCGATCCGGCGAAAGTCGTCCGCGTAGAACGCGATCTCGCTTTGCAGATCGACGTTGGTCGGATGGTGCGTGTAGGTGAGCGTCGCGTACAGCTTGCGCAGGTCCTCCGGATCGATCTTCGGCGAATACTTCGCGAACACCTTCGCCGATTCGCCCGGATTCTCGTGCGTGTAGTCGGTTGCCTGCACGATCGAGCGCGCGAGCGCGGCGGCGGCCGGCCGGTCGTCGCGCACGAGCGCGCCGCGCGCGCCGATCACGCAGCACACCTTGCGCGCGTATTCGCCGGACAGGTTCGTCGCGAGCTCCGCGTATTTGCCCGCGCTGCGCTTTTCGAGCAGGTAGAGATTCGGGTCGCCGTCGGCGATCGCCTGGATCTCGCCCTTGTCGGCCGCGACGCCGAGCAGATCGGCCGGATACTGCCGCCACGCGACGTCGCGCTCCGGATCGACGCCGTGCTTCGCGAGCAGGATCGAGAAGAAGTGCTTGCCGGGCGCGGCGAGATCGCTCACGCCGACCGTCTTGCCCTTGAGCGCCGCGAGCGACGTGACGCCCGCCGCCTTCGCGCCGACGAGGCGCACGCAGCCGCCGTGCGAGCTGCCGATGATCTTCACGTCGAAGCCCGCCTCGAGCGGCTTGAGCCACCGGTGGATCATGCCGACCGCGGCGTCGGCCTTGCCGGTGGCGATCGATTCGAGCAACTGGTCGGTCGAGCCGCTGTAGTTGATCAGGTCCACCGACAGGCCGTTCTTCTCGAAGAAGCCGAGCTCCTTCGCGACGACGATCGGCGTGAGGCAGAACGCGTTCTGGTTCCACGCGAACGTGAGCTTCTTGAGCGGCGGCGCGGACCAGACCTTGCGGCCGAGCGTGAGCGCCGGGGCCGCGAGCGCGGCCGCGCCCGCCGCGCGCAGCAGCTTGCGGCGGCCCGATGCGGGCGGCGTGGATGCCGGCGCGCGCGCGTCGCTGGCGGGCGCGGCGTCGGGCGAAAGGGCGTCGGGGGCACGTGTCATGACGAAGATCTCCGGGCGTGGCGAGGGTTGAAGCGGCGCGACCGCGCGTCGGTCGCGCTCAGTCGAGCAGGTCGGGCTCGGCGGCGACGAGCGCCGCGTACAGGCTTTCGAACGCGTGCAGCGCGCCGTCGGGGCCGCCGATCTGGCCGTGCGTATGGCGTGCGGTTACCGCGTCGATCGGGCGCGGCGCGCCCGCGGCCTCGGCGAGCAATTGCGTGTGCGCGGTGTCGTCGAGCGCGATGTACCACCACGCGGCCGCCTCGACGCTCGGCCCGGCGGTCAGGATTCCGTGGTTGCGCAGGATCGCGCCCTTGTGCGTGCCGCCGCCGCCGGGCTTCGCGAGCGCGCGGGCGATCCGCTCGCCTTCGCCCGTGTCGACGACCATGCCGGTGAAGTCGTCGAAGAGCGCGTGGTCCTCGAAGAACACGCACGCGTCCTGCGTCAGCGGGTCGAGCGGGCGGCCGAGCGTCGACCACGCCTTGCCGTACGTCGAATGCGTGTGCGCGGCCGCGACGACGTGCGGATGCGCGTCGTGGATCGCGGCGTGGATCGCGAACGCGGCCTTGTTGAGCGGCTGGTCGCCGATCACCGTCTCGCCTCGGCCGTTGACGAGCAGCAGATCGGACACCTTGATCCGCGAGAAATGCACGCCGAGCGGGTTGACCCAGAAGTGATCGGTCAGCTCCGGATCGCGCGCGGTGATGTGGCCGGCGAGGCCGCGATCGAAGCCGTGCCGCGCGAACAGCCGGAACGCGCCGGCGAGCCGCTCGCGCCGGTGCCGGCGCTCCGCTTCGACGCCGATGCGCGGCGCGGGCGGATCGAACCAGAATTTCTGCTGCGGCTGCGGATTGAGCGCGAGGCCGGATGCGGAGCGAGTTTCGGCGGACAGGACGGCGGACATGGCGTGGACGGTTTGATTAGCGTGAGTGGCGGTGGCTGATGGCGGCTGGCGGCGGTTTGCGATGGTCCGCAATGGCCGGCGGATCGGCTGAGCGGCGATTGATGCGAATGGGCCGAGGAGCGGGCGCGCGAATGGCCGATGCGGCCGTCGAGTCGGCGCGACGTCGATCGAGCCCGGCTCGCTCACGCGACCTTGCGGGCCGCGTCGCGCGCGGCGACGCGCTCGCGCACGCGCGGGATCAGCTCGCGGCCGTAATCGATCGCGTCGTCGAGCGGGTCGAAGCCGCGGATCAGGAACGTCGTGACGCCGAGGTCGTAGTAATCGGCAAGTGCGTCGGCGACCTGCTCGGGCGTGCCGACGAGCGCGGTCGAATTCGAGCGCGCGCCCGTGAGCCTCGCGATTTCCGTCCACAGCCGCGTGTCGACGCGCGCGCCGCGCTCGGCCGCGGCGAGCAGCCGCCGCGCGCCTTCGCTCTGCTGCGGGCTGCCCACGCCGAGCCCGGCCGCTTCGCGCAGCCGCCGCGTCTCGTCGAGGATGCGATGCGCGCGCGCCCACGCCGCGCCCTCGGTTGCGGCGAGGATCGGGCGGAACGACACCGAGAAGCGCACGTGCCGGCCGTGCGCGGCCGCCGCGGCGCGCACGCGCGCGGTCAGCTCGCGCACCTGGTCGAGCGATTCGCCCCACAGCGCATAGACGTCCGCGTGCTTGCCGGCGACCGTGAGCGCCGCATCCGACGCGCCGCCGAAATACACGGGCACGTGCGGCTTCTGCGCGGGCTTCACTTCCGAATAGCCCTGCCTGAAGCGGTAGTGGACGCCCTCGTGATCGAACGGCTCGTCCGCCGTCCAGATGCGGCGCAGGATGCCGAGATACTCGTCGGTGCGGGCGTAGCGCGCGTCGTGGCCGAGAAAGTCGCCGTCGCGCTGCTGCTCGTCGTCGGAGCCGCCCGAGATGAAGTGGACCGCGAGGCGGCCGCCGCTGAACTGGTCGAGCGTCGCGATCTGCCGCGCGGCGAGCGTCGGCGCGGTGAAGCCGGGGCGGTGCGCGAGCATGAAATGAACCCGCTCGGTGACGGCCGCCGCGTACGAGATCGTCAGCGTTGCCGACGGCCCGGTCGAATGGTGCGGCACGAGGATGCGGTCGAAGCCGGCGCGCTCGTGTGCCTGCGCGAATGCGCGGACGTAGTTGCGGTCGACCGCGTTGCCGGTCGGCGGATGGATCTCCGACTGCTTCTGGCTCTGGATCATGCCGATGATCTCGACGCTCATCTGTGTCTCCGATGCGGGGCGCCCGGGCACACGGCCGGGCGGTTCGATGCCGGCCCGGCGCGCGGCGTGAAAGCGCACGCGGGCCGGGAATCCGGAGCGCAGATTACCGCCAGGATCATGCAACAGATAAATAATAAATATCGGAATCCATATCGCATTTGCATGGTTTGCCGGGCCGGGCGGCGCGCTTACGCTGTGGGCGATCCGTTTCGTTCGCGTGCGCTCGCGCGCCGGGCGGACGGTTTTTTTGACGATCGATCGGCATCGCGATCGACTACGACGATGGAACGTTCGCAGATGGCTTCTCTCTTTGCCGAATCGCCTTTCGCGCCCGCACGCGGCGACGCGCGCGAAGCGGGCTCGCACGACGACGGCGCGGCGGCCGGCGGCGCATGCGCATTGGCCGATCGCGCGCCGGGCGAGGACCTGTCGCGTCCGAGCGATGCGCGCGGCGGCCGCGCGCCGGTTGAGCGTGCAGCCGCGGCGGCTGCGCAGGGCGCATCAGCGGCGCCGATCGCATCGACGGCATCGACGGCATCGACAGCATCAACAGCATCAACAGCATCAACAGCATCGACCCCGCCGACTACTTCGCCCGCCCTCGTGCCGCCCGAGTTCGCGAGCACCGCGAGCGACGACGCCCGGCTCGACGCGAGCCTCGCCGAGCTCGCGCCGCGCATCGCGGAGGGCGCGGCGCGGCACGACGCTGACGGCAGCTTCCCGCACGCGCATTTCGAATGGCTGCACGCGCACGGCCTGATCGCGCAGGCCGTGCCGCGCGAGTACGGCGGAGGCGGCGCGACGCTCGCCCGCGCGTGCCGGATCGTCGGCGCGATCGCCCGCGCGGACGCCGCGACCGCGCTCGTGCTGACGATGACTTATTTGCAGCACCGCGCGCTCGGCCGCGCGGACAGCCGCTGGCCGGCGGCCGCGCGGCGCGCGGTGTTCGCGAGCGCGGTCGCCGACGGCGCGTTGATCAACGCATTGCGCGTCGAGCCCGAGCTCGGCTCGCCCGCGCGCGGCGGGCTCCCGGCGAGCGTCGCGCGCCGCGACGGCGACGGCTGGCGCATCAGCGGCCACAAGCTGTACAGCACCGGCATCCCGGCGCTGCGCTGGCTCGCGGTGTGGGCGCGCACGGACGAAGCGCGGCCGCGCGTCGGCGTGTTTCTCGTGCCGCGCGACGCGGCGCGGGGGCAGGCGGGCGGCGACGGCATCCGCGTGATCGAAAGCTGGAATCACCTCGGGCTGCGCGCGTCGGGCAGTCACGAGGTGGTGTTCGACGACGTGCGGATTCCGCTCGATCACGCCGTCGATCTGCGCGCGCCCGACGCGTGGGCGCCGACGGGCGCGAGCCAGGCCGACGTCGATGCGCACGCCGACCAGCAAGCGTGGATGATCGTGCTGCTCGGCAGCCTGTACGACGCGCTCGCGCGGGCGGCGCGCGACTGGGTCGTCGGGTTCGCGAAGGCGCGCGCGCCCGCGAGCCTCGGCGCGCCGCTCGCGACGCTGCCGCGCGTGCAGGAAATCGTCGGCGAGATCGACGCGCTGCTGCAGGTGAACCGCGTGCTGCTCGACGATGCGGCCGCGCGCGCGGATGCCGGCGCGCCGCTCGACGTCGACGCGAGCGGGCTTGTCAAATTCACGGTGACGAGCCACGCGATCCGCGTGACGGAGCTGGCGTTGCAGCTATCGGGCAATCACGGGCTGAGCCGCCACAACCCGCTCGAGCGCCATCATCGCGACGCGCTGTGCAGCCGGATTCACACGCCGCAGGACGATTCGATTCTCGTCGCGGCGGGACGCGCGGCGTTCGCTGCGCATGGCGATGGGCGGTGACGCGTTCCGAGGGGCGTGCGACGACGTGCGAAGCGAACGGCGTGAACGGCGCGATGAACCGCGCCGCGCGCCGCGATGCGGCCTGCAACGCCTGGCGCGTGGCGCGCCGCGCCGCATCGGCCGGCGCGGCCGCGCTCGCGCTCAAATCGAATCGCGCGCCCGTTTCGCGGCGCCGTCGATTCGCCCGCGCGGCGATCGCGTATCGCGAGCCGCATGCGGCTCGCGCGCATCGCCGAGCGCGCGCAATCGCGTCCGCGCGAGCTGGCCGATCGCGCCGGCAGGCGCGGCGAGGCGCGAAGCGTGCTCCCGCCGCAGCGCCCACAGATCGATCTGCGGCTTGAAATCGGCGATCGGCACGATGTCGAGCGCGTCGCGCAGCGGGCTCATCTCGACGAGCGGCAGCGGCATGAGGCCGAGGCCGAGCCCGTTCGCGACGCTCTGCAATTGCAGCTCGCGCCCGTATGTGTCGAGCGTGACGCGCAGCGGCAGCCGCTGCGCGTCGAGCGCGCGCTTCAGGCCCGCGCGGAATCCGCAACCGTCCGGGTTCAGCACCCAGCCGGCCTCATGGCAGTCGGCGAGCCGGTAGCCGCGGCGCGGAAAGTCGCCCTTGCGCGCGACCACGACGAGCCGCGTGCCGATGAGCCGCTCGCCCGCGACATGCGCCGGCAGCGCGATCTCGCGCGCGAGGAACACGAGCGCCGCGTCGAGCGCGTCATGGCCGAGCTGGTCGAGCAACGCGCCGCCCCAGCCGGTCGCGACTTGCGGCGCGAGCGCGGGCCAGCGGTCGCGCAGCATCGCGAGCAGATCGAGCAGCAGCAGCTCGCCGATGCCGTGCGTGAGCCCGAGCCGGAACTCGCCCGCCGGCGGCAGCGGCTCGGCGACGAGCTCGCGCAGCGCGCGCATCTCGCGCAGCACCGTGCGGCACTGGTCGTGCACGCGCCAGCCCATCTCGGTCGGGCGCGGCGGCTTCGTGTTGCGGTCGAGCAGCTCGACGCCGAGCGCTTCCTCGAGATTCTGCACGCGGCGCGTGATCGCCGGCTGCGTGATGCCGAGCTCGGCCGCCGCCAGGCTCAGCGACTGGCAGCGGACCACGGCGGCGTATGCGTCGATGTCACTGATTTTCATGTTTGTCTTGCATGGAGTTTAAGGTGCATCATGTCGAACAATCATATTCGAAGAGGCTGCCGATGAGCGCGCATTCTTTGCATAACGAATCCTCTGCGGCTGCGTTGCGCGCGAGCGTGCCGTTGCGCGCGTTCGTCGCCGCGTTCGAGCGGCTCGTCGACACGCGCCCGGACGAGCCGCGCATCCTGCGCGACGGCGCGGCGCTGCTCGCGGATCTCGTCGCACGCGACGACTGGCTGCCCGCCGCGTATGCCCGTTGCGATCCCGAGCGCTACCAGCAGTTCCTGCTGCATCTCGATCCGGCCGCGCGCTTTTCGGTCGTGAGCTTCGTGTGGGGGCCGGGGCAGACAACGCCGATCCACGATCACACCGTCTGGGGGCTGATCGGCATGCTGCGCGGCGCCGAGTATTCGCAGCCGTACGCGCTCGCGCCCGACGGCCGGCCGCTGCCCGCGGGCGACGCGGTGCGGCTCGAGCCGGGGCGCGTCGAGGCGGTGTCGCCGTCGGTCGGCGATATTCATCGCGTGAGCAATGCGTTCGCCGATCGCGTGTCGATCAGCATCCATGTCTACGGCGCGGACATCGGCGCGGTCGAGCGCTCGGTCTACCGCGAGGACGGCACGCGCAAGCCGTTCGTTTCCGGGTATTCGCGTGTCGGTTGAGCGTGCGCTTCGGGCGGCTGCGTTGCTGCGGGCATGTCGGTCGATTCGGCGTCGCTGCCGGCTTCGCGCGGCGGACGGACGGTGCGCCGTGTCGCGTCGATCGCGCGGCGCGCGATATGCAATGGGCGTCGGCGTGCGCCGGTGCCGCGTTGCGTGCCGAGTGTCGAGCGCCAAGCACCGAGCGCCGAGCGCCGAGCGCCGAGCGCCGAGTACCGACTGTCGATTCGATTCGATTCGGCGCAGCGCATCGGGCGTTGCGTGTCGTGCGTCGCGCGTTGCGCGTCGATGCGCGGCGGTCGCCGCCTGCGCGCCCGACCGCTCGCTCAATCGGTCGCTCGCGCGTATGCAGCGGACTCGCATGCGATCCGTCCGTATCGTGAGCTTTCCGTGTTCCGCGTGTCGCTTGCCGGCATCGTTCGCTTTGCCTGCTTCGGGCATTCCGCGCGCTTCGTGTGTCTCGCATGCTTTGCAAGTTCCGCGGCCACTCGTGTTCGCGGCGGATCGCGAAGTTCAGCGGCGCGACGGTTTCCGTTCGGAAGCAACGTCGCAGCGCCTGCCGCATGTGGATTCGATTCGGCGGCAACGCGCGCATTTGCTCGACCACGTCTTCTCTCGTGCCGCGCGTCGATATGCATCGACGCGGCGCAACGTAGTTCTCCACCATCCAAACTTCCGGCTGCCCTGATCCGATGAGCCTCGATTCCGTGACCGATCCTTCTTCCTCGTCGCTCCGCGACACCGCTCCCGCTCCCGGGGGCGATTCGGCACCCGCGAGCTTCCCGACCTTATCCGCCGCCGACGTGCGCGCCGCGCTGCTCGCCGGCGCGGAGATCGCGCTGATCGACGTGCGCGAGGAAGACCCGTACGCGCACGGCCATCCGCTGTGGGCCGCGAACTTTCCGCTGTCGAAGCTCGAACTCGAAGCGTGGACGCGCATTCCGCGCCGCGACACGACGATCGCGGTCTACGGCGAAGCGCTCGGCGAAGATCTCGCGCCGCGCGCGGCCGCCGTGCTCGCGGCGCTCGGCTACACGCGCGTGCATCGGCTCGAAGGCGGGCTCGACGGCTGGCGGGCGGCGGGCGGCGAGCTCTTCATCGACGTGAACGTGCCGAGCAAGGCGTTCGGCGAGCTCGTCGAGGCGCAGCGGCACACGCCGTCGCTGTCCGCGCAAGAGGTGCGGCAGTTGATCGACGCGCGGGCCGACGTCGTGATCGTCGACGCGCGCCGCTTCGACGAATACCAGACGATGAGCATTCCGACCGCGACGAGCGTGCCGGGCGCGGAGCTCGTGCTGCGCGTGCGCGAGCTCGCGCCCGATCCGGCGACGCGCGTGATCGTGAACTGCGCGGGACGCACGCGCAGCATCATCGGCACGCAGTCGCTGATCAACGCGGGGCTGCCGAACCCGGTTGCGGCGCTGCGCAACGGGACGATCGGCTGGACGCTCGCGGGGCAAACGCTCGAACACGGCGCGTCGAGGCGCTTTCCCGAGCGCGTCGACGCGGATCGGCGCGAGGCCGCGCGGCAGGCGGCGCGCGGCCTCGCACGTCGCGCGGGCGCAACGCGCATCGCGCTGCGCGATCTGCACATGCTCGAGTCCGACGATCTCACGCTCTATCGCTTCGACGTGCGCACGCCGGACGAATACGCGGCCGGCCACCTGCCGGGCTTCGCGAGCGCGCCGGGCGGCCAGCTGGTACAGGAGACCGATCATCATGCGCCCGTGCGCGGCGCGCGGATCGCGCTCGCGGACGACGACGGCGTGCGCGCCGACATGACCGCGTCGTGGCTCGCGCAGATGGGCTGGGACGTGCGCGTCGTCGAGCCGCTCGACGCGCATGAGCGCAGCGAGCGCGGGCAGCCGGCGGCGCGCGCGCCGCAGCCTGCGGAAAGCGCGACGGTGTCGGTCGGCACGCTCGCCGAGTGGCTCGGCTTGAAAGCGGTGGAGCGCGAGGCGGTGAACGGGCGGGCGGAAGCGCTTGCTTCACCGCGGACCGGCGCGATCGCGCAGCGCACGCAAGACGGGCGGAATGCGCTGGACGCGACGGATGCGCGTGACGTGCATGACGTACGAGACATACGAGACATACGAGACGAGCGAGACGAGCGAGACGTGCGCGCAGACGAATTCGCGCGCGGAGGGAGCGGCGGGGCGGCGGATCGCCGAGCCGACGCGCGACTGGACGACGCGCAACGAGGATCGCTTGCCGAACGCGTCGTGCCGCCGCACGACGCGCCGCTCGACGTGGCGGTCATCGACGTCACGGCGAGCGCGAACTACGTGAAGCGGCACATTCCCGGCGCGTGGTACGCGGTGCGCGCCCAACTGGGCGACGCGCTCACGCGCATTCCGCGTGCGCGTCGCTATGTCGTGACTTGCGGGTCGGGGCAGTTGGCGGCGTTCGCGGCGGCGGACCTGCGCGCGCTGCTGCCGGAAGAAGCGTCCGTCCACCTGCTCGACGGCGGCACGCTCGCGTGGCTCGCCGCGGGCCTGCCGGTCGAGAGCGGCGAGACGCGGCTGGCGTCGCCGCGCATCGATCGCTACCGGCGTCCATACGAGGGCACCGGCAACGCAGCGGAAGCGATGCAAGCGTACCTCGATTGGGAGTTCGGCCTCGTCGAGCAGCTTGGACGCGACGGCACGCATCGATTCGAGGTGCTCGGGGCACTTTGAGCGCGCGTCGCGCGTATCGTGAGCCGAACGGGCTCCGATGCGGGGGGCGGTTGCGTCGAGCGCAGAGAGCGGCGAAGGCGGGGAGACGATAAGCGGCTCGATAGCGCGTGATGCTCTTCGGCGCGAGATCGCGCGATCGCATTCGGCATGGCGGCGAGCGAGGGCGACGCTTGTGGCGGTCGATCGGCTTTGCTCAGCGCGCGTGGCCGTGGGCTGGGATATCGTGCGCGGGTGTGATCTGTGCGTTCCTCGCGTCGAGCGTCGAGCGTCGAGCGTCGAGCGTCGAGCGTCGAGCGTCGAGCGTCGAGCGTCGAGCTTCGAGCTTCGAGCTTCGAGCTTCGAGCTTCGAGCTTCGAGCTTCGAGCTTCGAGCTTCGAGCTTCGAGCTTCGACCTTCGACCTTCGACCTTCGACCTTCGACCTTCGACCTTCGAGCGCCTGGTTCCAAGTTCCGAATGCGAAGCCCAAGGCTTGAAAAAAACGCACAGACGTACCCGCCGTCGACTACCCGCATGAACTGGTAGCACACCCCGCACCGGCCACCCGGATTTCGCCGCAAGCCATTGACCCATCGAGTTTTTCCGCCGCGCCTGCACCGGCCGACGAATTTCCGAATCATCACACGAAAGCAAGTTGGAAGCCGTCTGGAAGGACTGTGTGAATGTAAATTCGGGTAAATCCGGGGACGAGGGAACCGGTTCCAGCAATCGCCGCGCACACCCGCGAAACCCTTGTCCGTGCAGCGTTGAAACTAACTAGTTAGTGAATACCCGCGTTGCGCGGAGCCGACGGATCTTTATTCTTCGTTTTGCTGCACGGACGAATCGGTGAGAATGGCGACCGCATGGACAGGCCATGTGCGTGACACACACCACAAAAATTTCTTGAGGACGGAGAATCAATGAAAAAGCGCGCAGCGGCCGCGATGACGGCCGCCGGATTGGCGGCAGTCGCCACGGCACACGCTCAGAGCAGCGTGACGCTTTACGGTATCGTCGATAACGGCATCGCGTATCAGAGCAGCAGCACGTCGCTCGGCTCGACGACGGGCGGCCGCTCGGCGGTGAAGATGTCGACGGGCGTGTGGGCGGGCAGCCGCTTCGGCCTGAAGGGCAGCGAGGACCTGGGCGGCGGCTCGAAGGCGATCTTCCAGCTCGAATCGGGCTTCAGCACCGCCAACGGCACGTCGCAATTCGCGGGCGGCATCTTCACGCGTCAGGCGTGGGTCGGCCTGACCAATCCGACGTACGGTACGCTGACGGCCGGCCGTCAATACACCGCGTACTACTCGCTGCTGTCGCCGTACAGCCCGACGACCTGGCTCACCGGCTACTTCGGCGCGCACCCGGGCGACATCGACTCGCTCGACACCAGCTACCGCACGAACAACTCGCTCGTCTACATGTCGCCGAAGTTCTACGGCTTCACGTTCGGCGGCTCGTATGCGTTCGGCGGCCAGCCGGGCAGCGTGAACGCCGGTTCGACGTGGAGCGCGGGCATCCAGTACATGAACGGTCCGCTCGGCATCGCCGCGGCGTTCCAGCGCGTGAACAACTCGACGTCGGGCGGTGGCGACTGGGGCGCGAACTCGGCGACGTCCAACGGCGGCGCGCAAACGGCCGTGTCGGCGATCAACAACGGCTACAAGACCGCGCAAGCGCAGCAGCGCGTCGCGGTGACGGCCGGCTATCAGTTCTCGTCCGCGTGGGACGTCTCGGTGTCGTACTCGAACGTGCAGTACATCCCGGGCGTCAACTCGGCGTTCCGTAACACCGCGATCTTCAACACGGCGGGCGCGGTGCTGCACTTCAAGCCTTCTGCTCAGTGGGATTTCGCGGGCGGCTACGCGTACACGCGCGCGACGCAATCGAATGGCATCACGAGCTCGGCGCAGTACCACCAGTTCACGCTGTCGCAGTACTACAGCCTGTCGAAGCGCACGGGCCTCTTCGCGGTCGAGGCGTATCAGCGCGCGAACGGCAAGACGCTCGCGGGCGGCAAGATCATCGACGCGACCGCGTCGATCGGCGACGGCTTCAACACGTCGCCGTCGTCGTCGCGCAGCCAGGTGGGCCTCGGCGTCGGCCTGATTCACCGCTTCTAAGCGCCAAGCGTCGGCGCGACGCTCGGCGTCGCGCGGGCAGCCGCACGAGCAGCCGGCCTTCGGGCCGGCTGTTTTTTTGTACTTGCGCAAAGCATGCGCGCGCGCGGTTCGGGCGCGCGCGTCGGCGCGGCGTATGGTGATGGCGTCGCGTACGAGGGCGAGGGTTCTTCGGCGTTCGCGCGCCGCGCGGCGTTGTTCCGGCGCCTTCCGATGGCGGCCGCGATCGTCAACGGCAACGACGCGCCGTCGTCTCGAAAGATGTCCCGCGCGTCACGCCAAGCCATCCGTCTCATATTCACCGGAGGCAAAAGTCTGGCCGATCCGAAGCGGATCGAAGCGTACGCCGCAGATGCGTGAGGGCGGTTGGTGCCGCTTGCCGCCGCTGCCCTCGTTCCGGAATTCCCTTCCGGCGACTTCTTGGCGATCCCGTGGGAAATGCCGCATCCCGATGATTCCCGCCCGGCCGGCGCGCAAGGTCCGGCGGGCGTGTAAGCACGGGGCGGACGCCGCGTGTCGACCGCTTGGTCAGAGGAAGAATCGATTCGGGCACCCGAGCGACGTCCGTCGAGCCGTTGCCGTTAGCCGGGCACCTCGTTCTTGCCATCTCTGCTCGTCCGCCGTCCGTCAGCGTGCATGACGTTGCGCTCCGCAGGAACGCGCCGCTCGAACGGACATCCCCCGAGAGGCGTCAATCGTGAATCGCATGCGCTCTTCGTCCCGGCATCACGCGCGCGACGGCGCGCCGCGCGCGGCGTTCGTTGAGTGACCGACGCGCGGTTCGTTCGGCGTTGGCCGTCAGGCGATGCGGAGTTTCGCGTGCCGTGGAATGTCGAGCGTATTGCGCGGAAGAAGCCGGCATTCGTCAATCGGGCCATCGGCGCTCCACATTGCTCGGCGGCGCGCAGCGGAACGATCGATCGGTTTCGACGCATCCGCGCGTTCGGCGTTGCGCCGATGTCGGGCCGCGCTTGACGCGCCGTCAGCGCTCGATGTCGACGCCGTAGCCGCGCGTGCCGACGCGCAGCACGTTGCCGTCCGGCGTGAACAGGCGGGGAATGTCGGGGGCGGCGGGCGACGGCAGCGCGGGCGTCGTGCGCGGCGCGTCGTCATCGATCGCGCGCGGCTTCGGCGCGATCTTCACGGCGGTGGGCGGATGATGCATCCGCGCCTCGACGACGTGCGGCGCGACGCGCTTGCGCTTCGCGGCAGGTGCGGCCGGTTTGCGGGCGGACGGATCGTGGCGCACGCCGTTGCTTTGGCCGGCGCGCGCTTCGGGCGGATTCCAGATCTCGACGTAGCGTTCGCTCGCGAACGCCGAGAAAGCGAAAGCCAACAACAGCAACCCGCATCCAACCAGTTTCACTATGTCTTCTCCGTGGCCCGTCTCGCGATACCCGATCGACCTCGGCCGCGCGCCGAAGCGCAGGCGGCTCGTCGGACCGTCCGGCGGCACGCGATTCTCGCATGGATCGCCGATGGCGAGCACTGTATGAATATACAGCTTTTTGCGGCGATGTCCACCGCCGCGGCGCTCTTCGGCGGACGGTGTCGGTTTTTCGCCGCATCGACGGATTCGCCTGCGCGCATCGCTTGACGCAACGCGGCTTGATCCGGACGGGATACGGTGTACCTTGGTTCGACACGCGCCGGGCGATGTCGCCGTCCGCACCGGCGCGAGCACGTGCCCATCGAGGAGGACGACATGGAACCATCCAGCCAGGCGGCGGTGCCGCCGCTCCTGCGCGACGATCGCGACGGCGTCGCGACGCTGCGCCTGAACCGGCCGTCGCAGTTCAACGCGCTGTCGGAGGCGCTGCTCGGCGCGTTGCAGCGCGAGCTCGCCGCGCTCGCGGGCGACCCGCGCGTGCGCTGCGTCGTGCTCGCCGCCGAGGGCCGCGCGTTCTGCGCGGGCCACGATCTGCGCGAGATGCGCGGCACGCCCGATCTCGCGTACTACCGTGACCTGTTCGGCCGATGCAGCCGCGTGATGCAGGCGATTCACGCGCTGCCCGTGCCCGTCGTCGCGCGCGTGCAGGGAATCGCGACGGCGGCGGGCTGCCAGCTCGTCGCGTCGTGCGATCTCGCGATCGCCGCCGACACGGCCCGCTTCGCGGTGTCCGGCATCGACGTCGGGCTGTTCTGCTCGACGCCCGCGGTCGCGCTGTCGCGCAACGTGTCGACGAAGCGCGCGTTCGACATGCTCGTCACCGGCCGCTTCGTCGACGCGGCGACGGCCGTCGACTGGGGCCTCGTCAACGAGGCGGTGCCGGAGGATGCGCTCGACGCGGCCGTTGCGCGCACGGTCGCGGAAATCGTGTCGAAGAGCCCCGCCGCGGTGCGCTACGGCAAGGCGATGTTCTACCGGCAGCGGCAGATGCCGCTCGACGACGCGTACGCGTATGCGTCCGACGTGATGGCGCGCAACATGATGGAAGAGGATGCGTGCGAGGGCATCGACGCGTTTCTCGAAAAGCGGCCGCCGCGCTGGCGGACCTGAGCGCGGCGGCGTTTGCGCCGCCGCGCGCGCGGCCGATCGTGCGCTTCGCATGCCGCGCGAATCGTTTCGCGCGCGCGGACGTGATGCGTTCGATCGGCCGAGGGCGCGCGAGGTTGCGCGAAGTCACGAAGTCGCATGAAGTCACGAAGTCACGAGATCGCACGAAGCCGGCCGACGGCGGGACGGTATCCGGATGCGCGAATCGCCTGCGCGACTTCGAACGCAGAACCGCCGGCGCGGCGCGCCGCCCCCGCGCCGTTGGCCGCCGTTTCGCTCAGCGCCCGTAGCTGCCGGTGCGCGCGGGCTCGATCCGCGCGGCCGCCGCGGGATACGGATCGACCGCGACCGGCACTCGCCGCGCGAGCGCGCACATCAGCTCGTAGCCGATCGTGCCCGCGGCTTCGGCGACGTCGTCGACGCGCACCCGCTCGCCCCACAGCTCGACCGTCGAGCCGACGCCCGCGTTCGGGCACGGCGTGAGATCGACGGTCAGCATGTCCATCGACACGCGCCCGACGAGCTGCGTGCGCACGCCGTCGACCGCGATCGGCGTGCCGGTCGGCGCGTGGCGCGGATAGCCGTCCGCGTAGCCGCACGCGACCACGCCGATGCGCATTTCGCGCTCGGCCGTGAAGCGCCGCCCGTAGCCGACCGTCTCGCCAGGCGATAGCGTCTGCACGCCGATGATCCGGCTCGTGACGGTCATCGCCGGGCGCAGCGGCACGTCGGCGATGTGCCGCGCGGCGCCCGTCGGCGACGCACCGTACAGGATCGTGCCGGGCCGCACCCAGTCGCGATGCGCGCGCGGATGCCACAGCACGGCCGCCGAGTTCGACAGCGTGCGCTCGCCGGGCAGGCCGTCCGTCGCGGTGTCGAACTCGCTCATCTGCCAGTCGATCTCGCCTTCGTCGGCGTTCGCGAAGTGCATCATCAGCGCGATGCCGCCGATCGACGGCGCGGCGGCCGCACGCTCCCACGCGGCGCGAAACGCGCCCGGCCGATAGCCGAGCCGGTTCATCCCGGCGTTCATCTTCAACTGGATGTCGATCGGCCGCGTCGTCCTCGCAGACGTCAGCAACTGCAACTGCTCGTCGCCGTGCACGGCGACCGTGAGCCGATGGCGCTCGGCGATCTCGACGTCCGCCGCATCGAAGATGCCCTCGAGCAGCAGCACGGGCTTCGTCCAGCCGAGCTCGCGCACGCGCACCGCTTCGTCGAGGTCGAGGAGCGCGATGCCGTCCGCGCCGGCGAGCGCCGGATAGATGCGCTCGATGCCGTGGCCGTAAGCGTTCGCCTTGACGACCGACCAGACGCGCGAGGCGGGCGCTTGTTGCCGGACGATCGCAAGATTGTGCGCGACGGCTTCCGGATGAATGCGGGCGACGATGGGGCGGGGCATGAATTTCTCTGCGAAGTCAAGGCGGCGGGCGCTCGTGCGCGGCGCGCCGCGAGGGTCGATCGGAGGCGCTCGTTCGGTGCATATTCATCGTGCGAGACGCCATTGCCAGTGTTGGCCGCTATGGTATTTGCAGATTGATGGTTTTATTTAATGTATTTGTCGCAATTTCAGTAAAAACTGACGGGTGCTGCAAGCGTGCGGCGCGCACCGTCGCGCGCGAACGGTTCGTTGCGCGCGGCGGCTGACGGCCGGGCCTCGTCGAGCGCGGCGGACGGTCTGAAAAGGGCGATGTGCATCGATTGCCGGAGCCGGCCGCATGTTTGCGGTCATGCGGGAACGGAATCTGCGAAGACGCGAACCCGAGCGAGCCGTGCGCGTCGCGCTTCGATCGTCCCGCGACGCGCAATTAACGGCGCATGCAACGGTGATTGTTCGTTCGCCCCAACTTCAGAATTCGCGGCTCGCGCGTCGCTTCCCGCGCCGCGGCGGCGTACGATGTCGCCGAAGTCCGACGTGTTTCGCCACCGGAGGCGCTTTCATGACCCAGTCAAGTCACCCCGTCAGGATTCCTGGCCCGGACCATCCGATCACGATCGACGCGACGCGCGAGCGCGTCGTCGTCCGGGCGGCCGGCCATCCGCTCGCCGACACGCGCGATGCGCTCACGCTGCGCGAGGCGTCGTATCCGCCCGTGCAATACGTGCCGCGCAAGGACGTCGACCTGTCGCGGCTCGAGCGCACCGCGCACACGACCCATTGCCCGTACAAGGGCGATGCGTCGTACTACAGCATCAAGGGCGCCGGCGAGCGCGGCGTCAACGCGGTTTGGTCGTACGAAACGCCGCACGACGCGGTGAAGCAGATCGCCGGCCATCTCGCGTTCTATCCCGATCGCATCGATTCGATCACGATCGGCTGACATCGAAGCATCCATCCATACGAACGGGGCGAGCCGCGCAGACGGCGCTTGTTTGTCGCGCGCGGCGTCGCGATTCGGATCGCGACGCCGCGCGCGTGTCCTATCCTTTGTTGCATGGGTTCGCGGGCGGCGCGTGGCGCGCGCCGCCGAACCATCCAGTCGGGACGGTGCACATGACGAAAAACGAAGAAGCGACGCGCGGTCTCGCGTCGGATCTCGCGCGCGGCTTTGCGCACGTGCGCAGTGGCAGCGTCGCGCTCGCGAAGCCGCTGTCCGCGGAGGATCAGGCGTTGCAGTCGATGCCGGACGCGAGCCCGACGAAATGGCATCTCGCGCACACGACCTGGTTCTTCGAGACCGTGATCCTCGCGCGGCACGCGCGCGGCTACAAGCTGTTCGATTCGCGCTATCCGTACCTGTTCAATTCGTATTACGAAGCGCTCGGCCCGCGCCATGCGCGGCCGCAGCGCGGAATGCTGTCGCGCCCGTCGCTTGACGACGTGCATCGCTATCGACGCCACGTCGACGACGCGCTGCTCGAGCTGCTGCGCACGGCCGATCTGCCGTCGCTCGTCGCGATGGAGCCGGAGATCACGCTCGGCCTGCATCACGAGCAGCAGCATCAGGAATTGCTGCTGACCGACATCCTGCACGCGTTCTCGCTGAATCCGCTGTTGCCCGCGTATCGAAGCGATGCCGCGCCGCCGGGCGACGACGCGCCGCTCGCGCGCGGCGCCGCGCGCTGGCTGTCGCGGCCGGGCGGCGTCGTCGAGATCGGCCACGACGGGCGCGGCTTTTCGTTCGACAACGAGCGGCCGCGCCATCAGACGATTCTGCGGCCGTACGACATCGCCGAGCGGCTCGTGACGAACGGCGAATTCGCGGCGTTCATCGACGACGGCGGCTACGCGCGCCCGGAGTTCTGGCTGTCCGACGGCTGGGCGATCGTCCTGCGCGACGGCTGGAAGGCGCCGCTCTACTGGATCGCGTCCGACGGCGGCGAAGGGCTCGGCTGGCGCGAGTTCGGGCTCGACGGCCTGCAGCCGCTCGTGCGCGATGCGCCCGTGTCGCACGTGAGCTTCTACGAAGCGGCCGCGTATGCCGAGTGGGCGCGCGCGCGCTTGCCGACCGAAGCCGAATGGGAGGCCGCGTTCGACGCGCCGGGCATCGCGCAGATGATGGGCTGCGCGTGGCAGTGGACGCGCTCGTCGTATGACCCGTATCCGGGCTTCCGACCGATGGCGGGCGTCGCGGCCGAATACAACGGCAAGTTCATGGTCGGGCAGCAGGTGCTTCGCGGCGGCAGCGTCGCGACGCCGCCGGGGCACGCGCGCGCGACGTATCGCAACTTCTTTCCGCCGGCCGCGCGCTGGCAATTCACGGGAGTGCGTCTTGCGAGAGATATCTGAAGGCATGAAGGAAGCCGCCGCGGGCGTGGCGATCGAGGCGATGTGCGACAGCGCGTTCGGCCGCGACCTGCTCGCCGGCCTGCGCCGCTCGCCGCGCAGCATCGCGCCGAAGTACTTCTACGACGCGGCGGGCTCCGCGTTGTTCGACCGGATCTGCGAGCTGCCCGAGTACTATCCGACGCGCACCGAGCTCGCGATCCTGAAGCGCCGCGCGCACGAGATCGCCGCGCAGATCGGCCGCGACGCGAACCTGATCGAATTCGGCGCGGGGTCGCTGTCGAAGATTCGCGTGCTGCTCGATGCGTGCGCGGCGTCGAATCCTCCGGCGCGCTATCTGCCCGTCGACATCTCGGCCGAGCATCTCGCGCAATCGGCCGCCGCGCTGCGCGACGCATATCCGTGGCTCGACGTGCAGCCCGTCGTCGCCGATTATCTGCAGTCCGAGCAAATGCACGCGATCGAGTGCGCGAAAGGGCGGCGCGTCGGGTGCTTTCTCGGCTCCACGATCGGCAACTTCTCGCCGGACGAGGCGCAGGCGTTCCTGCGGCGCGCGGCTTCGCTGCTGAAGGGCGGGGGGCTGTTGATCGGCGTCGATCTCGTGAAGGACGTGTCGATCCTCCACCGCGCATACAACGACGCGGCGGGCGTGACGGCCGCGTTCAATCTCAATCTGCTCGAGCGCGCGAACGCCGAGCTCGGCGCCGACTTCGCGCTCGACGCGTGGGCGCATCGCGCGTTCTACGACGTCGAGCATCAGCGCATCGAGATGCATCTCGTGAGCCGGCGCACGCAGACGGTGCGCGTCGCCGGGTACGCGTTCCGGTTCGAGGCGGGCGAGACGCTGCATACCGAGAACTCGCACAAGTTCACGGTCGACGGGTTCCGCGCGCTCGCGCGGGGGGCGGGGTTCACGCCGGGGACGGTGTGGATCGACGACGCGCGCTTGTTCAGCGTGCATTGGCTCGAGAGTCGCGCCTGACGCTTCGGCGGGCGGCGCGGCGATCCGGGCGTGCGCCCGCGTGCGGGGCGCGTGCGGTGGCGCCGATCGATCGCGTGCCCGTCTTCGATCGCGTGTCCGTCAACCGCGCGTGCATCGAGCGCGCACGTCCTCCCATCACATGCGCGTCGCTCGCATGTGCGCCGATGCCGACATCGCGTGAAGCGGGCGTCCGCTTGCTCGCCGCTTCGCTCGCGTTACTTCCAGAAGACGTATCGCGCGTAGTACGGCGAACTGCCGAGTTGATGCTCGGCCGTGCACGGCGTGGCGGGCGCGGCGCCGCCTTTCGTGTCGAGACGCTGCACGTAGCGCACGGACGCGAGCGAGCCGCTCGCGGTCGCGTGCGTCGACAGCAGCAACTGCGGAATGCTGTCCGCGTTTGGGCTGGGCGCATCGGCGATCTTCTCGCCGACGATGCGGCTGCCGTCGCGCGCTTCCCATGACGGGCCCGCGCCGTGCCGGATCGCGGCAGTGCCGGAGGCGTCGTAGAGCGTGGCTTCGGGGTGCTGGAAGGTCCATGCCAGACGGTGGTTGGCGTCGTACTCGCAGGCGTAGATCTGAACGCCGGCGGCGGTTGTGGTCTGGGCTTGGGCGGCGTCCTGGGGAATGAGGTTCGATGGAGGCGGGGCCGCGTGGGCGGCCAGGGGCGCCAATGTCAGCAGCGCCGTCGTCATTCGACGAGCGATGCGGTTCCGGATTTTCCTGTTGGCCTCGCGCGTTGCGCACCGGCCGGAACGGCGCATGGATTCGGCGTTTTTTCGCATGGTGTCGATCGTGGTAGGGATAGGGCAAATCAAGCGTAGCCGATGCGCTGTCGTATGCAAGCCGTTCCAACGCGGCGACGTCGGGCCATCAGCGGATCACGCGTGCCGGCGGGCGGCAGACCCGATGGGTAAACGCATCGAGCGATCGGGATGACGGAAATCGGCTTGCGGCGGGCGAAGCAGCTTTCGGTCGCGGTCATTCGACGTGACGTCGCGCACGGAGCTTGTTCAACGCATCCAGATACGAACCGGGTGCAGGTCGAATCTCGCCTTCAGGTCCCATCACATGGATCGTCGGATCGCCGCCGACCACTTGGAGGCCGGGCGGCAACGCAAGGAATCTGATCAGGTCGGGTCTGTCGATACCCAATTGATAGAGCGAAATCCTGACGAACCGCGCGGGATCTTGCGAACCGGCTTCGTCGGCCAGATCCGTGAGCGACCAGCCCGAGTCCGTATCGCAAGCAGCGGCGCGCGTCATCAGCACGCGGCCGGCACGCTTGTATTCGACGTGCGCCACGGCGCTTTGTCGTAGCGACGGAAAGTCCGGTTGCCGATCCGCGGCGATGCTTTCGGCGACGTCTTTCTGACTGCGCAGGTGCTTCAGCGTGTTGTCGGCCGAATCGACGAACTTGATCGGAATCGCCTTCATGTCGGGTTCCATGACGCGCAGAAAGCCGCACGCCCCGGCCTCGATCATGGTCAGCATCCAGCCGATTTGCCGCGTTTCTCCGGCGCGGAACCGCTCGCCTTCGGCGACGCGATGCTCGAAATGGCGTAGCAGCCAATTGACGTCCTGAGCCGGGATCGCGCGGTCGTCAACCTGAATCCGGAATTCCGGATGGCCGAACTGTTTGCAACCGACGGTTCGATGAACGGCGGCGTTTGAGCGCCGCGCAGCTTGTTGCGAGCCGGGCGCCCGGAACAGCGAGCGAAAGTCCATCGATCGTTTTCCTGGATGGCGAGCGGTGAATTGCCGACGATCCGGCTTGCGGCGTCGAGCGACTGCGTGCCGCCGGGTTCAGGCGCGCAAGGGGGCTCGACGCGGCGCCGCGGCCCGACCGGCACGTGCCGAGGAGAGGGCACGTTCGCGCTCACGTTCACGGTTCGACCCGCCGCATCCTGCGCGCCATCGCCGGGCTCGCCGCGTGCGACGGATCGAAGCCGAAAAACGTCAGAACCTGCCGGGCGACTTCATCGCGATCGTTGTCCGCGCAGATCATGTGGTAGCTGTTCTCCAGCACGATCCCGCGCGCGTCGGGCAAGTGCTTCAGCAGGAAGTCGGCCGAGCGCAGGCTCGTTAGCTCGTCCTCGCGCGCGTGCAGCACGAGCGTCGGGCATTGCGTGTCGGCTGCGGCCGCGTGCGCCCAGTTGCGCATCCGGTCGACCTGGCGAATGCACGCAAGCGGCACCCATGGGTAGTGGAAATTGTCCTGACGCTCGAACTTCTTCTTCACGATCGCGCGAATCGTCGGATTCTTGATGCCGAACGGCTCGCCCTCGTCGACGCGTAGCCGCTCCGACACGCCCGGCACGCGATACAGCAGATGTCTGAGCGATCGATACCAGGGCGTCGACCAGCCGTCGATGAACATCGGCGTAGCCAGCAACGCGAGCCGCCCGCGCGCATGCCGCACGCGCTGGCACAGCAGCAGCGCGACGAGCGCGCCCATGCACATGCCCGCGACATGCAGGGTCTCGTACTCGCCCTCGAGCGCGCGATACTGCTCGGCGACCGCGTCGAGCCACGCTTCCGCGCGCACGCCGACGAGATCCTCGGGGCGCGTGCCGTGCCCCGGCAGCGTGATCATGTGCGTGTCGCCGCCCGCCCGGCGCATCGCCTTGTGCAGCGAGCCGAGATCGTACTGCGTCCCGCCGAGCCCGTGGATCAGCAGAATGCCTGTCTGGCCGGTCATGTCGCCCGCTCGCTCATTCGTCCGCCGGCCACACGCGCTCGATTTGCCAGACGCCCGCGACGACCGTCACGTCGACGTTCGAGTCGAGCAGCGGCGCGCCGTGATCGGTGATCGTCTGCGTGCCGCCGTCGCGCCGCACAACGCGCAGCGACAGCGACGCGCGCTCCTCGCCCGCGATCTCGGCGCGCCAGTAGTCGCGCAGCGCGTCGCGGTCGCCGGGGTGCACGCGTTCGAGCACGCGCGACACGCTTGCGATCTGCGAGGCGTCGACGCCGACGCCGAATACGCGCTCGACGTCGCCGCTCCAGTCGATTCGCCCGGATTGCGGATCGAGCACGTACGCGATCTGGCCGGCGCTCGCGAGCGCGAGCTCCATGTTGTTCTGCAGTACCGCCGCGTGTTCGTGCACGCGTTCTCGGGTCGTTTTCAGCGTACTCACCGTCAGCACCAGCAGCGACGCAACCGCGAGATAGAGCTGCGCCTCGAGCAGCGAACGGCCGTGATGCGCGTCGAGCGACGCGAACGGGCCGTCGCCCTGCGCGGTCTGCATGATCACGATCAGCGCGAGCACGAGCACCGACGATGAGCCTGCGCGGCCGCCCAGCAGCAGCGCCACCGCGACGGTCAGGAACAGCGGGATGTAGGTCATCGCGAAGCCGGCGCCGATGCCGAATTTCGACGCGCTGTCGCCATCGAAGATCGCGAAGGCGCCGATCACGACCAGCGCGAACGCGACGAAGCCGAGCATCAGGTCGAAGCGTTCGTGATCGCCCGAGCGATGCGCGCGGAAGCGCGACCACGACGCGAGCACCGGCGTGACGAGCAGCACGCCGACGAAATCGGACGCGGCCCACACGAGGCCGACGTCGATGAACGACGCGCCGTTGACGAGCGCGTACCAGGCCGCTCCGCCGATCGCGCCGAGCACGCCCGCGATCACGCCGGCCAGGATCACCGAGCGCAGGAAATACAGGCCTTCGAGCGAGAAACGGATGCGCCGCACGAACCCTACCGCGAGCGCGGCCGCGCCGACCTCGTCGATCGTGAACAGCGCCGCGTTGAACAGGTTGCCGTGCTCGATGCCCGTCAGCGCGAGCTGCGCGGCCAGGAACGCGGCGGCCAGCGTCGGCCATTCGCGCACGGGGCGCAGCATGAACGCGCCGATCGTGACGCCGGCCGGCAGCCAGATGTAGCCCGTCTGCCGCACGGGGCCGTTGAACGCGTGCGAGATGTAGCCGGTCGCGAGATACAGCGCCGCCCAGAGCAGCGCGGCGACGAGTTCCGTCCGGTAACGCTTGTTGTTCATCGAGGATTCCTGTGTGCTGCGCCGCGCGGGCGAGCGCGCCGCCCCTTCCGTTGGAGGTGGCGCGCCGGCGGCCCTGCAAATGCGCGATGCGCGAATGATATGCGTCTGGCCCGCGGGTTGGAATACCTGGGCGAAGTTCGTGAGGCGTCGCGGCATCGGGCTTCGACGTGCGGATGACCGCCGGCGGACTCGCAGCCTGGTGCTCGCGGCCGTGAATGATATCGTGCTGACCGGATAGGTTTCTCGTTGCCTCTTGTCTCCATTCGGCAAGAGGGCGCTTTTCTCGCAACGACAAGGGGAGAAGAACACGCTGAATGATCGGTCCGCCGGCGTAGCGGATCATCCAGGCCTCGCCGCGCGCGCGAGACGGCGCGCCATCCGACTATTCAACGAGCGCGATCATGGCATGGGGCAGCGCGGCTGGATCAAGCGAAGGTGCGTGCGTCCACGGACGATCGACCTCGGGGCGTGCGATCGGCGCTTGCCGATCCGTCGCTGCCGCTCGGACTCACGCCGCAGGCTTGTCCGCTTACGCGCAGGGAACGGCCTTTTTGCCAACAAAGCCAATTCGCGATTGCAAGCTCGATGAAGAGCGTCTCGCCCATCCAACCTTTGGGCGGTCAATCTTTGCGGACCGGCAATTTAGGCAGTTTAACTTGCAAGTTTAGCTGTCGTATTCTATGCTCCTCTCATGACTCGTTCACCCATATCCGATCCTTCGCTGGAACTCACCGTCACTGACCTGACGTTGGCGATTGGCCAACTGGTGCGCAGGCTTCGCTCGGAAGCCAATCCCGGCGAACTCAACTTGTCCCAGTCGAGCGTGCTGGCGCGGCTGGAACGTGAAGGCCCGATGACGACGGCCGATCTTGCACGCGCGGAATCGATGAAGCCCCAGTCGATGAAGTCGATTCTGGCCGGCCTCGAAGAAGAGGGGAGCGTCGAGCGCCGGCCTCATCCGACCGACGGCCGCCAGATACTGTTCGCGGCCACTTTGAAGGGTCTTGAAGAGCGTCGGCGGCATACCGTGGCCAAGCGCGAATGGCTGATCGCGGCGCTTGCGGGCTTCGACCGGACGGAGATCCAGACGCTCGCCGCGGCTATTCCGCTTATCAGGCGGCTCGGCGACTCTTAACGTTCCGAACGGCGCGCAGTACGTCCGGCAGCGAAGTGCCGCCGGCATGCGGTTCCTCTCATCCGCATAAAATCAGGAGTGCATATTATGAGCGTAACGACCCTCGACCCGAGAACGGCACTGGTCGCCATCGATCTTCAGAAAGGCATCGCCGGGCTGCCGGTCGCCCATCCCATCGGCGGCGTCCTCGCGTGCGCCGCTGCCTTGACCGCCGCGTTCCGGAACCGCGGTTTGCCGGTCGTGCTGGTCAACGTCACGGGCGCCGCACCCGGCCGGACCGAACGAAGCTACAGCCTCGAAGGCTTGCCGGCGGATTGGGCGGATCTCGTGCCTGAGTTGAACGCGCAGCCTGACGACCTGCTGGTGACCAAGAGGACGTGGGGCGCTTTCACCAATACCG
The DNA here is from genome assembly GCF_001526245.1 of Burkholderia sp. MSMB1498. Lineage (NCBI taxonomy): Bacteria > Pseudomonadati > Pseudomonadota > Betaproteobacteria > Burkholderiales > Burkholderiaceae > Burkholderia > Burkholderia sp. MSMB1498. The sequence continues at coordinate 62,641 of NZ_LOYJ01000059.1, forward strand.
ATCTCGAGGCACGGTTGAAGGCTCTTGGCGTTACCCAGTTGGTGCTGGCCGGGGTCGCCACCAGCATCGGCGTGGAATCGACCGCCCGCCACGCCTATGAACTCGGGTTCAACGTCACCCTGGCGCTGGACGCGATGACCGACATGAGCCTCGAGGCGCACGATAACAGCGTCGCCCGGATATTTCCGCGATTGGGCGAAACGGGCTCCACGCAGGCGATCGTCAGCCTTCTTGATCGCGTATGAGTTTGCCGCCGAAGGACAGCCCCCCGGTGTCGACTGCGGGCGACGGTCAAGCCGATCGCCTCGCTTCCGGCGTGTGGAAAGTGGTCTGTGTCGCGGCCATCGGCTCCTTCATGGCGCAACTCGACGCTACTGTCGTCAACGTATCGCTCGCGAGCCTTGCCGCCGATCTGCACGTCAGCCTTTCTGCGATCCAGTGGGTGACGAGCGGCTATCTGCTGGCGCTCGCGCTGACGCTTCCGCTCAATGGCTGGCTCGTCGATCGCATCGGCGCCAAGGCCCTCTATCTCTGGTGCTTCGCGGCCTTTACCCTCTCTTCGACACTGTGCGGGCTGGCATGGTCCGCGAATTCACTGGTGGCCTTCCGTATCGTCCAGGGCATGAGCGGCGGCCTGCTCGCGCCGATGGCGCAGATGATGATCGCCCGCGCCGCTGGCAAGCAGATGGCGCAGGTGATCAGCGTCGCCGCGTTGCCGGTCCTGCTCGCGCCTCTCTTGGGGCCCGTCGTCGCCGGCGCGATCGTCCAATTCGCCTCCTGGCGTTGGCTTTTCCTCATCAACCTGCCGGTCGGCGTCCTGGCGCTCGCACTGGCGGCGGCATTCCTGTCCGATGATCGGCAGGAGACGCGGCCGCGCGGCCTCGACCTGTTCGGGCTGACCCTGCTATCGCCGGGGCTGGTGCTGTTCCTTTACGGTTCGGATCATCTGGGCGAGCGCGTCGGTGTCGTCGCCCTGGCTGTCTCCGTCGTGATGTTCGCGCTGTTCTGCCGTATGGCGCAGGCCAAGGGTGACGCCGCGCTGATTGACCTTCGGCTGCTCAAGGGCAAGGTGTTTTCCACGTCGATCGCCACCATGTTCATGGTCAACGGCGTCTCCTTCGCAGGCCAGATGCTGATTCCGGTCTATCTGGTCCGCGCCTGCGGTCTGTCGCCAGGCCGAACCGGCTGCCTGCTTGCGCCTCTGGGATTGGGCATGATGTGCACCTATCCATTCATGGGCCGTCTCACGAAGCGGTTCGGCATTCGCAAGCTCGCGGCCTGCGGCGCGCTCACGGCTCTGGCAGGGACTCTGCCGCTCGTCTTCCTGTCCCGGCACGGCCTGGTCGTCTCCGTCCTGGCGGCGAGCCTCTTCATTCGGGGTGTCGGTGTCAGCGCCATTGGCATTCCGTCGATCGCGTCGGGCTATGCGTCAGTGGCGCGCCAGGATCTGCCGATGGCGACGACCGCCATGAACATCGTTCAGCGCCTGGGCGGCCCGACGTTGACGACACTCTGCGCGACCTTCCTGGGATGGCGTTTGTCGGGCGCGCCCGATACCGCGACGACGTCCGGCGCCTTCGTCGCGGCGTTCAGCCTGCTTTGCGCTCTGCACGCGCTGCTGTTCCTCGTCACTCTCCGGCTGCCCTGGATGGTTCCTCACTCGGGCGCGGCGCTCCAATCTTCCGCCGCGGATTCGCGGCCTGCCTGAAGAACCCGGTATCGATCGGTACCTGACGCGTTGGCGCATGGGCATTGCTGCACAGCTGCTGGAGGAAACCGAGCTACGGCTGGGTGAAATCGCGTCGCGCGTTGGTTATGGGTCGGAATTTTCTTTCAGCCGCGCATTCAAGTTGGCGCGCGGCGTCTCGCCGGTCCAATACCGTCGGGAACGGCAAGGCTACATGGCAACCGGCGAGCACGAGCTTGGATCGGTTGCGCCATAGTTGATCGGCGCAACGCATGAGCCTCGGTCGTTCATGCAAAATCAGCAGACGGTCCGCTGCTCGAGCGAGGCAGCCGCTTGATTGATCGTGCGCCGACCATGGCTAACGACGGAAACTGGCCGATCTCGGACAACGCACCGCACGACACGACAAAGTTGCGCCCGCCGCGCGATAGGCGAGCAGCCAACGGGCGACGGCGCGATCAAGAACGCGAAGCCCGGACCGCGCCGACGTCGCCGATTTGTCCCGCCGTTTTCAGCCGTGCGGCCAAGCGCATCCCGCGCCGGCCTCAGGGCCAATTTCCGGTTGCTAGACGACTGGTCTAATCTCGCGCTATCATCCACCCTCATGAACGCAGCAGCCACCACCGCCGACGTCCGGCAGCACATCCTCGACACCGCCAAGCCCATCATGCTCTGCAAGGGCTTCACGGGCGTCGGCCTGAACGAGATTCTGGCGGCGGCCGGCGTCCCGAAGGGGTCGTTCTACCACTATTTCGGGTCGAAAGAGGCATTCGGCGAGGCGATCCTCGAGTCCTACTTCGCCGACTACCTCGCGCACCTCGACGCGTTGCTCGTGCGCGGCTCCGGCCCCGCGGCAGACCGGCTGATGCGCTACTGGGGCCAGTGGCAGCAGATGCAGGCGGGCAACGACCCCGAAGGCAAGTGCCTCGTCGTGAAGCTCGGCGCGGAAGTCTGCGATCTGTCCGAAGCGATGCGCGTGGCGCTCGAGCGCGGCACGTCGCAGATCGTCGCGCGGCTCGCCGCGTGCATCGCGGCGGCGTTCGAAGACGGTTCGCTGAAGGTCGATCTCGACCCGCGGCAGACGGCCGCGATGCTGTACGAGCTGTGGGTCGGCGCGACGCTGATCGAAAAGATCTGGCGCAGCGGCGAGCCGCTCGCGATCGCGATGGCGACCACCCGGCGCATCCTCGGTTTGCCGGGAGCACGCTGAACGCGAATTGCGATGCGCGGCGGCGCGTACGATGAAAGTCGAAATCGCGCCGCCGCGTTTTTTGCGGTCATTTTATAGACGACTGGTCTATTAGAGGGCATGCAACATGCGACAGTTCGACGATCGCAACGCGATCCGAATCCGGTTCGACAAACGGATCGATGCACGATCGATCCACGCTTGCCGAGCGCCGAAAGCGCCCGACGCGAAGCCGCGTCCGTTCGACGATGACAGGCGGGGCGACGAACGCGCCGATGAACGCGCCGAGGAATGCGCCCGCGGGCGCGTCGACGAAGCCGTGCGGCGGGACATTCGGGCGGTGGGAAGCGCGCACGGTGCCGGCGTGCGATGCGCGCACGCCGCGTCGAGGCCCGATTGCTCCGATACGGACCGAAGCGATGCGGCGCACGACATGACGCACGACATCACGCGAGCCGCGCAACGCGACGTGGCCCGGCAGCGGGGCGGCACTCGATGCACGCCGCGGCGAAGCCCACGCTATCTCGCGGCGCGGGCAAGCAGGCGGCCGGCCGCCTCGGCGGCGCACGGCCGGCGGGCCCGCCTGGGCCGCGCCGCCTGATTCTCAAGACATCAAGGAGGGCATCCAAATGAAGATTCTCGTAGTCCTGACTTCGCACGACGAGCTCGGCGCGACCGGCAAGAAAACCGGCTTCTGGCTCGAGGAGCTGGCCGCGCCGTACTACGCGCTGAAGGACGCGGGCGCCGAGCTGACGCTCGCGTCGCCGCGCGGCGGGCTGCCGCCCGTCGATCCGAAGAGCAGCGATCCGGCGTCGCAGTCCGACGCGACGCGCCGTTTCGACAAGGACGCCGAAGCGCAGGCCGCGCTTGCGTCGACGCGCAAGCTCGCCGACGTGTCGATCGACGATTACGACGCCGTGTTCTACCCGGGCGGCCACGGCCCGTTGTGGGATCTCGCCGAGGACCGTCATTCGATCGCGCTGATCGAGCGCGCGATCGCGACGGACAAGCCGGTCGCGGCCGTTTGCCACGCGCCCGGCGTGCTGCGCAACGTGAAGGGCCCGTCGGGCGCGTCGCTCGTGAAGGGCCGCAACGTCACGGGCTTCTCGAACAGCGAGGAGGCGGCCGTCGAGCTCACCGAGGTCGTGCCGTTCCTCGTCGAAGACATGCTGAAGTCGAGCGGCGGCCATTACTCGCGCGCGGCCGACTGGGCGCCGCACGTGGTCGTCGACGGGCTGCTCGTCACCGGGCAGAACCCGGCGTCGTCGGAGCCCGTCGCCGAGGCGCTGCTCGAGCTGCTCGAGCAGTAATACGCGGCGCGGGCGGCCGCGTTGCGCGTCGCCCGCGGCGTTTTCGTCGAGTCGATTCAACTCGCGTCGAGGCATCGAGCCGGATCGAGTCGCGTCGATTTGCATCGCGGTGCGTGCGCATCGCCGGGCGAGGTCGTCGCGCCGCATCACCGGCATCACCTGCGTCACGGAATCACCGAATTACCGCGTTACCGCGTTACCGCGTTACCGTGTCACCGCGTCACCGCGTCACCGCGTCACCGCGTCACCGCGTCACCGAATCACCGAATCACCCGAATCACCCGAATCACCCGAATCACCCGAGTGGAGTCACCCGAGTCACTCGAGTCACCTCACCGACCCTAAACACGAACATCGAAGGAGTAGTAGATGGCTGCATTGTTCGAACCGTTTCAACTGAAGGACGTCAAGCTGCGCAACCGCATCGCGGTGCCGCCGATGTGCCAGTACGTCGCCGAGGAAGGCGTGCCCAACGAGTGGCATCACGTGCATCTCGCGGGCGTCGCGCGCGGCGGCGCGGGGCTCGTGATCGCCGAGGCGACCGCGGTGTCGCCGGAAGGCCGCATCACGCCGGGCTGCACCGGGCTCTGGAACGACGAGCAGGCCGCCGCGTTCGAGCGCTCGGTCGATGCGATCAAGGCGGCGGGCGCGGTGCCCGGCATCCAGCTCGCGCATGCGGGCCGCAAGGCGAGCGCGAACCGGCCGTGGGAAGGCGACGATCACATCGCCGCGGGCGACGCGCGCGGCTGGCAGACGATCGCGCCGTCCGCGGTGCCGTACGGAGCGCATCTGTCGAAGGTGCCGCACGAAATGACGCCGGACGACATCGCGCGCGTGAAGGCCGATTACGTCGCGGCCGCGAAGCGCGCGCGCGACGCCGGCTTCGAATGGCTCGAACTGCATTTCGCGCACGGCTATCTCGCACAGAGCTTCTTCTCGGTGCATTCGAATCGCCGCACCGACGCATACGGCGGCTCCGCGGAGAATCGCGGGCGCTTTCTCGTCGAGACGCTCGCGGCCGTGCGCGAGGTGTGGCCGGAGCGCCTGCCGCTCACCGCGCGCTTCGGCGTGATCGAATACGATGGCCGCGACGAGGAGACGCTCGCCGAATCGATCGGGCTCGCGAAGCGCTTCAAGCAGGAAGGGCTGGATCTGTTGAGCGTGACGGTCGGCTTCTCGACGCCCGACGCGCGCATTCCGTGGGGCCCCGCGTTTCTCGCGCCGGTGGCCGAACGCGTGCGCCGCGAAGCGCAACTGCCCGTCGCGTCCGCGTGGGGGATCGATACGCCGGCGCTCGCCGAGCGCGTCGTGAAGGACGGGCAGCTCGATCTCGTGATGGTCGGCCGCGCGCATCTCGCCGATCCGCACTGGCCGTATCGCGCGGCGCTCGAGCTCGGCGTCGAGCGCGCGTCGTGGACGCTGCCCGCGCCGTATGCGCATTGGCTCGAGCGTTATCGCGCGGCCTGACGGCGTGCCGCGCCGCGCTACCGGGCGGGGCGCGGGCGCGCAGGGACGGGCGGCGAGGCGTTCGGGGCGGCATGCGGGGCGGCGTTTTGCGCGGCGTTCGGGGCGGCGGATGCGGCCTCGATCGGTCGGTGCCTCGATGTCGCGTGCTTGAATGCGTGTTCGCTCGCGAAGCGGGCTCGCGCGAACGAGCTTTCGCCGCGCGACATCGTCACGGCGCGGATGACCTGATAGCGGGCGGACGGCGAGATGTCGTCCGCCCGTTTTTCGTTCGGCGCTCGCGATCGGCATCGGGTCGAGGCTGCGTGAAAATGAAAACGCACGCCGAACGCGCCAGTCGAGAGAGTCGACCGTTCAGATCGCGCGGTATTGGCTGCGTGACAGCGCGGGAAGGGTAAAGCGACACTCGACAACCGAGTGGATTTGCGTTTTCACGCCGCCTCGGTCGGCGGGAGGCGTTCAACGTCGACGCTTGCGCGGCGCGGCGTTCGTCATGTGTCGCGCGATAGGTTCCTTCGACGAAACGCGCGTTGTTTTTTGAGGCAGGAATGGACGGCTTCGGATCGGCGGGCGTCACTTGGCGTCGCCATTCGCCATTCGCCATTCGCCATTCGCCGCACGCTGCTCATCACGCACCCCGCACCCCGCACCCCGCACCCCGCACCCCGCACCCCGCACCCCGCACCCCCGGCTGCTCGCCGCTTGCCATTCGCCATTCATCGCTCGCCCATCGCCCATCGTGTGCGCACTCGTCGCGCGGCGTTCATCATGCGCCGCGCATGGCCGTCCCGCGATGAAGCGCGCGCCGATTTCAACAGGCGCAATGCGATTTGCGCTCCCGCATCCTGTTGACATCGATCAACACGCGAACCGCATCGATCCCCGACAGTCGACGGGCGGAGCGACGCGCATCCGCCCGCTCGGCCAGCATCGAAGGCGGCCGGGCATTCGCGGCGCGAATACGCCGGCCCGCATCCACCGGCCGCCGACGCGCCCGCGCCGCCGGCATACCGCTTCGCGCGGCGCGATCCGGCCCGTCGCTCGGCGGCTCATGCTCGACCGTCGAAGGAGATCCCTATGCGTCTTCCGAACAAGCGTGGCTTGATCATCGGCATTGCAAACGAAAGCAGCATCGCGTTCGGCTGCGCGCGCGTCATGCGCGAGCAGGGCGCCGAGCTCGCGATCACCTACCTGAACGACAAGGCCGAGCCTTATGTCCGGCCGCTCGCGGAGCGTCTCGGAAGCGGGCTCGTCGTGCCGTGCGACGTGCGCGAGCCCGGCCAGCTCGAAAGCGTGTTCGCGCGCATCGAGCGCGAATGGGGGCGGCTCGACTTCGTGCTGCATTCGATCGCGTACGCGCCGAAGGAGGACCTGCATCGCCGCGTGACGGACTGCTCGCAGGCGGGCTTCGCGATGGCGATGGACGTGTCGTGCCATTCGTTCATTCGCGTCGCGTATCTCGCCGAGCCGCTGATGGCGAACGGCGGCTGCCTGCTGACGGTCACGTTCTACGGCGCCGAACGGGCAGTCGAGGACTACAACCTGATGGGGCCCGTGAAGGCGGCGCTCGAAAGCTCGGTGCGCTACCTCGCCGCGGAACTCGGGCCGCGGCGCATTCGCGTGCACGCGTTGTCGCCGGGGCCGCTGAAGACGCGCGCAGCGTCCGGCATCGACCGCTTCGACGCGCTGCTCGAACGCGTGCGCGAGCGCACGCCCGGGCATCGCCTCGTCGACATCGACGATGTCGGCCATGTCGCCGCGTTCCTCGCGAGCGACGATGCAACTGCGCTGACAGGCAACGTCGAATATGTCGACGGCGGCTATCACGTCGTCGGCTGACGGCGCGGCGCGCAACTTGCAGCGGGCAGCTGCGTAACGGGCACCTGCGTAACGGGCGTGCGCGGCGGGCGCTCGCGCGCGTTTGCACGTATTCGAGCATGTTCGACGGTGTTTGAGCGCGTCGCGCCTGCGCGATAAGATGGCCGTCTCGATTCGACTCGCCATCCCGCTCGCCATCCGCCACGCCCGAAGGACTGCCATGCCGCCCGTCACGCTCGTCGTCACCGATCGCCCCGAACCCGCCCAGATCGATTTCATCGATGCGGGCCTCGCCGCGTACAACGTCGAGCGCGCCGGCGTGAACGACGAGCGTGCGCTCGCGGTGTTCGCGAAGGACCCGGACACGGGCGCGCTGCTCGGCGGCCTGACGGGCCGCACGTCGCTCGGCCTGATGTTCGTCGATCTGTTCTATCTCACCGACGCGCTGCGCGGCGACGGCATCGGCCGCGCGATCCTTCGGCTCGCCGAGGAGGAAGGGCGCGGGCGCGGCTGCGGCGCGGCCGTGCTGTACACGATCAGCTTCCAGGCGCCCGCGTTCTACGAGAAGCTCGGCTGGCGCCGCTTCGGCGAAGTGCCGTGCGATCCGCCCGGCACGAGCCGCGTGTTCATGACGAAAACGCTGCGCTGAGCAGGCGCGCGCGACGGTCGGCCGCCGCACCGGCATCGTCGTGCGCGTCCATTAAGATGGCGATGTCGCGGCGCGCCGCGCTTTCCCAATTCGCCAAGAGTCCTCATGGTCCAGAACGCACCTGTCTCGCCGGAGCCGTCCGGCCGCCCGAAGGCCCAGTCGATCGCGCTCGGCGCGCTGTATGCGGCGCTCGTCGCGCTCGCGTTGTGGGTGATTCGCGATTTCATTCCCGCGATCGCATGGGCATGCGTCGTCGCGATCGCGCTGTGGCCGGCGTTGCGCCGCATCGACGCGCATCCCGCCTTTCACGGCCGCGCGACGCTCGTCGCCGCCGCGTTGACGACGGCGATCGCGCTGCTCGTCGTCGTGCCGATCGCGGCGGGGCTCGTCGAGGCGGTCGACCAGAGCCACGAGTTGCTCGGCTGGCTGCATCGCGCCGAGCAGGCGGGCATTCCCGCGCCCGACGCGCTGTCGCGTCTGCCGTTCGGCTCGCAGCAGGCGAGCGCGTGGTGGCAGGCGAATCTCGCGAAGCCGCTGCATCCGGCGGCGGTGAAGGGCGTCGATAGCGGGACGGTCGTCACGTTCGGCCGCCACTTCGGTTCGCGCGTCGCGCACGCGGCGGTGCTGTTCGGCTTCATGCTCGTCACGCTGTTCGTGATCTTCCAGGCCGGCCCGCGCCTGTCGGGCGCGCTGCTGACCGGCGTGCGGCGCGCGTTCGGCGACAACGGCGCGGCGCTGCTGCAGCGGATGGCGGCCGCGGTGTACGGGACGGTCACGGGGCTTGTCGTCGTCGGCTTCGGCGAGGGCGTGCTGCTCGGCATCGCGTATGCGTTCGCCGGCTTGCCGCATGCGGCGCTCCTCGGCCTCGTCACGGCCGTGGCCGCGATGCTGCCGTTCTGCGCGCCGCTCGTGTTCTGCGGCGCCGCGCTGTGGCTGTTCGTGCAAGGAGCGGCCGGCTGGGCGATCGGGCTCGCGGCGTTCGGCTTCGTCGTCGTGTTCGTCGCCGAGCACTTCGTGCGGCCGGTGCTGATCGGCAGCTCGGCGCGGCTGCCGTTTCTGCTCGTGCTGTTCGGCATTCTCGGCGGCGCGGAGACGTTCGGGCTGCTCGGCCTGTTCGTCGGCCCGGCGCTGATGACGGTGCTGACCGTGCTGTGGGCGGAGTGGGTCGATTGACGGCGCACGTCGAACGAACGGTGCGTTGTTTTTCCGACTGTTTTAAGAAAATTCAACAAAAAGACAGCGAAACGTCGATTAGCATGCAGTTTTCCACTGCGACGGCATCGCGCCGCACGGTTGAGCCGCATGCCATTCCAGACGACGAACCGCACCGTTCCCGCCCTCGCTTTTCCGCTCGCCGCCGCGCTGCTGTTGAGCGGCTGTTCGTGGTTCAGCGGCTGGTTCGATTCGTTCTCGTACGCGAGGCTGCCGCTGCCGAAGGCGGCCGCGCAGCCGGGCGCGACGCAGACGCAGATCGTGGCGGCGGGCGGCAATCCGGCGAGCGTCTGGATGGTGCGCAACGGCTCGGGCGTCTGCTACAACTACGATTTACGCCACGGCAACGACCATCGTCCGTACTACGTCGTGTTCGATCGGCGCGGCGTCGTCTCGCGGCACGGCTTCGCGACCTGCTCGGAAGCCGACCGCGGCGGCTTGCTGCGCGGCTCCGCCGTTCGCTGACCGGCGCGGCGTCCGGGCGCGGCGGGCGGCTCTTGCGGTGGACCTACTGGCGGACCTATTCGTCCGCGCACGCATGACGCGCGACGGATTGCCGGATCGAACTCAGAATGTCCCGCCAGTGCGAATAGATCAGAAAGTGCCCGCCATCCGCGATTTCATGCAGACGGGCGCCCGGAATGCGCGCCGTCAGCCGACGCACGGCGTCGATCGAGATGTGCCAGTCCAGGCTGCCGTGAAAGAGCTCGACGGGCATCGGCGAAGCGCTCGCCGTCGATTTGCCAGCCATGGACGTTCAGCAGCGTTTCGGCGACGAAGTGCCGTGTGCCGTGCCTCACGCCGGCCAGCAATTCGCGCGCGTAGTTTTCGCGAAATTCCGCATGCTCGAACACCCGGCGATCCACTTCCGGCATCGATTGCAGGATGGATTCGATATAGCCGTACACGTCCTTGCGAATGCTGCGTATCACGACTTGCGGTAGCGGCGGCAGCAGGTTGGGCGTGTAGCGCGCCACCATCAGCGCCATGCGGAAATGGGCCGAGTATGCGCGGATATCCTCGAAGCGCTCGACGGGAGGCGTCGCGCCCACGACGAACAGCGCATCCACGCGGTCCGCCATCGCTCGCGCGGTGGCGAGCGCGTAGGGCGTGCCCGCCGAATAGCCGAGCACGGCGAAGCGCGTCAGATCGAGATGATTCGCCAGGGCCGCGACGTCCGCCGGCCAGTCCGACACTCGCCGCCCCGGCATCGGATCGGAATCGCCCGTGCCCGGACGCTCGGGAATGATGAGCCGGATGGATGCCTCGCGAAGCAAGGCGTCGTCCGGATGCCGCAGGTGCCGTGAGCACGACAGGCCGTGCATCAGGATCAGGGGAAGGCCGTCCGGATCGCCGCTGTCGGACCACGCTAGCCACCGGCCGTCGGGCAGGCGCAGGCGCCCGTCCTCTTGCGCGGGCGAACGCGCGGCGGCCGCGGGTGGCCGGCGCAGGCGAGACCATGGTTGCGCCGTTCCGGTTTGATCGAGCCAGAGAGGCGTCGACCAGATCGCCTGAACCAGTTCCGGTTGGCGCCGCACGCCCAGCTTCGCGAACACCGATTTCAGTTGGGTCTTGACCGTGTTCACGCTCGTACCGAGATCCTGCGCGGCGTTCTCCAGCGTCATCCCGCGCACGAGCCGCTGGGTGAGCCGCGCTTCCGCCGCGCTCAGGTCGAAGAGCGCGCTCAGGCCGGCTTCCGGCACGAGCGGCGCATCCGAGCTGGCGACCCAGACCATCGCGTGCGCGTTCGTTCCCGCTTCCCGCGCGACGCGGCTCACGAGCACGGACAGCGCCGCTTGCCCGCCGTCGAGCCGGAATGCGGCCTGCGTTTGCGCATGCTCGGGCGCGTCGCGCAACGCGTCGTCGAGAAGCCGCCGGGGCCGCGATTCCAGGCGGCCGGCGACGATCGCCAGGCCGCCGTGGCCATTCAGGATCGATCGCATCGCCCGGTTCATGTGGACGATCGCGCCGTTACGCGCCACCAGCGCGATGCCGACCGGCAGCCGATCGAGCACGCTTTCGCTCAGGCATCGCTGCCCGTCGGAATCGGTCAGCCGCTGGCGCATGTCGCAAGCCCGGACGAAGTGCGGCGCGAGAAGCGTGAAGATCTGGCGTTCGGCCGCCGTCGCGCTCGTCGGCAGCGGGTTGCCCATGCCGTCGAACCAGCTCGCGACCATGCGGTCAGTCTCGTGCCGCGGAATCGGCAGCGCGTCGTGAACGCGGGCGTCCGACAGGAAATCCGCCATCGCCTGCAGCAGATGCGGCCACAGGTCGTCGTCGTTCGCCGTCTCATAAATCAGGCCAATCAGGCTCGACAGCGGCCCGGCCGGAAATTCAGTGCGTTCGTTCATCCCGCCCCCCTCGACGCGGTGCCGCCTCGAGCCTCGATCATGACATGCCGCCGCGCTCGATCGATACCTCGAACGGGTGATGCGCCGCGATCGCATTCCGACCACGATGGGTGCCGGATCGAAGCGCGGCGTCGACGCGATTCGGTCCAGGCGCCACTCGGTGGCTCTTCCTGAAAATGATACGCACGGCTAAGGGGACGATGATGAAAAATCAGATCAGGCTACGGCTTGCCGCGATGGGTGTCGCGACGGCCATTTCGTCGATGCTGGCGGGTTGCGGCGCAGACGGAAATTCGGTGGGCGGCGCAAACGCCAATTCGGGCCCGGGCGGCGCGGCGCAGGACGCGACCGTGAGCGGCACGGTCGCAAGCGGCAGTCCGGTGCCGAACGCGGTCGTCACCGCCGTCGACGTGAACGGCAAGACCGTGACCACCCAGGCGGGGGTGAGCGGCGCGTATACGCTCGACGTGACCGGGCTCGCGCAGCCCGTCGCGCTCGTCGCGACCGATCCGGGGGGCCAGGTCGGCCCGTTCGTCTCGGTGCTCGCGAGCACGCCCGCCGCCGGACAAAGCGCGACGGCCAACGTCACCACGCTGACGACGGCCGTCAGCGCGCTCCTCACGCCCGGGGGCAATCCGCTGGAGCTTGCGATACCGGCCAATTTGAGCGCCGAGGTCACGCCGGCCAAGGTGCAATCTGCCACGCAGGTGCTCGACACGTATCTCACGCACTTCCTGAGCGCTGCCGGCGTGTCGAACCCCGCCGCATTCGATCCGATCGGCGCGCCGTTTTCGGCGAACCATGCCGGCGCCGACGCCGTGATCGACATGTTCCGGATCGTCGCTCAAGGTTCCGCGACGTATCTGACCTTCATCGGCGCGACGTCGGCGCAAGGAAACGTCGACCTGACGCTCAACGCGCAGCAGTCGCCGGGCAGCGTGCCGCAACCGCCCGTCCCCGAGGCCGCCGCGACGGTTGCCTCGCTGAACGCCGGCCTTGCGAGCCTAGTCGCCGACATGCAGGCATGCGTGGCCGCGGGCGGCACGGGGGCCGCCTGCAACGTGGTCGATCCCGGCTACATGGACAACGGCTATGCGCGCATTTCCCGATACGATGCGAATCTGCAAAGCGCCACCGTCGTGTTCGGCACGCCGTCGATCGTCGAGACGGTCGGCATTCCGAATGCGACCGGGGGGCAAGGCGCCACCGGCGCGTTGATCGGCATTCCTTATGCGTTGACCGCGCCCGCGCAAGGGCAACCGCAGGCGTATCCGTACACGCTCTATACGACGGTGCAACCGTCGGTTCGAACCCGCTATGGCTGGGACATCGTCGGCAACCAGCTGCCCTTCGATATTTCGGCGACGTCGCGCGCGACCTATCGCAATTTCCACGACAGCTTCGTCAATTCCACGGGAAGCCACGATGCGAGCTTCTTCGATGCGGGCGTCACGTTGGGCGTGAACCTGGGCGGCCCCGGCGGTCGCAACATCGATGCCGCCCACGTGACGGGGCCCGGCCTGCCGAGCGCCGGATTGTGGCTCGTGCATTCGACGGTCACGGGGGACGGTTCGCTGGCGATCATGGCGAAGCAGCCGTCGTCGCAGCCGGCGCCCGGAACCACGACGGGCAGCAATACCAACGAATATCGCTGGTCGTGGGCCACGCTGCCGGGCGGCGCGTTCACGCCGCCCGCCAAGGGCTTCTGGAGCACCGGCAAGCTCGACGGCTCGCTGCCGTTGTACGGCGCTTACACGTTCACGCTATACGACGCGACGGGCGCGGCGCTCGGCACTTACAGCGTGTTCAATCCGACGCCGCTCATCGATGCGCAGGCGGGGCTCAACGCCTACGGGCAGGGCAACGACGCGGCCCATCCGCAAGGCGCCTGGCCGGTGCTGGGCGCCGACGTGGCTGCGGGTTTCCTGTCGGCCACGGGCGCGTACGCCGGCGCGCAAGCCGCGTTGAACGTGGACTTCACGCCGCCGCCTTCGCCTTCGCCGAACCCGGCGCAATTGACGCTCGGCAAGATCAACGTTCAGAGCGAGGACCAGAACAAGGCCGGATGCGAAGCGACCGTGCCGGTCACGAGCGGCGCGACTTCGGTCGCGGTGGCGGCGCCCACGTCGCCCATCGCGTGCAGCTTCCTGGCCGTCGACAATGCGTCGGATGCCGCCTATCGCATCGTGCAGTTGCGCAGCAAGAATACGCAGGGGGTGCAGTTCTACCTGAATGAAACCTACCGCAGCGGCCAGAACGCGCCCGATGCTTCGTAGCCCGGAGCCGATGGCGAGCGGGCTCGCGCCCGCGCGCCATCCGGCTCATCTCGCGGCGTCTCGCGCCGGTTTTCGCGCGCCGCGCCGCGCATCGTCGATCGCGAGGCCGAGCCGCCGCACGCATGCGTCGATCTGCTCGGTCGGCACCGCGCCGTAGCCGAGCACGAGGCCGTTGTACGCGGCGCGATCGGTGCCCGGCAGGCAGAAGCGCGACAGCGGCCGCACCGTGATCGCGCGGGCGAGCGCCGCGCGCGCGACGTCGACGTCCGCGACGGGCGCGTCGAGCCGCGCGGACAGGTGCATGCCGCCCGCGCCGCCCGACACCGTCAGCGCGCCGCCGAGATGGCGCGCGAGCGCGGCTTGCAGCACGTCGCGCCGCTCTTCGTAGAGCCGGCGCATGCGGCGCAGATGCCGCGTGAAATGCCCGGCCTCGATGAAATCGGCGAGCGCGAGCTGCTCGGCGAGCCGGCCGCGCGGCGCGAGCGCGCCGATCGTGCGGCGCAGCTCCGGCGCGAGCGCCGCCGACGCGACAACGAAGCCGATCCGCAGCGTCGGAAACATCGTCTTGCTGAACGTGCCGAGATAGACGACGGGCGCGTCGTCGCCGAGGCTTTGCAGCGCGGCGAGCGGCGCGCCGAAGTGGCGGAACTCGCTGTCGTAGTCGTCCTCGATGATCCATGCGCCGGCCGCGCGCGCGTTCGCGACGAGCGCGATGCGCCGCTCGACGCTCATCACCGCGCCGAGCGGATACTGATGCGACGGCGTGATGTAGACGAGCCGCGGCGGAGCCGCGCGCCAGTACTCGGCGCTCGGCGCGAGGCCGTCGGCGTCGACGGGGATCGGCACGAGCCGCAGGTCGGCCGCCTGGAACGCCGAGCGCGCGCCGACGTAGCCGGGATTCTCGATCCATGCGGTGTCGCCCGCGTCGGCGAGCGTGCGCGCGCACAGGTCGAGCCCGTGCTGCGTGCCGTCGGTGACGAACACCTGCTCCGCTTCGCAGCCGATTCCGCGCGACACGCGCAGATATTCGGCGATCGCCTGCCGCAGCCGCAGGTTGCCGCCGAGCGGCGCATGGCCGAGCTGCGCGGGGCCGATGCGCCGCCACGCGCGTTCGGTCGCGCGGCGCCACGATGCGAGCGGAAACTGGTCGAGCGCGGGCATGCCCGGCAGGAACGACAGCGGCTCGCGCTCGTCGTCGACATCGGTGTCCGGCAGATCCGCGGTGCGTCGCGACAGCACGGGCCGCGCGTGCGCGGGCGATGCGGCCGCGCCTGCCGCCGGCAGGCCGACGCGCGCGACCATCGTGCCTTGCCGCCGCGCGACGACGAAGCCCTCGGCGGCGAGGCGCTCGTACGCATAAAGCACCGTGTTGCGCGCGATCCGCAGCGTCTCGGCGAGCGCGCGCGACGACATCAGGCAGGTGCCGGGCTCGAGCGTGCCGCTCAGGATCGCCGCGCGCAGGCAGGCATAAAGGCGATGCTGCTGCGACGCGCGCGCGAGCGCGTCGTGCGCGTTGTCCCGCTCGAAGTTCGACAGCAGCACGCCGTAATCCATCGTGGCTCCAAAAATGATCGATCTCATGGATCTATTCATGGTGCCACAGATTTTCTATCGTCGAGCCTGTCGAAACGATCATGTCCATCCAGGAGCCACGCCGAATGACCTCGACCGCAGCCGAATCCGCTCGGCCCCCGACCGCGCCGAGCTCGCGCACCCGCGTGCGCCGCGTCGCCAACCGCGGCCGCTATGATCGCGCGACCCTCGAAGCGATTCTCGACGACGCGTACGTATGCCACGTCGCGTTCGCCGACGAGTCGGGCGTGCACTGCATTCCGACCGCGTGCTGGCGCGAGGGCGATCATCTGTACATCCACGGCTCGAACGGCAGCCGGATGCTGAAGCTCGCGGCGGCGGGCGCGCAGGTGTGCGTGACGGTCACGCATCTCGACGGCCTCGTGCTCGCGCGCTCGGCGTTCAATCACTCGATGAACTACCGGTCGGCGGTGATCTACGGCGAGTTCGAGGTCGTGCCGGATGCGCGGAAGGCGGCCGTGCTCGATGCGTTCGTCGAGCGGATCGCGCCGGGCCGAAGCCGCGACGCCCGGCCGGGCGACGCGAACGAGCTCGCGGCGACGACCGTGCTGCGCATCGCGCTCGACGAAGCCGCGACGAAGATCCGCGCAGGCGGCCCGAAGGACGACGAGGCGGATCTCGGCTTGCCGGTGTGGGCGGGCGTGCTGCCGATGCGCGACGCGCACTTCGCGCCGATCACCGACGCCGCGCCGGCGGGCGTGCCCGATTACGTGCGGCGCTGGCAGGACGCGGTGCCGCTGCGCGAGACGGACGACGAGGAGGCGAGGCGCGTCGCGGTGCGCTGAGTCGCATGCGCGCTCGCATGCGCTCGGCGATGGGGCGGGGCGGCGGCTTTCGGCGACGGGGGCCGCGGGCGCCGCGCGCATCGACGCGCGCGGGGCGGCATGGGCGGCGCGGCGTCGGCGACATCGAACGCGCCGGCCGCCGGCCGCTCAAGTCGTCTTCAGCGTAGGCCGCGGCCCGGCTGCCGCCGTGCGCGCGTCGTGCGCCTGCGGCGCGGCGTCGGCGGGCCGCGCGGCGACCGAGAACCCGATCGTGTTCCAGCCGCGTTCGCACGACACGAACACGGCGCCGCCGTGCATCTCGGCGACGGCCTTCACGATCGACAGCCCGAGGCCGTGATTCTCGTTGCTGTTCGCGCGCGCTTCCTCGATCCGGTAGAAGCGCTCGAACAGATGCGCGCGCGCGGTCGCGTCGATCGGCTCGCCCGGGTTCGACACCGCGATCTCGACGGTTTCGCCGCGCGCCGCGATCGTCACGCGGATCGTGTTGTCCGGCCGCGTGTGCTGGATCGCGTTGATCAGCAGGTTCGTCATCGCGCGGCCGAACAGCGACGGATCGACGCTCGCGCGCGCGTCGCCGGCGAGCTCGGCGCGCAGTTGCGCGTCGTCGAACGACATGTCGAGAAACGCGAGCATGCGCGTGACCTCGGCCGCGAGCGACACGTCGGCGAGATCGGTCGCGCGCTCGCCGCGGTCGCGGCGCGCGAGGAACAGCATGTCGTTGACGATGATCCGCAGCCGCTCGAACTCCTCGAGATTCGATTCGAGCGTCTCGCGCAGCCGCTCGGCCGAGCGCTCGCGCGCGAGCGCGACCTGCGTCTGGCCGATCAGGATGCTCACGGGCGTGCGCAATTCGTGCGCGACGTCCGCATTGAACGATTCGAGCCGCTCGTGCGCGTGCTCGATCCGTTCGAGCGCGCCGTTGAACGAGCTCGCGAGATCGTGCAGCTCGCGCGGCAGCGCGTCGGTGTGCAGCCGCCGGCGCCGGTTCGCGGGGCCGAGCGACGCGGCCTCGCGCGACAGCCGCGCGAGCGGCGCGAGCCCGACGCGCGTGACCGCGCGGCTCAGCAGCAGCGTCGCGAGCGTCGCCGCCGCGATCAGCGCGGCGAGCGTCAGCATGATGTGCCGCAGCATCTTCTGCGTGCGCTCGCACGCGGTCGACACGACGAGCGTGAGCGCCGGGCGCTCGCCGCTCGCGGGCAGCGCGACGGTCTTCGTCATCACGTCGTATTCGCTGCCGGGCGGGCGCAGCCGCAGGAAGCCGTCCGCGGCGGGCCCGTCGGGCTCGCCTTCGACCGGCTTGCCGAAGCGGAACGCCGGATCGGCGCTGTCGACGTGATAGCGGGTCGAGCCGTCGGGCGGCTCGAGATCGGCGAGCTTGTCCTGCGTGATCTTGAAGCGCGCGGCCGTCGTGCCGTGCGACACGATCATCGCGGCGATCTTCGTGCGCGTGTCGAGCGTCGCGCGCAGCTCGGCGAACAGTTGCCGCTCCATCATCGCGAACAGGCCGACGCCGACGAGCGTGAACACGAACAGCGACGCGACGCCGAACAGCACCGACAGCCGCCTGGAAATCGAGCGCGTCATGAGCGTTTGGCCTCCGCGTCCTCTTCCGCGCGTTCCTCGAGCACGTAGCCCATTCCGCGGATCGTGTGCAGCAGCTTGTCCGCGAACGGGCCGTCGAGCTTTGCGCGCAGCCGCTTGATCGCGGTCTCGACGACGTTCGCGTTGCTGTCGAAGTTCACGTCCCAGACGAGCTCGGTGATCGTCGTCTTCGACAGCACCTCGCCGCGCCGGCGCGCGAGCACGCCGAGCAACTGGAATTCCTGCGCGGTGAGGTCGAGCCGCACGCCGTTGCGCGTCGCGCGGCGGCTGATCAGGTCGACGCGCAGATCGCCGATCGAGATCAGCGTCGATTCCTGCACGCGCGCGCGGCGCGTGAGTGCGCGCAGCCGCTCGACGAGCTCGAGGAACGAGAACGGCTTCGTCAGGTAGTCGTCGGCGCCGCCGCGCAGGCCGCGTACGCGGTCGTCGACGCGGTCGCGCGCGGTCAGCATGATGACGGGCGTGTCCTTGTGCGCGCGCAGCGCCCCGAGCACGCCGAAGCCGTCGAGTTTCGGCAGCATCACGTCGAGGACGACGACGTCGTAGTCGTACTCGAGCGCCATCCATGCGCCTTCCTCGCCGTCGGTCGCGGCATCGACGATCCAGCCCTCGTCGGCGAGGCCGCTCTTCAGGTAATCGACCACTTTCGCTTCGTCTTCGACGATCAGTACTTTCATGTGTTGTCCCGTTGTGCCGGTCGCGTGCCGCTATGCCGCGCCGGCCGGCGTCGCCCCGGCGTTCGCCGTAGATTGTGCGCCCATCCCGGCGGATCGTGCGGATTCGGCTGGCGTGACGGCGAGCCATGCGGATGCGGCCGGCGCGGATGCGGTCGACGTGGATGCGGCCGACACGGAAACGGCCGATGTCGCAGTGGCCGACGCGGCAGTAGCCGGCACGAAGGCGGTCGACGCGGCGGCTTCGCCTGTTCCAGCCTCGTTCCCGACTCCGACTCCGACTCCGACTCCGGCTCCGGCTCCGGCTCCGTTCGCCGCCGCGCGCGTCGCGGCATCCCGCGACGCAGCGGCCGGCATCGGAGCGCCGCCTGCCGGCCGCTGCGCCTCTTCCGTCTCCACCGCGCTCCACCCGCCGCCGAGCGCCTTCGCCAGATACACGACGAGCGCCGCGCGCTGCCCGCGAATCTGCACTTCCTGCCGCTCGCTCGCGAGCAACTGCTGCTGCGCGCCGATCACGTCGATGTACGCGGTCAGGCCGCCCGCGTAGCGGTCCTGCGCGAGGCCGACGAGCCGCTGCGCATCGTCGACGGCCGCCCGCGCGCGGCGCTCGGCCTCGTCGAGCACCGACAGCCCGGTTACCGCGTTTTGCACTTCCTCGAACGCGGTCAGCACGGTTTGCCGGTAGTTCGCCTGCGCGGCCGCGTAGCCCGCCTGCGCGTACGCGACGCCTGCCGCGAGCCGGCCGCCCTCGAACAGCGGCTGCGCGAGCGACGCGCCGACCGACCACAGCAGGCTCGGCGCCGTGAAGAGGCTCGCGAAGCGGGTCGCGTCCCAGCCGAGCGCGGGCGAGAGCGTGATGCGCGGGAAATACGCGGCGCGCGCGACGCCGATTTCGGCATTGGCGGCCGCCATCGCGCGCTCGGCCGAAGCGACGTCCGGCCGGCGCTGCAGCAGCTCGCTCGGCAGCCCGGCGGGCAGCGTCGGTGCGGCGAGCGTCTGTACGCGCGGCGGGATCGAGAACGCCGGCGCGGGCGTGCCGGCGAGCGTCGCGATCGCGTGCTCGAGCTGCGCGCGCTGATTGAGCAGCAGTTGCGCCTGCGTGCGCGTCGCGTCGAGCTGCGCCTTCTGCTGCATCAGATTGAGGCCGGACACGGCGCCCAGGTCGTGCTGCGCGGACACGAAGTCGAGCGCTTTGCGCTGCAGCGCGACCGAGCGGTTCAGCACGTCGATCTCCGCGTCGGTCTCGCGCAGTGCGAGGTAGCTCGTCGCGAGGTTCGCCGTCATCACGAGGCGTGCGTTCGCGAGGTCGTCGCGCGCCTGGTCCGTCGACGCCTGCGCGGACTCGACCGAGCGGCGAATCCGGCCGAACAGGTCCGGCTCGTAGCTGACCGTCGCGCCGATCTGCATGTCGTTCTGCACGGTCGAATGATTCGCCTGCGCGTAGTTCGTGAGCGGGCGGTCGGCCGAGATCCGCGCGCGCGACGCGCCGGCGGCGAGGCCCGCGCTCGGCCATTGCGCGGACGCGACCGACGCGAGCGTCGCCTGCGCCTGGTCGTAGCGCGCGGCGATCGCCTGCACGCTCGGGTTGTGTGCGAGCGCGCGGGTTTCGAGCTCGTCGAGGAGCGGATCGCCGAACGCGCGCCACCAGTCGGGCGCGAGCGATGCGCGCGCGGGCGCGGCGGGCCGCCAGTACGAATCGGCCGGGTCGATGGACCAGGCGGCGGGCGTGTCGACGGGCGGGCGGCGGTAGTCCGGGCCAACCGTGCAGCCGGCGAGCGCGAACGCGGCTAGCGCGAGCAACGCGAGCGGGCGGTGCGGCCGGCGTGAACGCGATTCGGGCGGCGGCAGATCGGGAGAATTCGGCGAATTCGGCGCGCCGCTTGTATACGGCGATTGAAGCGAGCAGCGAATTTCGGGCGAACTGGCGGGGGTGGCTGAATCGGCGGAGGTGCGCGAACGGGCGCGGGTGGGCGAACCGGTGAGGGTGGACGAATCGGCGAAGGTGGGCGAACCGGTGAGGGTGGACGAATCGGCGAGGGTGGCCGAATCGGCGAAGGTGGGCGAACCGGTGAGGGTGAACGAATTGGCAAAGGCGGACGAATCGGTGCAAGCCGGCGAAAGGGCGAAGTCCGGCGCTCGCGACGGTTTCCGCGTGCCGGTCGATCCGTGCGGCTTGATCGCGACAGACGTATCGACCGCACCGACTGCACCGACTGCACCGACTGCACCGACTGCATCGACTGCATCGACCGAACCGATCGAACCGATCGCACCGATCGCACCGATCGGCGAGATCGGCGAGATTACCGGGATCACCGGGATCACCGGGACAACCCGGACCACCCGGATTGCCGTCCTGATCGAGTGGACCGCCCGGATCATCGCCCGAACTGCCCGAACCGCCCGAACCGCCCGAACCGCCCGAACCGCCCGAATCGATCCCGACGACGCGAACGGCCGAAGCCCCCCGCGCGGACCGCGCGCGCCGAACGCGATGCGCGTGCTCACGTCCGCGCTCCGGCCGCCTGCGCGGGCATCGGCGCGGCCCGCCCGCTCTTCGGCGGCTGCGCGATGATCACCGCGTCGCCGTTCGCGAGCGAATCGCTCGGATTCAGCACGATCCGGTCGGCCGGCGCGAGGCCGCCGTCGATTTCGAGCGTCTGCCCGAGCGTACGCGCGATCGTCACGCGATGCAGCCGGATCTGCCCGTTCGCCTCGACCACCGCGACGCTCGGCCCCTCCGCGCGGAACAGCAGCGTGTTCGCCGGAATCGTCAGGTTGCCGGCCGGCGCCATCGGCAGCGTCGCCTTCACGTAGGCGCCCGGCATCAGCTTGCCGTCGCCGTTCGGCAGCGTGATCTCGATTTGCAGCGTGCGCGTTGCAACGTCGATCGCCTGCGCGGTGTGCGTGATCGTGCCGTCGAACGTCTGCCCCGGCAGCTCGGGCTGCGCGACGCCCACGTGCTGGCCGAGCCGCACCTGTTGCGCATATGCCTGCGGCACCTGCACGTAGAGGCGCAGCCGGTCCGCCTGCACGACCGTGAAGAGCGCGCGGCCCGTGCCGCTGTTGCCCGCGTTGACGAGATCGCCGACGTCGATGTTGCGCTGGGTGACGATCCCGTCGACCGGCGCGACGATCTTCTGGAACGATTTCAGCTCGGTGAGGCGCCGCATGTTCGCCGCGGCGGCGGCGACGTTCGCGACGCCCTGGGTGTACGCGCCTTGCCGATCGTCGAGCTCCTGCTGCGACACCGCATCGCGCTCGCGCAGCTGCCTCGCGCGATCGAGCGACGTTTTCGCGAGCGCGAGCGTCGATTCGGCCTGCTGCCGCTGCGCGACCGCCTGCGCAAGCTCCTGATCGAGCTCGGGCGTGTCGAGCTCGGCGAGCAGCTCGCCCTGTTTCACGCGCGCGCCGATGTCCGCGCGCCAGCGCAGCACGTAGCCGCTCGCGCGCGCGTAGATCGGCGCCTCGACGTAGCCGCGCAGCGTGCCGGGCAGCGTGAGGCGGCTCGCGCCCGTCGCCGCGCTCGGCTGCACGACGCTCACGTACTGGCGCGCGTTCTGCGCGGCGAGCGCGTCGAGCCGGTTCGCGCGGCTCCAGTCGGCGACGAGCGTGCGGAGCCCGCCCGCCGCGAGCAGCAGCCCGACGGCGGCGAGCGCCCATTGCGCGCGCTTCCACATTTGCGCGCGCGCGGGCAGATCGAGACCGGATTCGTCTACGTGTATGACGACGGAGCTGTGATGTTTCTCTTCCATGGATTCAACCGGTTCTCAATTCGGGTCAACGGAACGGGGCGCGGCGTCGCCGGCACGCTCGGCCGCGGCGCGGCGCGCGCGGCGCTTCGCGAGCCGCTGGTGGACGCCCGCGAACACGAGCGGCACGAACAGCAGCGTCGAGACGGTCGCGAGCAGCAGGCCGCCGATCACCGCGCGGCCGAGCGGCGCGTTCTGCTCGGCGCCGACGCCCAGGCCGAGCGCCATCGGGATCATGCCGATGATCATCGCGAGCGCGGTCATCAGCACCGGGCGGATTCGCGTCGCGCCCGCCTCGAGCGCGGCCGTGAGCGGCGGCGCGCCGGCCTCGAGCCGCTGCCGCGCGAACGCGACGACGAGAATGCTGTTCGCGGTCGCCACGCCGACCGTCATGATCGCGCCCGTGAGTGCCGGCACCGACAGGTGCGTGCCGGTGATGAACAGCATCCACGCGATGCCGGCGAGCGCGGCGGGCATCGCGCTCACGATGATGAGCGGATCGAGCCACGACTGGAAGTTCACGACGATCAGCAGATAGACGAGCACGATTGCCATCGCGACGCCCGCGCCGAGGCCGAGATACGACGTGCGCATCGTCTCCACCTGGCCGCGCATCGTGATCGTCGTGCCGCGCGGCAGCGTCGCGCGCGCGTCGTCGATCGCGCGGCCGATCTCGGTCGCGACCGAGCCGAGGTCGCGGCCCTCGACGCTCACGAGCAGGTCGATCACCGGGCGGATGTTGTAATGCGTGACGACGGCGGGCGACACGCCCGGCACGATGTCGACGAGATTGCCGAGCAGCTGGTACGGCGCGCCCGCGCGGCCGCTCGCCGACACGGGCGTCGCGAGCAGGTCGCCGACCGAGCCGACCTGGTATTGCGGCGTCTGGATCGTCAGCGGATATTGCACGCCCGTCTTCGGATTCACCCAGAACGACGGCGCGGTCTGCGACGTGCCGGCGAGCGAGATCAGCAGGTTCTGCGCGACGTTCTGCGCGGACAGGTCGAGCTGTTGCATGCGCGTGCGGTCCATGTCGGCCGTGAGGCTCGGCTCGTCGTTGCGTTGCAGGACGTGCGCGTCGACGGCGCCGGGAATCGCGCGCACGCGCTTCATCAGCCGGCTCGCGATCGCCATGTTCGACGCGAGGTCGGCGCCTTGCACCTGCACGTCGATCGCGGCCGGCTGCCCGAAGTTCAGGATCTGCGTGACGATGTCCGACGGCTGGAAGAAGAACTCGACGCCCGGAAAGCGCGCGGGCAAGAGGCCGCGCAACTGCTCGACGTAGCGCTGCGCGCTCGCGTGGCCGGGCTTGAGCGCGATCAGGATCTCGCCGTCGAGCGTGCCGATCGTGCCCGCGTTGCTGTACGACAGGTTGATGCCGCTCACCGGCAGCCCGAGATTGTCGACGATCGTGCCGAGCTCGGCGGCCGGCACCGCTTCGCGGATCGTCTGCTCGACCTGGTCGGCGAGCCGCGCGGTTTCCTCGATCCGGTAGCCGGTCGGCGCGCGCATGTGCAGGCGGAGGTTGCCCGCGTCGACGCTCGGGAAGAAGTCGCGGCCGAGCGCGAACACGAGGCCCGTCGACAGCACGCAGAAGCCGAGAAAGAGCGACGCATGGAAGCGGCGGCGCACGAGCAGCACGCTCAGCAGCACGATGTAGCCCGCGCGCAGCCGCTCGAACGCGCGCTCGAACGCATGATGAAAGCGCGCGAAGCGCGACGGCCGCGCGGCGGGCGCGGCTGGGCCGATGCCCGGGCGGTGCTTGCCGAACAGCAGCATCGCGAGCGTCGGCACGAGCGTGCGCGACAGCACGTACGACGCGAGCATCGCGAACACCACCGCCTCGGCGAGCGGCACGAACAGATAGCGCGCGACGCCCGTGAGGAAGAACATCGGCACGAACACGACGCAGATGCAGAGCGTCGACACGAGCGCGGGCACCGCGATCTCGCCCGCGCCCTCGAGGATCGCCGTGCGCAGGTCGGAGCCCAGATGCAGATGGCGTTCGATGTTCTCGATCGTGACCGTCGCGTCGTCGACGAGAATGCCGACCGCGAGCGCGAGGCCGCCGAGCGTCATGATGTTGATCGTTTCGCCGAGCGCGGCGAGCGCGAGCAGCGACGTGAAGATCGACAGCGGAATCGAGATCGCGATGATGAGCGTGCTGCGCCAGTTGCCGAGGAACAGCAGGATCATCATCGCGGTCAGCGCGGCGGCGATCAGCGCCTCGTGAATCACGCCCTGGATCGCCGCGTCGACGAACACCGACTGATCGAAGAGCGGCGTGATTTTCAGATCCTCGGGCAGCGTGTTCTCGACCGACGGCAGCAGCGCCTTCAGCGTGTTGACAACGGCGAGCGTCGACGCGTCGCCGCTCTTGAGCACCGACACGAGCACGCCGCGCGCGCCGTCCTTGCGCACGACGTTCGTCTGCGGCGTGAAGCCGTCGCGCACGTGCGCGACGTCTGACAGATAGATCGTCGCGCCGCCCGTCGTCCGCACGGGCAGCCGGTTCAGCTCGGCGAGCGTGTCCGGCGACGCGTTCGTGCCGACGCGGTATTCGGTCTGGCCGATTTTCGCGGTGCCGGTCGGCAGCACGAGGTTCTGAGCGTTGACTGCATTGACGATGTCGGCGGGCGTCATGCCCTTCGCGAGCAGCGCCTGCGTGTCGAGATCGACGGAGATCACGCGCGTGCGGCCGCCGTACGGGTAGGGCACCTGCGCGCCGGGAATCGTGATCAGTTGCGGGCGCAGGAAGTTCATCGCGACGTCGGCGAGCTGCTGCTCGCTCATCGACTGGCTCGACAGCCCGAGCTGGATCACCGGAATGCTCGACGCCGAGTAACTGATGATGAGGGGCGGCGTCGCGCCCTGCGGCATCTGCCGCACGATCGCCTGCGCGGCCGACACCGTCTGCGCGATCGCCGTCTGCGTGCTCGCGCCGGGCTGCAGGAAGATCTTGATGATCGCGATGCCGGGCAGCGTCTGCGATTCGATGTGCTGGATGTTGCTGACGGTCGTCGTCAGCGTGCGCTCGTGGACGGACGTGATCCGGTCGGTCATCTCCTGCGCGGACAGGCCGTTGTAATTCCAGATCACGCTGATGACCGGAATGTCGATCGACGGCAGCACGTCGGTCGGCGTGCGCATCAGAGCGAGAGGCGTGGCCAGCAGGATCATGATGGCCATCACGATGAACGTGTACGGGCGCTTGAGCGCGAGATTGACGATCCACATGGAGGGCGGGTGCTCAGACGGGCGGGCGTTGCGTCGGTGGTCGGGATCGCATGATAAAAAAGCGCGCCGGACGTGTCGCTGACGCGAAGATGGCGGATTTGTCAGGAACGGATCGTCGGAGGAATCGGGCGGGGCGGGCGTCGGCGCGCAGGCTTTGCCGGACCGGCCGGATCGGGGTGGCGCATTCGGCTGATGATTGGCGGGCTTGGGGCGAAGCCCGCATCGAGCGCGACGTCGGCGATC
Organism: Burkholderia sp. MSMB1498; assembly: GCF_001526245.1. Classification (NCBI taxonomy): domain Bacteria; kingdom Pseudomonadati; phylum Pseudomonadota; class Betaproteobacteria; order Burkholderiales; family Burkholderiaceae; genus Burkholderia; species Burkholderia sp. MSMB1498. The sequence goes on from NZ_LOYJ01000059.1 coordinate 88,483, forward strand.
GGCCGGCCGAGCTTCAACCGCGCGCGGCCGTATCGAATGCGCCGGTTCGCGAGAGACGCATGCGGCTTCATCCCGTAACGCGCGCCGAACGCGCGGACCAGATATGACGGTGACAACCCGGCCGCCGCACAGATAGATGTCGTCGAGCGGCGGCGCGTGCGTGCGACGCCCGTCGACGCACGGCTCAGCCGCCCTCGGGCCGCCCACAGGCCGCCCGAGCGTCGCGGCGGCCCTTCGTCAGATCTGCTCCATCCCGAACGCCGCGAGCCTCGGCAGATCGAGCACGTCGATCTGGTTGTACGCGACACGCAGTGCGCCGAGCCGCTCGAGGTGCCGGAGCGCCTGATTGATCCGCTGCCGCGACACGCCGACGAGCATCCCGAGTTCCTCCTGCGAGATCGCGAGCGTCGCGCCGGTGTCCGGATACAAGTCGGGATTGAAGAGCTGCGCGAGCGACTGCGCGACGCGCGCGTTCACGTCGAGCAGCCGGCTGTTCTGGATCGACGCGATGAACTCGCCCATCCGGTTGTTCAACTGGCGGATCACGAAGCCCGTGAACGGCAGGCTGCTGTCGAGGAGCGCATGGAACGTCGCGGTCGGCACGAACAGCACGAGCGAGCGCTGGACCGCGATCACGTCGTACTTGCGCAGCTCGCGCTTGATCACGCTGCCTTCGCCGAACCAGCCGCCCGACGGCACGCCGGAGAACGTGCAGCCGCGCCCGGACGCGTTGTAGATCGCGAGCTTCACGAGCCCGCGATGCACGCCGATCCAGTATTCGGTGGGCGCCTGCCGGCGCGCGACCCAATCGCCCGCGTCGTGATGCTCGGCGTGCGACTGCGCGACGACGAGCGCCTGGTGCTCGGGCGCGAGCGCGTTGAACCAGCCGCAGTGGGAGAAGAGCGCGCGAAGATCGCCGGGCCCGGTCGCGCCGGCCGTATCGGCTGGCGGCGCGTCGAGCGGCGGCGCGCGGCGAATCGTTTGGGCGTCGGCTTGAACCTCGGCTCGAGCGTCGTCTTGCATCACACAGGGTTTGCGAGGATAGGGAATACGCGCGGTCGCCGGCGGGGAGTCTGTCGCTTGGGTGACAGACGGCTCACAATGGCCGCGAGTAGGCTTGTCCAATTGGACCACAAACCAACGATATCGAGGCGCGAGCCTTGCAGGAGACGACATCATGACGCAGAGGTTCGAGGAGGGACTCGGCAAGCGCGACGCCAATTACGTGCCGCTCACGCCGATCGATTTCATCGCGCGCGCGGCCGAGGTGTACGGCGCTCGCCTCGCCGTCGTGCACGGCGACGTGCGCCGCACGTGGAGCGAAACCTACGCGCGCGCACGGCGGCTCGCGAGCGCGCTCGAGCGCGCGGGCGTCGGGCGGGGCGACACGGTCGCCGCGCTGCTGCCGAACATTCCGCAGATGATCGAGGCGCATTTCGGCGTGCCGATGGCGGGCGCCGTCCTCAACGCGCTGAACACGCGGCTCGATATCCCGTCGATGCTGTTCATGCTGCGCCACGGCGAGGCGAAGGTGCTGATCGTCGACACCGAGTACGCGGAGTTCGCGCACCGCGCGGCGCTCGAGGTGCCGGGGCTCGCGATCGTCAGCGTCGCCGACGCGATGCCCGCCGATCCGGCCCGTTTCCGTGGCGCGACCGACTACGAGGCGTTCCTCGCGGGCGGCGATCCCGCGTACGCATGGAAGCCGCCGTCCGACGAATGGGAGGCGATCGCGCTGAACTACACGTCGGGGACGACGGGCGATCCGAAGGGCGTCGTCTATCACCACCGAGGCGCGTACCTGGCCGCGATCAGCAACATCCTCGAATGGGACATGCCGAAGCACGCGGTCTACCTGTGGACGCTGCCGATGTTCCACTGCAACGGCTGGTGCTTTCCGTGGGCGGTCGCGGCGCGCGCGGGCGTGAACGTGTGCCTGCGCAAGTTCGACGCGAAGCTCGTGCTCGACCTGATCCGGCGCGAGCGCGTCACGCACTACAGCGGCGCGCCGATCGTGCAGGGCGCGATCGCGAACGCGCCCGCGCAATGGCGCGAGGGGATCGCGCACAAGGTGCATGCGTTCGTCGCGGGCGCGGCGCCCGCGCCCGCGGTGATCGCGAAGATGAAGGAGATCGGCTTCGATCTCACGCACGTCTACGGGCTCACCGAGGTGTACGGCCCGGCGACGGTCTGCGCGAAGCAGTCGCACTGGGAATCGCTGCCCGACGAGGAGCTCGCGCAGCTGAACGCGCGGCAGGGCGTGCGCTACCACCTGCAGGCGGGCGCGACGGTGCTCGATCCCGACACGATGGCGCCCGTGCCGGCGGACGGCGAGACGCTCGGCGAGATCATGTTCCGCGGCAACATCTGCATGAAGGGCTATCTGAAGAACCCGCATGCGACCGACGAGGCGTTCGCGGGCGGCTGGTTCCACACGGGCGACCTGGGCGTGCTCACGCCCGACGGCTACATCCGGATTAGGGACCGCCGCAAGGACATCATCATCTCGGGCGGCGAGAACATCTCGAGCATCGAGGTCGAGGACGCGCTGTACCGGCATCCGGCCGTCGCGGTCGCGGCGGTCGTCGCGCTGCCGGACCCGAAATGGGGCGAGGTGCCGTGCGCGTTCGTCGAGCTGCGCGAAGGGATGAGCGCGACCGAGGAGGAGATCATCGCGCACTGCCGGCTGCTGCTCGCCGCGTTCAAGATCCCGAAGGCGGTGCGGTTCGGCGAGCTGCCGAAGACGTCGACCGGGAAGATCCAGAAGTTCCAGTTGCGCGCGCAGGTCGGCTCGAGCTCGGCGATCGATCTGGCGGGGAGCGCCGGCAAGAAGCCCTGACGCGCGGCGCGGCGACGCTCCGGGGCGCGCCGCTTACCCGACATTCATCGGCAACAACACCATCTGCCGCCCCTGCTGATGCAGCCGCGCCTGCAATTCGACGGGCGTCTGGTTGTGCAGCCACGCGGTCAGGAAATTCACGCGCCGGAAGATCAGCTTGCTCGCGAAGCAGACGCTGTTCGGAAACTCGTCCATCGTCTCGTCGGCGAGGCGCATGAATTCCACGATCGGATGCGTGCCGAACGCGATCCGGTAGTCGGCCGCGATCCCGTGGCGCCGGCAGTGCGCGACGTAGTAGTCGAGCGACGACGTGATCGCGTGCCGCAGCCGTTCCAGATGCTCCTCGCCGTCGTAGCTCTTCGCGTCGACTTCGCCGACCGCCAGAAAAATCACGTTGCGGAAGTGCCCGGGGAAGAGCCGGTTCACCCACAGCAGCGCGTGCATGCTCGCGCCGCGATGCTTGCCGACGAGCAGCACCGCGGTCGGCTGCGCCGGATCGGGCTTGCCGGGCGCGGCGCCCTCGTCGACGGCGGGCGGCTCGCCGGCGAACAGCGCGTCTTCTTTCGCGAGCTGCGCGCGCGTGTCCGAGTAGTGGCGGTGGATCAGCAGGCACGCGGCGATCACCGCGCTCGTCACGAGCACCGTCAGCCAGCCGCCCGCCGTGAACTTCTCGACAAGCGTGATCACGAGCACGACGCTCGTCACCGACAGCCCGAGCGCCGACAGCGCGAAATGCCTGAGCCAGCCGGCGTCGTCGCGGCGGCGCCGCCACCAGTACGTGCAGAGGCCGAGCAGTGACATGCTGAACGTCAGGAACACGTTGATGCTGTACAGCACGACGAGCACGTCGACGTTGCCGTGCGTCCAGAGCAGGATCAGAAAGCTCGCGACGCCCATCACGACGATCCCGTTCTGCCGCACGAGCCGCGTCGACAGATCGCGGAAATGGCGCGGCACCCACGAATCGGAGGCCATGTTCGACAGCACGGCCGGCCCGTCGAGAAAGCCCGTCTGCGCGCCGACCAGCAAGAGCCCCGCCTCGAATGCGAGCACGGCGGCCAGCAGCGCGTGGCGCGCGAACGACGAGCCGAGCCCGAGGTGGTCGATCACGCTGCCGAACACGACCGCGTTGAGCGTCTGCCCCTCGACGGGCTTCGCGTGCCACAGCATGTAGAGCAGAATGATGCCGCCTGCGGTGAACGCGAGCGACGTCGCCATGTAGAACATCGTCACCTTGCCGCTCGGCACGCGCGGCTCGGCGAGCATGTTGACGTTGTTCGACACCGCTTCGAGGCCCGTGTACGTGCCGCCGCCGAGCGAGAACGCGCGCATCAGCAGCGCGATCATCACGAGCGGGCCGAGCGTGTGCGACATCCCGCGCGCCTCGCCGAACGCGTCGGGCACGACGTTCGCGAGGTTGCTGCCGTGCGCCGCGACGCCGTAGACGATGAGGCCGAAGTGCAGCACGACGAAGCCGACGAAAATCGGCAGCAGCACCATGATCGATTCCTTCATCCCGCGGAAGTTCAGGCCCGTCATCAGCACGATCAGCGTGAGCTCGGTCGTGAGCTTGAACGCCTGCGCGCCGACGGGCAGCAGGCTGAAGAACGCGTCGACGCCGCTCGCGAGCGACGTCGCGACGGTCAGCACGTAGTCGACGAGGAGCGCCGCGCCGGACACGAGCCCGGGCTTCGGCCCGAGCAGCGCGGTCGACACGCGGTAGCCGCCGCCGCCCGTCGGGAACAGCTCGATCACCTGGTTGTAGCCGAGCGCGATGATGAACACGGTCGCGGCGGTCGCGAGCGCGAGAAAGAGCGCGAGCGGCGTGTGCTGGCCGAGCGCGAGGAACGCCTCTTCCGGGCCGTAGCACGACGACGACAGGCCGTCCGCGCCGAGCCCGACCCACGCGAGAATCGGCGTGACCGCGATCGCGTGCCGCGTGCGCGGGTCGAGCGGATCGAGCGGCTTGCCGAACAGGAATTGCCACATCTTGTCGAGCGAGGTCATCGGTTCCCTCCGGTGCGATCGCATCTGGCCATGCATCCATGCCGCGAGCACAAGGTAAGGGAGCCGCGCGCCGTCTGTCAGTCGGCGTTATCCATGAGACGGATGCGCGAGCTTTCGGATGCCTGACGATTCGCCCGAAAGCTTACGAACGGCGTACGCGCTCAATGCGCGGCGACGCGGGCCGATGCCGCGCGCGTTTCGTCTCGCGCATGCGCGCGTTCTTCCGCCGCGAGCTTGAACACGCTGACCGCATGCGCGAGCTGCGCGGCCTCGTCGCGCAGCGCGGCGGCCGCGCGCTCGGCGTCGGCGATCAGCGTCGCGTTCTGCTGCGTCGCCGCGCCGATCTGCGTGACCGCGAGATTCACCTGCTCGATGCCGCTCGACTGCTCGCGCGACGCCGCGCTGATCTCGGCGATGATCGCGCGCACCTGGTCGACGCGCGCGACGATGTCCTGCATCGCCGCGCGGGCGTCCTCGGCGATCCGGAAGCCGTGCTCGACCGTCGTCGCCGATTCGCCGACGAGCGCGTCGATCTCCTTCGCCGCCGCTGCGCTGCGCTGCGCGAGCGCGCGCACCTCGGAGGCGACGACCGCGAAGCCCTTGCCGTGCTCGCCCGCGCGCGCCGCCTCGACGGCCGCGTTCAGCGCGAGGATGTTGGTCTGGAACGCGATTGCCTCGATCACGCCGGTGATCTCGGCGATCTTGCGCGCGACGCCCTGGATGTCGCCCATCGTCGCGACGACGCGCTGCACGGCCGCGCCGCCCGTCGTCGCGGCGGACGACGCGCCCGTCGCGAGCGCGTTCGCCTGCGCCGCGTGGTCGGCGTTCTGCTGGACGGCCGCGGTGATCTGCTCCATGCTCGCCGCGGTCTGCTCGACGCTGCTCGCCTGCGTCGCGATTCGCGCGGCCATGTCGCTGCTGCCCGCCGCGATCGTCACGGTGCCGTGCGCGATGTCGGCCGCGCCTCGGCGCACCTGCGCGACGATCCGCGCGAGGCCGTCGCCGATGCCGTCGACCGCGCGCACGAGCCGGCCGATCTCGTCGCCGCGCCCGCTCGCGTGCGGATCGGCCGCGCCGTCGTGAACGCCGCGCGCGGCGATCCGCACGCTGAGATCGCCCGCCGCGAAGCGCTCGGATGCGTGCGCGGCCGCGTCGAGCGGCCGGCTGACGACGCGCTTGACGACCGCGACGAAGAGCGCCGCGAACGCGAGCACGAATGCGCAGCCGATCGCCGCGAAGCGGTTGCGGGTCGCGCGCATGCCGGCCATCACTTCGTCGTCGATCGCGATGCCGCCGACGAGCCATTGCCACTGCGGGATTGTGACGAACGACACGAATTTCGCGCGCGGGCCGCTGTCGGACGCGGCCGTGTCGGTCGACGTGTAGGACAACTGGCCTTCCTTCGCGGCGAGCATCTGCGCGTACGGCGCGGCTGCGTCGTCGGCGCGCTGGCCCGCGCGCTGCGGATGGACGATCAGGTTGCCGCGCGTCGGGCCGTTCGATGCGTCGAGCACGAAATAGTAGCCGTGCTCGCCGATCTTCAACTGGCGGATGCCGTTCTCGACGAGCCGCATTTCCGCGCCGACGTCGATGCCGACGAACAGCGCGCCGACGATCGCGCCGCTCGCGTCCGCGATGGGCTTGTATTGGGTGATGTAACGTTTGCCGAACAGCGTCGCGAGACCGGTATACGTGTTGCCGGCGACGAGCGGCGCGTACGCGGGGCCCTTGCGGTCGAGCAGCGTGCCGATCGCGCGGCTGCCGTCCTGCTTTTTCAGCGACGTCGTCACGCGGACGAAGTCGTCGCCCTTTCGCGCGAAGATCGTCGCGATCGCGCCGCTCTTCAGCAGGAACTGGTCGGGGATCGAGAAATCGAGGTTCAGCGTCTGGCCGCCCGCGGTGAGCGCGGGCGTCGCGACGCCCGCGACGTCGACGGTCCGCGCGGGATCGAGCGCGTAGCCGGGCGGCAAGAAGCTCCCGAGGAGCGTCATCGCGCGGCTCGCCTCGGCGGTGAGCGCTTCGTCGAAGAGCGCGATCATCGCGGCGATCGAGCGATCCTTCTCGTCGATGCGCGCGTGAACCTGGCCGGCGATCTGGCCGGCGGCGGCGTGGGTCAGCGCCCAGACGAACGCGGCGAAGAGAAGCGCGAAGAGCGCGCTCGACAGCGCAGCGAGGCGTGCGCCGACGCTCGCGCGCCGCAAGAATGGCACGTTCATGAATGACTCCGAGTGCGGTGGCGGGGACGTTGGCGGAACGCACGCGTCACCGCTCTCTGATGGCGTGGTTGTCGGCAGGCGCGGGGGATTCTTTAGGATTTTGTAAGGGGTTGATCCGGGTAGGGCGGCGAGGCTTCACGCAACGGCGAGCGGCGGGTTCAGGGCAGCGGCGCGCTCGGGGCGCAGGCGGCGCTCGGGATGAGCAACCGCGACACGCGGGCGGACCGGGAGCCGGCGATACGGAAGGCCTGAGCCGCTTTTTCAGGTCGAACTTCCGGCCGAACTTCAATGATCCATTGGCTTTTCGCCGGAACAATCGAGCCCATTTTGCTGAGGCGGGTCTGTCGCGGGGCCGCGCGGTTCGATCCGGCAATCGCGGAGGGCAATCGGGCGGGATCGGGGGGAATCTTGCGCGAATGGCCTGCCGGCCGATTGCGGTGCCGTCGGCCGCGAGCCGCCACAGAGATCGAACGGCGGATTTCGCGTATCCGTTGTGGCGGAGAAGGGGGCGCGAAAAGCGTAGGGGCGTTGAACAGGTCGCCGGCGTATCGCGTATTCTCGCTCGTGGTTTCCCCGCTTCAACGCCATGCGTTACGTAACATTTTTGAATCGTTTTGACGCCGTCCGTGCGTTTGGGCCGACGCGGCGCGGAGCGGGGGTGCCGCAGGCACCATGGGACACGCTGCCTCGGACGGCCTGTCGACGGCCCTGACGGCTCATCTCCGTCCTTCCGTCGCGTGCGCCGCACTTGACGTTGTCGACGCTGGCACGGTTTCTGCGTCGCATCGAATACGAGGGCCGCGCCGGCCGAACGGCGCGGATTCAGGCAAACTGGTCGGGCGCATCCGCAAGATCCGCTCGTCCCCAAGCAGCACGGTGCAATACATGGACACGCTCCCGAACCAGTCCGACGCGCAATTCCAGGCCTTCCTGGCGAAGCTGCTCGAGCAGCCGCAGCCCGCCGTCTGGACCGAAAAGCAGCAGATCGAGCTCGACATGGCGCGCGAGCTATCCACCGAGATGCTGCAACTCGCGGAACGCATGCAGGCGACCGACAAGACGGATCTCGAAAGCTGCCTCGTGCTGCTCAGGCACGCGAAGGTGCTCGACTTCATCCTGTCGTCGCTCGCCGCGCGCCGCGACATCCATCCGCGGACGCTGCGCACGATCTTCAAGCTCGCGAAGCTCAAGGTTCACGATTCGTATCCGGAGTGAGCGGAGCTCGATCGAACGACGCGAGCGGGCATTCGCCGCCGGCAGTGCGCGGCGGCCTTGATGCGGCGGCCGTCGTCGCGCACGCGCAGCGCACGGCTGCCGCAACCGCACGCCGGTGTCGCGCGATGGGCGCGATGGGCGCGATGGGCGTGTGCGCTCAGCGCGTGACGAAAGGCGGCGCGACATCCGGCTTCGCGCGCGCGAACTTGCGTTCGCGCAGCAGTCCGACCCGGCCGTTCTCGCGCGCGGTCTCGTTGCCCGCATCGTCGAGCAGCACGAGATCGCCGCGCATCACGTTGAACGTGACGACCGCGCCCGTCTCCGATGCGATCGCCTCCGGCGTGTGGTGCGAGCCCGCCGGCTCGAGCAGCGTGCTTCCCGGCCGCGCGATCCAGTCGTATTCGCGATAGCGCCACTCGCCCTGCAGCGTGTAGACGAACACCGCGCCGTCGTGTCGATGGCGCGGCAGCGCGAGCCCGACCGGCATCCTCAGCAGCACGGTCATCTCGTCTTCGGCGACGTTGATGTGCAGGTACTTGATCGCGAGCCCGGGCAGGCTCGCGTCCATCGGCAGCCACGGACGTTCGTCGTCCTGCAGGCACGAGATCGGCGGCAGCGGCGCGGCGGGGGCGGTCGGCAACGGTGAATTCATGGCTTGGCGCGGCGCCGCATCGGCGCGGAAGTATGCGGGAAAGCGCGATTATCGCAGAGCGGGCGGCGGTGGACGTCGGCATCGTCGGCGCGGCGCCGCGCATGCCCGTAACGGTTTTCGCGCTTTCCCCGCGACGGCGTTCGCCGGCTTGTCATCGAGCGGGCGCGTGGCGTTGCGCACCGCGCCCGGCTGAGGCCGCGGGTCGATTGAAGCTTGATTGACCGGCAATGGCGGGCGTCAGGCACGCAGTCAACGCGTCGTTGCGGTTTGAATGTGCTGCGGCGGCGGGCCGTAGCGACGGTGCTCGTTCGCTTTTCATTCGCATGAGTGGGTAAAAGCCAGGCTGACGCGAACGGACGTCGACACGGGCAGCCTCGCGTTCGACGGCGGCGCGGAGAAATACAACGAGATATCGCAGGCGTGGACGGTTCCGTATCGTCTCGACAGGCGGCAATACATCGCGTGGGTCGATGGGCGGCGGCGGCATGGAAATCAGCGGCCCCATGGACTCACCCTCCAACGGTTCGATCGTCGTCGCGCTCACGCCTTCGCCCGCGCCGCCGCATGCGCGATTTCCAGGCAATCCTGAAACAGCAGCGCCGCGCGCGAAGGCCGCGGCGAGCGCCGCAGCAGGCTCACGAACCGGCACGAGTAATGGAACCGCTGCGGTGCGACGGGCCGCATCAGCCCCTTCGCCTCGAAGCTCTGCGCATAGTGATCGGGCAGGAAGCCGAGATACCGCCCCGACAGGATCAGCGTCGCGATCGACTCCTGGTCCGACGCCGTCGCGCTGCGCGTGAGCTTCGCGCGGTGGCTCAGCTCCATGTTCGGCGAGTGGTAGCCGAGGCCGGCGAACGCGTAGCCGCGCACCTGGCGCCACGTGAGCTTCGCGTGCGGCGCGTCGAAGAGCGGATGGCTCGCGCCGCAGTACAGCAGCATCCGCTCGTCGAACAAGTCCATGTAGACGAGGCTGCCCGAGCTGCGGTGCGCGGGGATGATCCCGACCTGATAGCTGCCGTCGATGATCCCGCGCTCGACCTCGTTGATCGACGCGACGTGCAGGTTCAGCGCGACGTCCGGCGCCTCGTCGTGAAAGCGCCCGATCGCGTCGCCGAGCCGCGCCTTCGGGTTCGTCGCGGTCTTGTCGAACACGGCGATGTGCAGCTCGCCGCCCATCCGGTCGTGAATTCCGTCGACGCGGCTCCTGAACGCCTCGACCGACGCCAGCAGCCGCAGCGTTTCCTCGTAGACGGTCTGGCCCTCGGGCGTCAGCGTGAAGCCGGCGCGGCCGCGCCGGCACAGCACGAGGCCGAGGCGCGTTTCGAGATCCTTCACGTGCCGGCTGATCGTCGAGATCCCGATGTTCAGCTCCAGCTCGGCCGCCGCCATGCCGCCGCACTGGACGACGCTCCTGAACACGCGCAGCAGGCGCAAGTCCATGTCGGTCAGCTGGCCGAGGAGCGCGCGGCTCTTCGGTTTTCTTGCTTGCATAAATGCTCAAGTAAACATTGATATTGCGATATTCAAAAGACTATTCGTCGACTCGACAATGCGCAACATCTTCATTCATCCGCGCCGCGCCGCGCTGCCGACCGACATGAACGCTCTGACCGAACCCACGACCCCCGACACGCCGCTGCGCACCGATGCGCAGTGGCTCGACGCCCACTGGATGCCGTTTACCGCGAACCGCCAGTTCAAGCAGGACCCGCGGATCATCGTCGAAGGCAAGGGCGCGTACTACACGGCAGCCGACGGCCGCAGGATTTTCGACGGACTGTCCGGCCTCTGGTGCTGCGGGCTCGGCCACGGCCGCACCGAGATCTCGGACGCGGTCGCGCGCCAGGTCGCGCGGCTCGACTACTCGCCCGCGTTCCAGTTCGGTCATCCGCAGTCGTTCGAGCTCGCGAACAAGATCAAGGCGCTCACGCCGGCCGGCCTCGACTACGTGTTCTTCACGGGCTCGGGCTCGGAGGCGGCCGACACGTCGCTCAAAATGGCGCGCGCGTACTGGCGCGCGAAGGGCAAAGGCACGAAGACGCGCCTGATCGGCCGCGAGAAGGGGTATCACGGCGTGAACTTCGGCGGCATCTCGGTCGGCGGGATCGGGCCGAACCGCAAGCTGTTCGGCCAGGGCCTCGATGCGGACTTCCTGCCGCACACGCAACTGCCGGAAAACAGGTTCTCGCGCGGGCTGCCCGAGCACGGCGCCGAGCTCGCCGAGCGCCTGCTCGACCTGATCGCGCTGCACGACGCGTCGAACATCGCCGCGGTGATCGTCGAGCCGTTCTCCGGCTCGGCGGGCGTCGTCGTGCCGCCGAAGGGCTATCTGCGGCGGCTGCGCGAGATCTGCACCGCGCACGACATCCTGCTGATCTTCGACGAAGTCATCACGGGCTTCGGCCGCGCGGGCGCGATGACGGGCGCCGATGCGTTCGGCGTCGTGCCGGACATCATGAACGTGGCGAAACAGGTGACGAACGGCGCGCAGCCGCTCGGCGCGGTGATCGCGAACCAGGACATCTACGACACGTTCATGGCGGCGGGCGGCCCCGACTACATGCTCGAATTTCCGCACGGCTACACGTATTCCGCGCATCCCGTCGCATGCGCGGCGGGCGTCGCGGCGCTCGATCTGCTCGAGAAGGAAGACGCGATCGGCCGCGTGCGCGCGCTCGCGCCGCATTTCGAGGCGGCCGTGCATGGCCTGAAGGGCGTGCGCCACGTGGCCGACATCCGCAACTGCGGGCTCGCCGCGGGCCTGACGATCGAGCACGCGCCGGGCGAGCCTGCGCGGCGTCCGTACGAGATCGCGATGCATTGCTGGAAGAACGGTTTCTACGTGCGCTACGGCGGCGACACGATCCAGCTCGCGCCGCCGTTCATCGCCGAGAGGCACGAGATCGACAGCCTTGTCGGCGCGCTGAACGACGCGCTGCTCGCCACCGCGTGACGACGCGGGGCCGCCGCGCGCGCGTCGGGCGGCGGCCGAAACGGCGTTCGCCGCGCCGGGGCGGCGCGACGGCAGTTCGCCGCCGAAGCGGTTCGGCCGCGGCGCGATGCGCTCCGGCTTGCGCGGCGGCGCGCGTTCGCCGCATCGACGAAACACACGAACGAAACACACGAATTCAGGAAACACCGCGATGAAACACGACAGCAACGTGACCTCCACCCTCGGCCATCTGATCGACGGCAAGCGCGTCGACGGCGGCGAGCGCGTCCAGCCGGTGTTCGATCCGGCGACGGGCACATCGACGACGAGCGTGCGGCTTGCCGACAAGCCCACGGTCGAGGCGGCGATCGCGGCCGCGCAGGCCGCGTACCCGGCGTGGCGCAACACGCCGCCGCTCAAGCGCGCGCGCGTGATGAGCCGCTTCAAGACACTGCTCGAGGCGCACGCGGACGAGCTGTGCGCGCTGATCACGGCCGAGCACGGCAAGGTGCTCGCCGACGCGATGGGCGAGCTTCAGCGCGGCATCGAGAACGTCGAGTACGCGAGCTACGCGCCGGAGCTGCTCAAGGGCGAGCACAGCAAGAACGTCGGCCCGGCGATCGATTCGTGGAGCGAGTTCCAGGCGCTCGGCGTCGTCGCGGGCATCACGCCGTTCAACTTCCCGATCATGGTGCCGCTGTGGATGTGGCCGATGGCGGTCGCGTGCGGCAACACGTTCGTGCTGAAGCCGTCGGAGCGCACGCCGTCGTCGACGCTGCGCATGGCCGAGCTCGCGCTCGAGGCGGGCCTGCCGCCGGGCGTGCTGAACGTCGTGAACGGCGACAAGGAAGCCGTCGACACGATCCTGACCGACGCGCGCGTGAAGGCGGTGAGCTTCGTCGGCTCGACGCCGATCGCCGAAACCATCTACACGACGGGCTGCGCGCACGGCAAGCGCGTGCAGGCGTTGGGCGGCGCGAAGAACTTCGCGGTCGTGATGCCGGACGCCGACATCGGCAACGCGGTGAACGCGCTGATGGGCGCCGCGTACGGCTCGTGCGGCGAGCGTTGCATGGCGATTCCGCTCGTCGTCGCGATCGGCGACGAGACCGGCGACAAGGTGGTCGAGGGCCTCGCGGCCGAGATCGCGAAGATGAAGGTCGGCCCGGGCACGGGAGAAGGCGTCGACATGGGGCCGCTCGTCACGCGGCAGCACTTCGAGAAGGTGGCGGGCTTCGTCGAAGCCGGTGTCGAAGCGGGCGCATCGCTCGTCGTGGACGGCCGCGGCGTGAAGGTCGACGGCCACGACGGCGGCTACTACCTCGGCCCGTGCCTGTTCGATCACGTGAAGCCCGGCATGCCGATCTATCAGCATGAGATTTTCGGGCCGGTGCTCGGCGTCGTGCGCGTCGCGTCGCTGGCCGAAGCGATGGCGCTCGTCGACGCGCACGAGTACGGCAACGGCACGTGCCTGTTCACGCGCGACGGCGAGGCCGCGCGCTTCTTCAGCGACAACATCCAGGTCGGGATGGTCGGCATCAACGTGCCGCTGCCCGTGCCCGTCGCGTATCACTCGTTCGGCGGCTGGAAGCGCTCGCTGTTCGGCGATCTGCACGCGTACGGCCCGGACGCGGTGCGCTTCTACACGAAGCGCAAGACGATCACGCAGCGCTGGCCGTCGGCCGGCGTGCGCGAGGGGACGGTGTTCAGCTTCCCGTCGAGCCGCTGAGCAGCTTTGTAGTTGGCCCATCCAGGCCGTTCGGCGAAGCGTTTCGTCGACGGCCTGTTCGAAGCCCGCGTAACGCGGGCTTTTTCTTTTGTGCTCGTGCTTGCGTGTGTGCGTGTGTGCGTGTGTGCGTGTGTGCGTGTGTGCGTGTGTGCGGAGTGCGGCTTGCCGCTTGCGCGGCGTACGCGCGCGATACGCATCGTCTCCGGTTGGACCACGGCGCGCCGCGCGCGACGGCCGGCGGCCGCGGCGGTCCTGCGCCGCATCGGGATGGCGCTGTAAGAATATGCAAGGAAATTGTATTGAATGGATCGTGCGTGGTATCTCTTCCCGGCGTCGCGCGCCGGCCACGGCACGCGCGCGACGTGCCCAGATCCATTGCAACAGAGAAGTGAGAAGCCGATGCCGATGATGTCGTATACGAAGCCAACCAATCTTTCGGACAAGTCCTTCACGGTCACGCTCGCGCTGCGCGCCGCATGCGCCGCCGCCGTCGCGGCGCTCGCCGCCTGCGCGACGCAGCCGGGCTCGACTCCAGCGGCGGGCGCCGCGGATGCGAAGGGCGCGGTCGCAAGGCAGTCGCAGCAATCGCAGCAGCCGAGGCAATCCGCTGCGTCCGCCGCGTCGGACGCAGCCGCGCCGAGTTTCGCGTGGCCGGTGCGCGGCCCGATCCTGAAGAATCCCGACGATGCGAAGCATCCCGGCATCAACATCGGCGGCGCCGCAGGCGAGCCGGTGAAGGCCGCGGCGGACGGCGTCGTCGCTTATGCGGGCGACAGCCTGCGCGGCTACGGCAGCTTCGTGATCGTCAAGCACGACGACGTGTATCTCAGCGCCTACGCGCACAATCGCAAGCTGATGGTCAAGGAGGGCGACAAGGTCGCGAAGGGCCAGACGATCGCGGAGATGGGCGACAGCGACGCGGATCGCGTGATGCTGCATTTCGAGATTCGACGCAAGGGCGTGCCGGTCAATCCGTTGACGTATCTGCCGGCTCCGTGAGCGCGTGGAGGGCTGGCCGGGCCGCGTCGGCGGCGCGCAGACGCTGATGCGCGCGCTTGCGTGCGATGCGATGTTCGGGTTGCGGTTGCGATCGCCGGCGCGATCGCTGCCGGCGCTGCCGGCGCATCGGCAGCCGTGACGCGAGCGGTTCGTCGTCTCGTGTCGACGCACTTCACTCGTGTCGCTCAAGAGTGCGGCTCAAGCGCGAAGCACGCGCGAATCGAGCGCCGCGAAGCATGCGCCGCGAGCCTCGGCCGCACGGTGTTTGCGAGGCGCGCGCACGGCTTCGCGGGCCGGAATAGTTGCAGGAACGCGCAAGTATCGAGGTGTTTGCTGACGAGTTCGTCCTCTGCGATCGCGATGCGTAGGCGGCCCGCGCGGCGAGTGCGTGCCGATCGTGCAATCCGTCGGCGCATCGCGCGCTGACGCAACGTACGCACCGCGCTCGATCGGCTCGCGCTCAAGCGGCCGCTGCAAACGACGTCGCGGCGGTTGACGCGATGCGGGCGAAGCGCCACGCTGCAATGCTCGTGCTCGTGCTCGTGCTCGTGCTCGTGCTCGTGCTCGTGCTCGTGCTCGTGCTCGTGCTCGTGCCCGTGCCCGTGCCCGTGCCCGTATCCGCGCTCGCGCCCGCGCGCCAAGCGCCGCGAGACGCCGTCACGTCCCGCCGCGCCGCCCGCGCGCCTATTCCTTCACCGCGTGCCAGACGTCCTTGAAGCCGTCGCCTTTCTTGTCGCCCTTCGCGGCATCCTTTGCGAAGAAATAGAGCGGCTTGCCCTGGTAGGCCCATTGCAGCGTGCCGTCGTCGCGCTTGATGATCGTGTAGCCGCCCGTCGGCTGATCGGTCGCGCTCGCCTTGTACGGCGGCCAGTTCGCCGAGCATGGGCCGCTGCACATGCTCTTGCCCGAGTTCGGGGTGTCCTTGTCGAACGTGTAGAGCGTCATGCCGTTGGCGGCGACCAGCATGCCGCCGCTCGGCATCGCGGGCGCATCGGCGAGCGCGGCGCTCGAAGCGAATCCGAGCGCGAGCGCGCATGCGACAAAAGCGGTTCTCATGTGTGTCTCCTTGTTCCGGCGGGCGCGGGGGCCATTCGAACGACGTGAGCGATTGATGCGAGCGCCGTGGCGTTGTTCTCGCACCGCTGCGGTGTCGCATCCGTTTCGCACCCTTTCAAAACATAGGCGGTTTTGCGCACGGAGGAAAGGCGATCGTCGCCGGCGAATTCGATGCATCGCCGGCCGCTTTGCCGCTTCACCGCCGCCTCACGGCGGTTTCATCGCGGCGTCACCGCGGCGCGTCGTGCCCGAGCGCCTGCAGGAACAGCGAGAACAGCTCCGGCTGCGACGAAATCCCGAGCTTCGAATACAAGTGCCGCCGATGCACCTTGACGGTCTCGGGCGAGATCGCGAGCCGCTCGGCGATTGCCTTCGACGAGTTGCCGCGCAGCACGAGCCGCGCGATCGCCATCTCGCGCTCGGTCAACAGTTCCTCGCCGAAGCTCGCGAGCGCCCGCTCGACGCGTGCGGCGAGATCGTCGTTCGCGCCCGTGCGCGATGCGTCGCCTTGCAGCCGGCGATGCTGGCGGATCGCCGCGAAGAGCCACGGCGAGCATGCGGCGAGGCGGCCGAGCGCGCCGGTGTCGAAGCGCGCGTGCGCGCCGAGCGACAGCGACAGCATCTCGTCCGGCCGCGTGCGCACGATGATCTGCAATTCGTCCTCGCCGACCGCGTCGCGAAAATAACTGAGGAAATACTCGCTTTGCCGGAACAGGTCGGGCGCGACTTCCTCGAGCCGATAACAGCCGTCCGCGAGGCCGTCGTGCGCGGCCTGCAGGAACGGATCGAGCAGATAGAGCCCGTCGAGATACAGCGGCACGGGCGACGGCCCGCTCGCGCCGCCCGTGTCGTATTCGTCGAGCACGACGGGCACGCCGTCGCGGCCGAGCGCGGTCGCGAGCGCGTTGTCGAACGGCACCATCTCGTTGAGAAACAGAATCAGAAAGCGCCAGAAGCGCGGCTCGCCGAGGTGATCGAGCGCGCGTCCGAACGCTTGATGCATCGCTACTTCGCTGAACAGTCGATCCATGTGCGCCCCGATTTGGCGTAACCCCAAGGGGGAATGGCGGCGTGCAATTTGGCTTCCTAGACTGCGCGCCATGCGTTGCCCGAGTATGGGCGTTCAAAAAACCTGCGGCAAAGGAGAGCAAGATGGCGATGATATCGGAGTCCTCGAGCACGGCGGCCGCCGCGCCGGCCGAAACGCGCGCACGGGACACGCTCGTGCGCTCGCTCGGCGTGCGCGACGTCGTGATGATCACCGTGTCGGGCGTGACGCCCGCGAGCTCGATCTTCGTGATCGCGCCGTTCGCGATCCAGCAGGCGGGCAGCGGCGCGGTGATGTCGTTCGTGCTCGGCGGGCTGCTCGCGTTCGCGTTCGCGCTTTGCTACGCAGAACTGAGCGCCGCGCATCGCAGCGCGGGTGGCGAGTACGTGATGGTCAAGCGCGTGTTCGGCGCGCTGCCCGGCTATCTGACCTTCGTCGCGGTGCTCGCCGTGAACGTGTTCATTCCGGCCGTGCTCGCGAGCGGCGCCGCGCCTTACCTGAATGCCGCGCTCGGCACGCAGTTCGGCAATCAGTCGGTCGCGCTCGCGATCGTGCTCGCGAGCTATGCGCTAGGCATCCTGAACATTCGCACGAACGCGTGGATCACCGGCGCGTTTCTCGTGATCGAGATCCTCGTGCTCGCGCTGATCGCGTATCTCGGCTTTTCCGAACCGCATCGCCCGGCGCTCGCGCTCGTCAATCCGGTCGTCGTGAGCGGAGCCGCGCTCGTGCCCGCGACGCTCGCCGCGATCATGCCGGCCGTCGGCACCGCGATCTTCTGCTACAACGGCTTCGGCGCGGCCGTGTTTCTCGCCGAAGATCTCGAAGGCGGCAACCGCGACATCGCGAAGGCCGTGATCTGCTCGCTCGCGGTGATCCTCGTCGTCGAACTCGTGCCGCTCACCGCGATCGTGCTCGGCGCGCCGTCGTTCGTCGAGCTCGCGAAAAGCGCCGATCCGATCGGCTACGTCGTGCGCGCGCTCAGCAATTCGGGCGTGTCGCGCGTCGTGAGCGGCGGCATTTTCCTGTCGGTGTTCAACGCGATCATCGCGATCGTCATCATGGTCGGGCGCTTCCTGTACAGCAGCGGGCGCCATGCATTGTGGTCGCGCGCCTGCAACGGCGCGTTCACGCGCATCCATCCGCGCCTCGAGTCGCCGTGGATCGCGACGCTCACGCTCGCGGTGCCTTCGACGCTGCTCGTGTTCGTGTCGAGCCTCGACGAGCTGACCGCGTTCACGGTCGATCTGCTGCTGCTCATCTATCTCGCCGTCGGCATCGCGGCGCTTGCGAGCCGCGTGACGCGGCGCGACGTCGATCATCATTACCGGATGCCGTGGTGGCCGCTGCCGCCCGTCGTCGCGATCGCCGGAGCGGGGTATACGCTCTATACGACGATCGCCGCCGCGACCAAGCCGACCGACCTGTACATCATCGCCGGGCTCGCCGTCGTATCGCTCGCGACTTATGCACTCTGGGCGCGCCGCAGCGCGGCGTTCCGCGAACTCTGAACCACGAACCGAAAGAGAGGACCATCAGCATGCGCACACGAGATCTGGGCATTCGCATCGGCCGCGGCAAGCCGGGGCGCTTCAACGCGATCACCGACGTCGCGGGCGTGCGGGTCGGGCATCGCACGGTGCACGTCGACGCGGGCGACGCGTCGGCGCATACCGGCGTGACGGTGATCGAGCCGCGCGCCGGCCGCGCGCGCGACGAGCCGTGCTTCGCGGGCGTTCACGTGCTGAACGGCAATGGCGACGCGACCGGGCTCGAATGGATTCGCGAGGCAGGGCTTTTGACGACGCCGATCGCGTACACGAACACGCACAGCGTCGGCATCGTGCGCGACGCGCTGATCGCGGCCGAGCGCGCGCAGGGCGGCGCGCGCGATCGCGAGCACGTGTACTGGTGCATGCCGGTCGTGATGGAGACGTTCGACGGACTCCTGAACGACATCTGGGGCCAGCACGTGCGCGTCGGGCATGTCGCGCAGGCGCTGGCCGCCGCGCGTTCGGGCGCGGTCGAAGAGGGCTGCGTCGGCGGCGGCACCGGCATGATCTGCCACGAGTTCAAGGGCGGCATCGGCACCGCGTCGCGTGTCGTCGCCGACACGGCGGGCGGCTGGACGGTCGGCGCGCTCGTGCAGGCGAACTACGGGCAGCGCGCGGCGCTGCGCGTCGCGGGCTATCCGGTCGGCGAAGTGCTGCACGAGATCCATTCGCCGTTCCGCGCGCCGGGCGCGGCGGGCGAGCCCGGCATGGGCTCGATCGTCGTGACGCTCGCGACCGACGCGCCGTTGCTGCCGCATCAATGCACGCGGCTCGCGCAGCGCGCGAGCGTCGGGCTCGCACGCGTCGGCGGCGGCACCGACAACTCGAGCGGCGACATCTTCGTCGCGTTCGCGACCGGCAACGCCGGCCTGCCGATCGCGAGCTACGGCCGACCGGGGCCGACGACGGTTGGCGTGCGGATGGTCGCCGACGAGCACATCTCGGCGCTGTTCGATGCGGCGGCGGAAGCGGTCGAGGAGGCGATCGTCAACGCGCTCGTCGCGGCGACCGATCTATCGGCGCGCGGCGTGCAGGTCGAGGCGCTCGGCGCCGCGCGGCTCGTCGACGCGCTGCGCGAGGCCGGCTGGCGGCCGCGCGCGGGCGACGCTCAGCGATAGCCGTGGCAGCGTTTCAAGCCCGCGTAGTCGTAGAAGCGGCTGCCGGGCGCGATCCGCGCGTCGTCGCACGCGGGCTGGAAATCGGTTTCGCGCTCGTTGTACAGCATCTTCACGATGAGCCGTGATCCGTTGCGATACACGTCCCACTGCAGGTTCGCGGCCATCGGCGACACCGTCTCGCCGCGCCACGGGTTGCTCGCATACGTGTAGGTTTGCGCCTGCGGCACGGGGGCGAACACGTTCCCGAGCTTCAGGATCGACGCGAACGGGATCACGACCTCGGCGTGCGTGAAGCGCAGCTTCGCCGCGTTCGTCAGGTCGCCGCGTGCGATCGCGTCGATCTCGCCGAAGAAATCGTCGACGAGCGCCTGCGCCATCCGGTACGTGACGGGATTCGCTTCGGCGACGCCCGGGCCTTTCCCGTAGAAATCCTCGGCGTCCTGAAGATACGCGAGGTGCTCGGCCTGCGGCGCGGCGATGTAGCGCTCCATCGCGACGCCGCCTGTTTCGGCCGTCATCGCGGGCGCGACCTGCAGCAGGTTGTACAGCACGTTCGCGGCGTCGGCGGCCGATTTGATCTTCGTCTTGCCGTCGCCCTTCACCGTGTTGGCGAATTTGCCGTCCGCCGACGCGAACGCGTAAGCGCCCGTGTTCGAGAACGTGTAGCCCGCGGTGCCGAGCTTCGCGACGAACTCGGGCGCGACGAGCCCGGCGAGCACCGCTTGCGCTACCTGCCCCGTTTGCGGCGATTGCACGATCGCGTCGAGTTTCGCGGCGGCGACGGGATCGCCTCCGTAGGCCTGATACGCGAGGCTGTCGCGATAGGTCGCGTAATACGGATCGGCCGTCGACGCGACGAGATCGGTGGCGGGCTTCAGTGCATGGAAGTAAAGCAGGAAGCGATTGACGCCCGCGGCTTGCGCAACCGGCGCGCCTTCCGGATAGCCGGCGGGCGCGGGCGGCAGCGTGATCGCCGGCGCGAGCGCGGGGCGTGCGGCCACGAGCGCGCCGGAAAAGAACGTCGCGCTGTCGACCGCGCGATCCTGGCCGGAACTCACGACGACGATCTTGCGCGCCGCGTTGCCCGCCGCCGCGCCGGCAGCCGAGTCGAACAGCGCGGGCAGCCGCGTGAGCAGCCGCGCGGCGAGCTGCCGGTGCTCGCGGATGCCGACCTGCGTGAGATTGCCGTAGCCGGGCGTCGAGATGCCCGCGACGCCATAGCCGAGCAGCGCGTTCGCCCTCATCATCGCGAACGTGTCGGCCTTCAACTGCCGGCCGAGCGGCGTGAGCGCGCCGTCGGCGTCCGCCTTCTGCAGCATGTCGTAAATCGCGCCGTCGTACTTGAAACCGGACAGCCCGCGCGAGCCGTGGCGCGCGACCATCTCGGTATAGACGGGCGCGTAGCCCGCGGGAGGCGCTTCGTACGTCGAAGCGTCCTGCTGTGGACGATAAGGCGTCTTCGTCTGATAGTAGGTGGGCGCGGCGGGCGCGGGAGAGGGCGCCGGCGCTTCGGGCGCCGGATTCGGCTGCGCGGCGGGCGGCGTGCCGTTGTCGTTCACGTCGCCGGCGCCGCAAGCGGCAAGCGCGGCGCACAGCAGGGTCGGGGCGAGGAGGCGGGCGAGGCGGCGTTTCATCGAAACGGAGGAGCGAGGAAGAATCGGCTGGAAGGCACCGCCGCTCGTCGGAGTGTTGCGCGTGCGGTGAGTCGAGCGCGCAGTCTCGCAAATGAATTTGACAGCTTGAAGTCATGAAACGGAAAGCTCGTGTCGAGCTTTCCGTTCGGTCCCGAGCGCGGCGCGCACGACGCTTAGCTGCCGAAGTAGATGTTGCAGAAGCTGACCGGGCCGACGCATGCGTTCGGTTCCTGGCCGTCTTGATGAGCGGCGGGGACGCGGCCGGCGGCTTGCACGGCCTCGGTGCGGTTCGCCGGTTGCCGGCCCGCGTCGGCGGCGGCGGGTTGCGCATGAGCGGCGGCCATGACGGCGGACAGCGACAGCGCGACGACGGCGATTTGCAGCGACTTCATTTGATTTTCTCCTTGAGGGTTTCCGTCTTGCTCGACGGTGATGAAACTATATGACCCGAATCGGATTGAATTAATCGCCGGGCGTGGGGAGCTTCTTTCCATTTCGCACAACGATCGTTTCGCGTGTCAGCCGCGCGAGCCGCGTCTTGCGCGCACGCGTTCACGGGCGCGCGAGCCGCGATTGAAAGGCGCGTCCCCGTCGATCAGCGCGCTGCGGATGAAGTGCAGGCAACTGACGATGCGCTGCATCTGACGACGCTCGGCGGGCACCGCGGACCACAGGTGCTGCGTGTGCCGGACCGCACGGATCGCGAGATTGACGGACTTCAGCGCACGCGCGAGCCGATGCGCGTCGGGTGTCTCGAAAAGCCGTGGCAGCGCATCGCGCACCGCGTCGATCAACGCGCGCCAGCGCAGCGCCTGTGCGGGCTGCGCGGCCGTGAACGCCTGCATCTCGCGGCGCAAGTCGATCACCGCATGGCCCACTTCGAGCGTCGCGAGCATCCAGCGCAGCGCGTCGCGATGCCGTCGCGAGCGCTTCGTGAGCAGGTTGCGCAGTTGCGACATCAGATCGTGCGAGCTCGACTGGAAGCGCTGCTCGAGGCCCGACAGCGGGCCGTCGCACGCGAGCGTGATCTGGCGGCGCAGATCGCGCGCGATTCTGCCGGTGAGCCAGGGCATCTCGGCGGGGAACACCACCGCGAACGCGATCGATGCGGCGAGCATCGACACGACGAGCGCGAGGCCGTTGTTGATCAGCGCATCGGGTGCATAGACGATCACGTTGTCCGGCCCCGCGAGCAGGCAGAAGAACACGACGAAGCCGATCCCGTAGCCGGACTTGCCGGGGCGCGTCGCGAGATACGCGCCCGCCGCGAGCGCGGGGGCGAGCGCCGCGCACAGGAGCGGGAAGCCGTCGATGCGCGGATACGCGTAGCAGACGTACAGATAGCCGGTGAGCGTCGCGAGCGCCGCGCCCGCGGCCATTTGCGCGACGAAGCGGCTCGCGCGCGGCGCGGTCGAGCTGAGCGCGCACGCGATCGCCGTGCCGATCACCGCGAGAGCACCGCTCGACCATTCGGACGCGATCCAGAACGCGCTCATCGCGCCCATCGCGACGAGCGTGCGCAGGAACGTGAAGCCGACGAAGTAGCGGTTCGTCTTCACCGCGTAGCGCGTGACCGAGCGCTCGAGCACGTGGCTGTCGAGCGCGAGCGACGCGTGCGTTTCAGCGTAGCCGAGGAATTCGTCGACGAAGCGGTGGAGCAGCTCGATCGCGGTGTCGAAGTCGAGCGCGCAGGCCGGGGCGAGCGTCTCGACCGCGCGGCGCGACGCGCGCGCGCGTTTCGGCAGCGCGGCGAGGTACGCGCTCAGCTCGACGAGCGCGGGCGATGGTGAAGGTGAAGGGGAAGGTGAAGGTGAAGGCGACCGCGACTGCGTCGCGCGCCGTTGGGCGGAGTCGCCGCGCAGCGCGGACAGCGCGGCCGACAGCGCGTCGACATGCGGACCGATCGCCGCGAGCACTTCCACCGCGTGACTCGCGCGCAACCGCTTGAGCAACTGATGGAACGCATGAAGCCGCGCGCACGCGTTCATGAATTCGCTGTTCAGCCGCGCGAGCCGCCGGCTGCGCGCACGGATGTGCGGGTCCTCGAACGACGCGAACGCGCGCGTGGCCTCGAAGCCGACGATGCCGTCGACGAAGTCGGCGAAGCGCCGCTCGAAATCGCCGCGCTCGACCGCGCCGGCGAGCGTGCTCGCGGCGAACGCGACGAAAGCGGCGTGCCGCGCATTCAGCGTGCGCATCAGCGCGTCGCTCGAGCTGAGCGGAAACACGAGCGCGCTGACGGCGCCGGAGCAGAAGATGCCGACCGCGACTTCGGCCGCGCGCGTGAGCGCCGACAGGAACAGCGTGTTCGGCGCCATCACCGCGGGCAGGCCGATCAGCGCGGCCGTGTAGCCGGCGAGCACGTAGCCGTACCAGCGAAAGTGCCGGTTGCGCACGGCGGCCGCGATGCAGCCCGCGACCCACAGCGTGATGCCCGCCATGTACAGCTCCGGCTGCTGCGCGAACAGGCCGCCCAACGCGAGCGCGGCCACGAGCCCGACGCCCGTGCCGACCACCCGATAGAAGCTCTTCGCGAGCACCATCCCGCTCATCGGTTGCATCAGCACGAACACGGTCGTCATCGCGATTCTCGGCTGCGACAGGTCGAGCAGCATCGCGATGCCCATTGCGGCGAGCGCGGCCGCGATCGTCTTCGCGAGATGCAGCCAGACGAGGCCGTCGCGGCCCGCCCAGTCGCGCGCGAGCCTGGCGACGCTGCGCAGCCGCTCCTGCCATCGTTGCGGATCGATGAGGAATCGCTGTAGCGCGGGCTCGTGCTTCATGGCTGGTGCTGGTGGCGGTGCTGGTGGCGGGCGCGAATCGGGGCCTCCGGCCTCGCGCGACGACGCCAGTCCGACCGGAGAGGCGCCGATTGTAGGAGCCGCGCGCACGCGCATTAACGCAACCGCAGGGAAACCATAGTTGCCGTGGCGGCAACAATGCGCAGGTTCCGCTGGAGGACAATATCGGCTCTACGACAGGTTTCGAACGGGAATGGATACGCTACAGAACATGCGGGTGTTCGCCCGCGTGGTGGAAGCGGGCAGCTTCACGGCGGCCGCTCAATCGCTGAATTCGACGACGGGCGCGATGTCGCGCGCGGTGTCCGAGCTCGAGGCGCGGCTGCGCACGCGGCTGATGAACCGCTCGACCCGGCGCCTTGCGCTCACGCCCGCGGGCGAGCGCTATCTGCTGCGATGCCGGCAGATCCTCGCGGACGTCGATCAGGCGGAGGAGGAAGCGAGCTGCGCGCACGAGCGTCCGGCGGGCGTGCTGCGGATGCACAGCTTCGCGAGCATCGGCCAGCATTACGTATTGCCTGCGCTCACCGCGTATCGCAGTCAGCATCCGGACGTGTCGATCGAGCTCACGCTGTCGCAGCGGATGCCCGATCTGTTCGACGGCTCGAGCGACATGGCGGTCGTGACCGCGTCGTCGCTGCCCGATTCCGAGCTCGTGTCGCATCTGCTCGGCTCGACGTTCAGCATCCTGTGCGCGACGCCCGCGTATTTGCGTGCGCACGGCGCGCCGCGCACGCCGCGCGATCTCGCGCGGCACGCGTGCCTCACGCTGCGCACGCCCGCGTTTCCGACGCACGAATGGCTGCTCGAAGGGCCGAACGGCACCGAGGAGATCAAGGTCGACGGCCCAGTGCAGACCAATACCGCCGAGTCGCTCGCGGTCGCGATCCGCGCGGGCATCGGCATCGGCATGCTGCCGCTTTATGCGGCGATCGAAGACCTGCGCTGCGGCAAACTCGTGCGCGTGCTGCCCGCGCACCGGCTGCAGAAGATGAACGTCTATGCGCTCTATCCGTCGCGCCGCTTCATCGACGCGAAAGTGCGGACCTGGGTCGATGCGCTGCGCTTTCACATGCCGAAGATGATCGCGCGCGACGAAGCGATGCTGTCGGCGATCGGCGCGGAGGCGTCCGATGCGACGCAAAGCGCGATCGCCGCGTCGCTCGAAGTCGGGCTCGAAGCGGCGCACGCGCTCAGTCACTGAGTGAGTCACTGAGCGAATCCTCCGATATCGACGCGATGCGCGGCCGCGCTCGACGGGCGGCCGCGCGTTGCGTGTCGCGCCTTGTTTTTTTTCGGGCGTCGCGGGTGTCGGGCAGCGGAGATTGCACGGCGTGGCGGCTTTTATCGAGATGATGCGCACGTTCGCGGGGGCGCCGCGCTTCCCTTCGGCCACGCGCGGCCAAACAAACAAGGGGACGGCGCGCGGATCGAGCGGCTGCGCGACGGAAATGCCGCGAAATGGCCGCTGAATAAATAGAGAAACGGCTGAACAGCAAGACAGCAAGACAGCAAGACAGCAAGACAGCAAAACAGCGAAGAGACGACGCATCTCGCATCGCCTCTTCATCCGTGATGTCTCCTTGCCCGACGTCTCCTCAACGACGTTCGTTTACTGCGCGCCCGCCGCGGGCTTGCCGGCTTGCGCCGCGCCCGCGACGGCGGGGCCGTACGCGGCCTCGGCGGCCTTGCGCGCGGCGAGACGCTTCGCGTCGAGACGGCGCTGCGCGGCCTGAATGTCGTCCGGATAGGTCGTTTCGTTGCCGTGCGACGGCTGGTAGCCGACCGATTCCAGATCGACGAGCTCCTGAACGACTTGCGCGCGCGTGAGCGAGCCGTTCGACGATTGGGCAAACGAGACGACCGGTGCGGCAAGCACGAGGGCGGCGGCAGCGGTGACGACGATCAATTTCAAGATGACCTCCAGTGTGATTCGATTCGATGCAGTTCGCGGTTCAACGATCCGAACTGACGAAGCAGAGTCTACGCAGCGGCCGCGCGCGGAAAAACCGGCCGCGCAGGCAAGCAGCCTTGCGGATTGCACAACACTGAAAAACAGCAGAGCGCGTCGCGCGGCCGATCGGGGTGAGGCTTCGTGACGGAAGTGTGTCCGTTCGTTCCGGCCTGCGCAAAGAAGCTCTACGCGCCCGGCCGCTGATTCTCGGCGGACGAATCCCTAAACTCGGTCGTCGTCGAAGCGAGTCGTTTCATTCCAATCAACAAGGAGTTCCGTTGTGAAAAACATCCGGTTTGCATGCGCAACCGCAGGGGTCCTGGCCGCGACGGCCGCGCACGCGCAGAGCTCGGTCACGCTGTACGGGCTGATCGACGCGGGGATCATGTATACGAACAACGTCGCGAGCGGCAACTCGCACGGCGGGCTCGTGCAGGCGACGACGGGCGCCGTCAACGGCAGCCGCTTCGGCGTGCGCGGCACCGAGGATCTCGGCGGCGGGCTGAAGGCGCTGTTCGTGCTGGAGAACGGCTTCAACTCAGAGAACGGCAAGCTCGGCCAGGACGGCCGCCTGTTCGGCCGCTTCGCGTACGTCGGGCTGTCGGACAATCGTTTCGGCACCCTGACGATCGGCCGGCAATACGATTCGCTCGTCGATTTCGTCGCGCCGATGTCGGCGACGGCGGGCACGTTCGGCGACGCGAGCTTCGCGCACCCGTTCGACAACGACAACCTGAACCACTCGCTGCGGATCAACAACGCGATCAAGTACACGAGCAACACATACGCGGGCTTCAGGTTCGGCGGCATGTACGCGATGTCGAACAGCACCGGGTTCGCGGCGAACCGCGCATACAGCTTCGGCGCGAGCTACACGCGCGGGCCATTGAACGTCGCGGCCGGCTACCTGCAGATCGACGGCTCGAAGGGCACGACGGCGGGCAGCCCGGGCGCGGTCGACGTCGTCGAATCGGCGGCGAACGGCAGGGGCGGCTTCTCGCTCGGCGCGGACCGGATGCGCTCGTACGGCGGCGGCATCAACTACGCGTTCGGCCCGGCGACGGCCGGCTTCGTGTACACGCGCGCCGAATACGAGAACACCGCGTCGTTCAGCTCGACGGGCGGCACGGTTCGCTTCGACAACTACGAGCTGAACGGAAAGTATCAGGTGACGCCCGCGTTCAGCGTCGGCGCCGCGTACACGTATACGGACGGCCGCGTCGACAACACCGTCAAGTACGGTTCCGATCCGAAGTGGCATCAGGTCGATCTGCAGGCGGTGTACCGTTTGTCGCTGCGCACCGATGTCTATCTCGAAGGAATGTACCAGCACGCGTCGGGCCGCAACTACGTCGCGATGATCAACACCGCGGGCGGCGCGTCGTCGACAGGCAATCAGGTCGCGGCGGCGGTCGGGTTGCGCACGCGCTTCTAGCGGCGCGGGCGCCGCGCGGCGTTGCGCGCGGGCGAGGGACGAAGCACGAATTTGCGGCTTGACACGGCGCGCGGCGTTGGCGACAGTGGTTTGCCGTCGACACGACACCGAAGGAGCCGCTCGCATGAATGCCTTATCCCGACGCCCGTCGTTCAGCAGCGCGGTGTTCTACCGCGATCCGCGCGCCGCGCTCGAATGGCTCGAGCGCGCATTCGGCTTCACGCGCGAGCTCGTCGTCAGCGATGCGCAAGGACGCGTCGCGCATGCGCAGATGTCGTTCGGCGACGGCATCGTGATGATCGGCGAGGGCGGATGGAGCGACTTCGCCGTCAGCCCGTCGTCGGTCGACGGCAGGAACACGCAATGCGTGCACGTGCGGCTCGAATCGGGCATCGACGCGCATTGCGAGCGGGCCCGCGCGGCGGGCGCCGTGATCCTGCAGGCGCCCGCCGATCAGTTCTACGGCGATCGCACGTACCGCGCGCGCGATCCCGAGCGGCACGTCTGGACGTTCGGGCAGACGGTGCGTGACGTATCGCGCGAGGAGGCGGAGCGGGACAGCGGGCTGAAAATCGAGGGCTGGCAGTGAATGCGGCGTGACGATGCGGCGCGCGGGCCGCGCGTTGCGTTGTTGCGCCGTTGCGTCGTCATTTCGCCGCGACGTCATTTCGTCGCATCGTCGCGCCGCGGCATCGCGCACGCGCCGCGTCGCTCGTCATGCTCGCGTCGAATTTCGTCGCGCCGCGCCAATCGGCCGCGTCGCGCCGCGACTGCGCACGCTTGCCGCTCGCCGTCCTTGCCGCATGTCCATCCGCACGCTTTTTCGGCAAGCGCTTTCCGACCGATTTCCCCGAAATATGCCCGCCAAGTTTCCGACATAATCGGAAATTTTTTCAATATAGCGACGAATCAGTTTTTCCCGGCCTGAATTACTCGCCTTGGATTGCGTTATTGCATTGAGCGCTTTGCACAGTAAAATGGCGGCCGGGCGCTGACGTGATGAGCGGTGCCTGTGCAAAGTGAACGGCGGGGATTGTCCGCTTTGCCGTATTCGAGTTCGATTTCGGTATTAATTGTCCAAATCGGGATGCGACGGCTTGATTGGCCGCGCATCATCCGTTCACGCTGAAATGCTGGAGACCAAAAAACGATGGCGACACGGGGTGAGTTCTCATTGAGCGAAGTGCCGGCACACGAGCGCAAAGGCGTGCTGTCGATCACGATGGTGCTGCTCAGCTTCACGTTCTTCACGGGCACGATGTTCGCGGGCGGCAAGATCGGCGTTGCGTTTCGCGTCGTCGACATGCTGTGGGTGGCGGTCGTCGGCAATCTGCTGCTCGCGGCCTACGCGGCGGCGCTTGCGTTCGTCGCGTCGCGCAGCGGATTGAATTCGGTGCTGATGGGGCGCTTCTGTTTCGGCGAGGTCGGCAGCAAGCTGTCCGACTTCCTGCTCGGCTTTGCCGAGCTCGGCTGGTACGCATGGGGCACCGCGACGGTCGCGATCGTGCTCGTCAAGCTGCTCGGCTGGCCCGCGTCGGTCACGACGCCGCTGATGGTGCTGTTCGGGTTCGGCTTCTCGATCACCGCGATCGTCGGCTATCGCGGGATGGACGCGCTGTCGCGCGTATCGGTGCCGCTGATGTTCGTGCTGCTCGTCGTGTCGATGTGGATCGCGACGCGCGACGTCGGCGGCTGGCCGGGCCTCGCGAAGATCGTGCCGACGCAGCCGTTGAGCTTCGCCGCCGCGGTCACGATGGTGTTCGGCACGTTCGCGAGCGGCGCGACGCAGGCGACGAACTGGACGCGGCTCGCGAAGAGCGGCCGCGCGGCCGTCGCCGCGAGCATGATCGGCTTTTTCGTCGGCAACGGGCTGATGATCGTCGCGGGCGCGTACTGCGCGATCGTCTATCAGCAGTCCGACATCGTCGAAGTGATGATGCTGCAAGGGCTGTCGATCGCGGCTGTCGTGATGCTCTGCATGAACCTGTGGACGATCCAGGGGCCGACGATCTACAACGTGTCGGCGGCCGCGTGCCATCTGCTGCGCAGCGAGCGCCGCCGCACGCTGACGCTCGTCGGCGCGGCGGTCGGCATCGTGCTCGCGATCGGCGGCATGTACGAACTGTTGATTCCGTTCCTGATCCTGCTCGGCTCGATCATTCCGCCCGTCGGCGGCGTGATTCTCGCCGATTTCTGGTATCGCCACCGCGGCCGCTATCCGGCGATCGCTGCCGCCCGATTGCCGCGCTTCAATGTCGCGGGGCTCGCCGCGTATGCGATCGGCGCGGGGCTCGCGTATGCGTCGCCGTGGATCGCGCCGCTCGTCGGCATCGCCGCGTCGTCGCTTAGCTACATCGCGTTCGTGCAGATTGCGGAGCGCATCGCGCGTGCGCCGTCGGTCCAGGGAGAGTGAAGCGATGAGTCTGACCGTCAGCGAGATCCTGCACCTGCCTGGCCTCGAGGAGCTCGAGCTGCGCGCGGGCGAGCGCGGCGTGCAGCGGCCGGTGCGCTGGTATTACGTCGCGGAGAACGAGGGCATCGCCGACTGGGTGATGGGCGGCGAGCTCGTGTTCGTCACCGGAATCAATCATCCGCGCGACGAGGCGAACCTGCTGCAGTTGATTCGCGAAGGGGCGAAGAGCCGCATCGCCGGGATGGTGATCCTGACGGGCGAGGCGTTCATTCGCCGCATTCCCGATTCCGTCGTCGCGCTTGCCGAGCAGTTCGACATTCCGCTGATCGAGCAGCCGTATCTGCTGAAGATGGTGATCGTCACGCAGTTGATCGGCACCGCGCTCGTGCGGCACGAGAACACGCTGCGC
Source organism: Burkholderia sp. MSMB1498 (assembly GCF_001526245.1). Taxonomy (NCBI): domain Bacteria; kingdom Pseudomonadati; phylum Pseudomonadota; class Betaproteobacteria; order Burkholderiales; family Burkholderiaceae; genus Burkholderia; species Burkholderia sp. MSMB1498. The sequence continues at coordinate 118,493 of NZ_LOYJ01000059.1, forward strand.
TCGCAGCGCGACATCGTCAACCAGCTGCTGACGGGCGATTACCCGAGCATCGACATCGCGGCCCATCGCGCGCGCAACCTGCAGCTCGCGCTCGACAGGCCGCGGCGCGTCGTCGCGCTGCGGCTCGCGGGCGTGCCGGCGCTGTTCGACGGACGAGAGCCGGCCCTGGCCGAAGCGCTGCTGCAGGAGGCGCGGCAGACCGTGCAGCGCGGCCTCGACGACTGGCTGCGCGACGCGCACGGCGCGCTGCCCGTCGTCGAGCAGGGCGAGCTGTTCGTGCTGCTGCTGCCGTGCGACGATCCGCGCTTTCGCAAGAGCAAGCTCGCGCTCGGCGCGCTGCGCGACGCGCTGAACCGGCAGATCGGCCCGCTCACGCTATTCGTCGGAATCTCGTCGACGGTCGGCGCCGCGCGCCACTATTGCCGCGGGCTCGCCGAGGCGCGACAGGCGCTCGGCGTCGCCGAAGGCATGCGGCCGGGGCTGGGGCTGTGCGATTACAGCGAACTCGGCGTATTGAAGCTGCTCGCCGCGATCCCCGATCCGACGCTGATCGACAGCTTCGTGAAGGAAACGCTCGGTAATCTGCTCGACAGCAACCGCAAGCATCCGACGATGCTGATCGAGACGCTCGAGGCGCTGCTTCAGGAGAACGGCAACGCGATCAAGGCGGCCGAGCAGTTGTCGATTCATCGCAACACGCTCAATCACCGGCTGCGCAGGATCGAGACGCAGTCGGGGCAATCGCTCGCCGATCCGTATTTTCGGTTGAACGCGTCCGTCGCGCTGCTCGCGTGGCGGATGTCGGACACGCAACGACAGGAGTTCTGATGAAGCTCATCAACGCGACGCTGCGCAAGCGCAGCGGCCTTTTCAGCATCGCGCTCGACGGCGACACGATCGTGAGCGTCGAGCAGCAGGCGGTGCGCATCGACACGCAAGGCGCACCGGGCGCGGACGAAGTCGACGTGGAAGGCAAGCTCGTGATCCCGCCGCTCGTCGAGCCGCACATCCATCTCGACGCGGTGCTGACGGCGGGCGAGCCCGAATGGAACATGAGCGGCACGCTGTTCGAAGGCATCGAGCGCTGGGCGCAGCGCAAGGCGACGATCACGCATGCGGACACGAAGGCGCGCGCGCATGCGACGATCGGGATGCTGCGCGACCACGGCATTCAGCACGTTCGCACGCACGTCGACGTCACCGATCCTTCGCTCGCCGCGCTCGCGGCGATGCTCGAAGTGAAGCAAGAGGCGCGCGCGCTCATCGATCTGCAGATCGTCGCGTTTCCGCAGGAAGGGATCGAATCGTTCGAAGGCGGCCGCGCGCTGATGGAGCGCGCGATCGAGATGGGCGCGGACGTCGTGGGCGGCATCCCGCACTTCGAGAACACGCGCGAGCAGGGCGTGAGCTCGATCGAGTTCCTGATGGATCTCGCCGAGCGCACCGGCTGCCTCGTCGACGTGCACTGCGACGAAACCGACGATCCGCATTCGCGCTTTCTCGAAGTGCTCGCCGAGCAAGCGCGCGTGCGCGGCGTCGGCGCGCGCGTGACGGCGAGCCACACGACCGCGATGGGCTCGTATGACAACGCGTATTGCTCGAAGCTGTTTCGCCTGCTCAAGCGCTCGGCAATCAATTTCGTCTCGTGCCCGACCGAAAGCATCCATTTGCAGGGCCGCTTCGACACGTTCCCGAAGCGCCGGGGCGTCACGCGCGTCGCCGAGCTCGACCGCGCCGGCATGAACGTGTGCTTCGGGCAGGATTCGATTCGCGATCCGTGGTATCCGCTCGGCAACGGCAACATCCTGCGCGTGCTCGACGCCGGGCTGCACATCTGCCACATGATGGGCTATCAGGATCTCGCGCGCAGCCTCGACTTCGTCACCGACCACAGCGCTCGGGCGATGCATCTCGGCGAGCGCTACGGCATCGAGCCGGGCCGGCCCGCGAACCTCGTCGTGCTCGACGCGAGCGACGACTACGAGGCGCTGCGGCGGCAGGCGAAGGCGCTGCTGTCGATTCGCGGCGGCGAAGTGATCATGCGCCGCGCGCCCGAGCGCATCGACTATCCGGCCGCGCGCTGACACATGGAGGCGGCGGGTGCATGCGGCCCGCCGCTCCTGATGCCGTCACTCGCACCCGTGCCTGAGCCGCAGGCTCGCGAGCGCGGCGACGACGAGCGCGATCGCGAGCCACGCGAGGCCGTTCTTCGCGTGGCCGGTGGCCTGTTCGATCGCGCCGACGACGGCCGGGCCGACGAAGCCGCCGAGCAGGCCGCACGTGTTGACGAGCCCGAGCCCGCCCGCGAGCGCGCTGCCGGAAAGGCGCGAGGCGGGGAACGTGAAGACGATCGACTGCACGACGAAGAACATCGACGCGGCCGCGCACACGCTCACGAGCGCGGCCATGGGCGGCGCGTACGCGGCGCAGACGAGCCCCGCCGCCATCACGACGAGCCCCGCGCACAGCATCCGCCGCGATTGCGACGCATCGCGCGCGAAGCGCGGCAGCGTCGCCGCGCCGAGCGCCGCGGCGATCCACGGCATCGCGGTCAGCAGGCCGACGACGACCGGCGTGAAGCGCCCCGATTCGCCGACGATGCCGGGCAAGAAGAAGATCATCGTATAGATCGTCAACTGATGGCAGAAGTACACGAAGATCGCGAGCCAGATCTGCGGATCGCGCAGCGCGGCCCCGAACGCGTGCGCGCCGTGCGCCGCCGCGCTCTGCGCCTGCTCGCTCGCGAGCGTGCGCTCGAGCGCTTGGCCGAGCTCGGGCGCGAGCCAGCGCGCGTCGCTCGGCCGGTCCGGCAGGCAGGTCCAGACGACGAACGCGAGCACGATCGCCGGAATGCCCTCGACGATGAAGAGCCATTGCCAGCCGTGCAGCCCGAGCGCGCCGTCTAGCTCGAGCAGCGCGCCCGCGAGCGGGCCGCCGACGATGTTCGCGACGCACACGCCGAGCAGGAAATAGCCGGTCGCGCGCGCGCGTTCCTCGCCGCCGAACCAGTAGGTCAGATACAGCATCACGCCGGGAAAGAGCCCGGCTTCCGCGGCGCCGAGCAGAAGGCGCATCGCGTAGAACGACGTCTCGCCGCGCACGAGCGCCATCGCGACGGACAGCGCTCCCCACGTGATCATGATCCGCGTGATCCAGAACCGCGCGCCGACGCGATGCATGATCAGATTGCTCGGGATTTCGAACAATGCGTACGTGAGGAAGAAGAGCCCCGCGCCGAGGCCGTACGCGGCCGATGAAAGGCCGAGATCGATGCTCATCGAGTGCTTCGCGAACGCGATGTTCGTGCGATCGAGAAAGCTGATCACGTAGGCCGCGATCAAGAGCGGCATCAGCTTGCGAAACAGCAGGCGGTTCAGCGACGAGCGGGCGTCGCCCGCGGGTGGGCAGAGGGCTTCGGCGTGTTGAGCGGACATGAATGCGACTCCGGTAGGGACGAGCCGGAGCGCACGGCAAGCACGGCGCTCCGCGTTCAGCAGGTGACGGGCAGATGCGCGGGTCGCGCGCCGGCGGCGCTCGTGGGGAGCGGGGCGAAAGGCGGCCTGCCGGGCATCGGCGCATGCCGATGCCGCGTTTCTGCGCTTGCGTGTCGAATGGTCGGGCGGCGCCGTGTCAGAAGTTGACCGCGTCGCCGCCCTTGAGCGCGAGCATCGCGCGCGCGTCGGCGGGCGTCGCGATCTCGAGCGACAATCCTTCGAGCACCTGACGAATCTTGCGCACCTGTGCAGCGCTCGATTCGGCGAGCGTGCCCGGCGCGATCCACAGCGAATCCTCGAGGCCGACGCGCACGTTCGCGCCTTGCGCGGCGCCGATCGTCGCGAGCGGAATCTGGTTGCGGCCCGCGCCGAGAATCGACCACACGTAATCTGCGCCGAACAGGCGGTCGGCCGTGCGGCGCATGTGCGCGAGATCCTCCGGATGCGCGCCGATGCCGCCGAGCAGACCGAACACGCTCTGGACGAAGAACGGCGGCTTCGCGAGCCCGCGGTCGACGAAATGCGCGAGGTTGTACAGGTGCGAGACGTCGTAGCACTCGAATTCGAAGCGCGTGCCGTTCGCGCCGCAACTCGTCAGGATCGCTTCGATGTCCGCGAACGTGTTCTTGAAGACGAGATCGCGGCTTTTTTCCAGATGCTCGCGTTCCCACGGGTGCCGGAATTCGCGAAAGCGCTCGAGCATCGGATAGAGGCCGAAGTTCATCGAGCCCATGTTCAGCGACGCGACCTCGGGCCGGAAATGATGCGCGGGGCGCAGCCGCTCGGCGACCGTCATGTGCGGGCTGCCGCCCGTCGTGATGTTGATCACCGCGTCGGTGCGCGCCTTGATGCGGGGCAGGAATTCGGCGAATACGGCCGGGTCTTGCGTCGGCCTGCCGTCGGCGGGATCGCGCGCGTGCAGGTGCAGGATCGCCGCGCCGGCTTCGGCGGCCGCGACCGCCGCTTCCTCGATCTCGCGCGGCGTCACCGGCAGATGCGGCGACATCGACGGCGTATGGATCGCGCCCGTCGGCGCGCAGGTGACGATGACTTTGCGGGTGCTGGCCACGTTAGGGCTCCTTTCCATGCTCGGCGATGAAGGGCGATGAAGGGCGATGACGGAGCGGCGGGTCAGAGCGTCTCGACGTTGCCGCAGACGGAAATCGCCTGCCCGGAAATTCCGTGGCCGCCCGGCGAGCAGAGGAACAGCGCCGTCGCGGCGATTTCGTCCGGATCGGTCATCCGGCGCAGCGAGATCTTCTCGAGATAGCGCGCCTCCATCTGGTCGTAGTCGATGCCGAGCTGCGCGGCGCGCGCTTCGATCACGCGGCGCATCCTCGGCCCGCGCACGATGCCCGGCTGGATCGCGTTCACGCGGATGCCGAGCGGGCCGAGCTCGATCGCGAGGCTCTTCACGAGGCCGACCACCGCCCACTTGGTCGCCGAATAAGGCGTGCGAAACGCGTAGCCGAGGCGCCCCGCGACCGACGACAGCGCGATGATCGCGCCGCCGTGCGGCGCGTCGCGCAGCATCGGCACCGCGCGCCGTGCGAACTGGAACTGTGCGTTCAGGTTGATTGCGACCGTCTGCTCCCATTGCGCGGGATCGATCTCGTCGATACCGCCCGTCGGCCCGGCGATGCCCGCGTTGTTGACGAGCACGTCGAGCCCGCCAAGCGTGCGCGCGATGTCGGCGAACACGCGCTCGACGGCGGCCGGATCGGCGACGTCGGCGAGCGTCGTGCCGAGCGCGGCGCGCGACGGCCGGCCGGCGAGCATGGCGAGCGCCTTCTCGGACGCGTCGCAGACGTGAACCTTGCCGCCGCATTCGGCGAACGCGTCGGCGATCGCGAGCCCGATGCCGGACGCGCCGCCGGTCACGAGTACGCGCAGCCCCGCGTACGGTTTCAGCAGATCGAGTGCAGTCATGATGTCTGTCTCCTGTGATGTCTGTATTTTTTTGATGTCGCCGATGACGGGCGAGATGCTCGACGGGCTGCGCGCCGCGCGCGCTGCCTCGAAGGCTGGACTGCTTATTCGTTCGCGAGCCGGCGCGGGCCGAGCCGCTCGCGTTCGGCCGCGAGCGTCGCGGCGAGATCGTGCGCGGCGCCGCCGATGTCGAGCGCGATGCCCGCGCGCGCGCCCGCGCCGTCGCGCCGCTCGAGCGCGTCGACGATCGCGCGGTGCGCGTCCATCGAGCGCCGCATGTGCGGGACGTCGAGCGCGACCATGTTCAGGAATGGGCCGATGCGCATCCACAGGTTCTGGATGATCGCGAGCGTGTTCTCGCTCGCGCCGTGCGCGTAGATCGCGCTGTGGAACGCGAAGTTGCTCTGCAGGTACGCGCGGCTTCGGCCGGCTTCGACGTGCGCGTTCATCGTCTCGCAAATGCGCCGCACGCCGGCGATCTGCGCATCGGTCATCCGCGCCGCCGCGCGCTCGGCCACGCAGCCTTCGAGCGCGATGCGCACGTCGCGCAGCTCGTCGAGCATCTCGACGGTCATCGGCGGCACGACGAGCGCCCGGTTCGGGCCGTCGGCGAGCGCGCGCTCCGCGCGCAGGCGCGTGAGCGCGGCGCGCACGGGCATCGTCGACGAGCCGACCGCCTCGGCGACGCTGCGCAGGCTGAGCGCCTGGCCGGGCGCGAAGCGGCCGCTCATCAGCGCCTCGCGCAGTTGCTGGTAGACCTTGTCGGCCATCGTTTCCTGTTCGATGGCCTTGAGCGCGGGCGGGACGATGCGCGGTGCCAAGTCGGGCTCCTTTGGGTTTGATGTGTGATCCGTGATCACACTTGCGATGTCACGCAGTGTTGTCGATGCGATGCATGCAGTCAAGTGCGAAGCGATCAGGGAAAACGCGGGGGCGGTGGCTTGCAACGTCGGGCGCCGAGCGGAGCCGCGTGACGTGGGCGGCCTCGGGGAAGGGCGACCCCGTCGGTTCGCCACGCGTCGCGCAGCGACGAGTGCGTTGAATTCATCAATAAAGAAGAAAAATCCATTTGTTTCATGATTGACCGACGCATACGATGGCGCCATTCGTTCATGCCGAGCCTCTTCGCCGACGCGCGCCGGCTTGCCCATTCGAATCGCCATCGCCCATGTCCGCTCCGATCGCATCCGCTTCTGCTTCCGCTTCCGCGGCTTCAGCCGCTTCGTCGACGTCGCCCGAATCCGCGCCGACGGCGGCCGCCGCCGCGCGCAGCCCGCTCGTCAAGCTCGCGGCCGTCACGTTGCTGACGGGCGTCGGAGCGGGCCTCGGCGGGATGCTGCTTGCGTTGCTGCTGCATGCGATCCAGCACGCCGCGTACGGGTACGACGTCGCGCACATGATCGGTGACGAGAGCTTTCTGCAGGGCGTGACGGCCGCGCCGCCGCTGCGTCGGCTTGCCGTGCTGATCGGCTGCGGCGTCGTCGCGGGCGGCGGCTGGTGGGCGCTGTACCGGTTCGGCGCGCCGCTCGTCAGCATTCGCCGCGCGGTGCGCGCCGACGATTCGCGGATGCCGGTGGTCAGCACGACCGTGCATGCGCTGCTGCAGATCGTCACCGTCGCGCTCGGCTCACCGCTCGGCCGCGAGGTCGCGCCGCGCGAGATCGGCGCGATGTGGGCCGGCTGGCTCGCGCATCGCGCCGGGTTGCCCGCCGCCGACGCGCGCGTGATGGTCGCGTGCGGCGCCGGCGCGGGGCTCGCCGCCGTCTACAACGTGCCGCTCGGCGGCGCGCTCTTCGTGCTCGAAGTGCTGCTCGGCACGTTCGCGTGGCGCGCGCTCGTGCCGGCCGTCGCGACGTCCGCGATCGCGGCGTTCGTCGCGTGGATCGGGCTTGGCAACGAGCAGCAGTATCACGTCGCGCCGCTTGCGGCGGATGCGTCGCTGGTCGCGTGGTCGGCCGTCTGCGGGCCGCTGTTCGGCGCCGCCGCATACGGCTTCGCTCGGCTGACCGCGCACGCGCGGGCGCGCGCGCCGAAGGATGGGCGGCTGCCGGTGCTCGCGCTCGTCAATTTCGCGATCGTCGGCGTGCTCGCGATGCACTTTCCTCAACTGCTCGGCAACGGCAAGGGGCCGGCCGCGCTCGGCTTCGACGGACAGCTCGCGATCGCTCTCGCGGCGACGCTGCTCGTGCTGAAGGTGGCGATCACGTGGGGCAGCCTGCGCGCGGGCGCCGAAGGCGGGCTGCTGACGCCGGGGCTCGCGAACGGCGCGCTGCTCGCGATCGTGCTCGGCGGGCTATGGAGCGTCGCCTGGCCAGGCATGCCCGCCGGTGCGTGCGCGATCGTCGGCGCGGCGGCGTTTCTCGCCGCGTCGATGCAGATGCCGCTCACCGCGACCGTGCTGATCGTCGAGTTCACGCGCGTCGGGCATGATTTCCTGATTCCGATGCTGATCGCGGTGGCGGGTTCGGTCGCGGCGTTTCGCTTGATCGCGCGGTATAGAGAGAAGCGGGCGTGACGGGCGGATCGGCGGCCATCGACGATGCCGCGAGACGATATCCCGAAGGGCAAATTCGATTTGCGATGTCGTTTTATTCGAAGCCCTAACGACGACGCGCAGCGTATCGCGTGACGCGCCGCGTGCGGTATGGCGTACCGCGTGCGGATCGCGGATCGCGGACCGCTGATTCTGACTGCGGATTCGGCATGCCGTGCGCGATGCGACATGGCTCGCCGCACGTCGCGTGCGCCGCGGCGAGCGGCTGGGAGGAAGGCGACGTCGCGCGCACCTGCGGCGATGCGCGCCGACGCCCGGCGATGCCTGTCGCATGTTCGCGCCGGCAGGCATCGCGGCCATCTGCGCGAAGATCGCCGACGCATCGCGCGACGCGCATGCCGCGCCCGACGCCGCATCAGGCCGGCGTCTCGGCGATGCACGGCAGATGCGGATTCTGCCCCCGGCCGCTCGTCGTATCATCGGCGCCGGCGTAATCGGTGCGGTAGATGTTGACCGTGAGATCGGTGTTGGCGACGCTGATCACGGCGAGCGCGAGCGTGTCCGGACAAGGGGCCGGGTGTTTCGGGTCCTGCAACGCACACGCGACGACGACGGGACGCGAGGGGAGCGCCGCGGGGAACGGCACCTTGACGGTCAGCGGCGCATTGGTCCATGGCTTGCCGGCCGGAAGTTTCTCGCGCGGGCCGACGACGTGCGTACCGACGAATTTTTCAGCATGTCGGATTCTCCATCGTGTTGTCGATGTGGCGCGAAGCACGAGCTCGTCAATGACGGACGGCCGCACGTGCGTGATGGAAACCGCACGACGCGACGAACAACTCGGAGATTTTTGGGCTTGCGAACGTCGGCGGCCGCCGGTGACGGCGAATGCGTAGCGGGGCGGGCGCGGTCCGGCGCGGCGACGAATCGCGCGCCAAGGCGAATGCGATGCGCCGCGCGCGGGGCCCGGATCGTCGACACGGGCGGGCCTGGAATCCGCGCAAGCAGGCGTGCGCGATTCCGGGCCCGCCGCACATCGGACGAAGCTCAGAGCCCGTTTGAAAATTGATGAATGGCGAATTCCAGCTCATCTGGTCCACGCCTGCATTCCTTGCCCACGGGCTACTTTCAAAGCAGTGCGCTACATCAGCGTCGCTACGAGGGCGGAAATTTGCATTTCCAAAAGGGCTCTCAGCGCTTCTCGTCCGTCAGCGTGTTCAGGAACGCGACGATGTCGCGCATGTCCTGCTCGGTCATCGCGGGCGCGTCGCCGGGCTTGCGATCGAACGGCGCGTCGGCGACGTCGACGTTCGCGCGATACGCGGGCGGAATGTCGTCGTACTGCCGGACCCGGCCGCTCGCGTCGCGCGGATACACCTTGCCCGGATCGACACTGCGCAGGTTGTAGAACGCGAGCACCTGATCGAGCGAGTGATAGACGCCGTTGTGGAAGAACACGCGTCGCGTCGCGACGTTGCGCAGCGACGGCGTCGCGAACATGCCGCAGTATTGCGTCTGCGTCTTCAGGTCTTCGCGGAACGGCCCGCAGATGCCGAGATCGTAGAACGCCGGATCGCGGTTCTGCGCAAGCGCGCGGTTGCGCGGCGCGCCGAGCGCTTCGTACTGGTAATCGGTGAACATCGGCGGCAAGCCGTCCGCGGCCGGCTTCGACAGATGGCAGCCCGCGCAATTCGCCTTCGCCGGATCGTTGAAGAGCCGCATCCCGCGCAGCTCGGCCTGCGTGAGGCGCGCGTCGCCTTCGAGCCAGAGGTCGTACTTGCTCGAATACGGATGGAACGACGGGTCCTCGACCTGGTAGCGCGCGATCGCGAACATTGCTTCGGATACCGTAAGACGCGCGTCGTCGAAGATGCGCGGGCCGAACAGCTGCCGGAACTGCGCCGCATACCGTGCGTCGGCGAGCTTGCGCGCGACGTCGTCGATGCTCGCGTTCGCCATTTCGACGGGATTGAGCAGCGGGCCGAACGCCTGCTGCTGCAGCGTGTCCGCGCGGCCGTCCCAGAACATTCCGCCTTGCGGCACGAGTTGCGGCGCGGCGGCGGCGCCCGCCGTCTTCTGCTCGCGCACGACGCCCGCCGCCGAGGCCGCCTGCTGCGCGACGCTCGCCGCATCGTCGCTCTCGGACGAATCGGGGCCGATGCTGAAGTTCGGCTGACGGTACAGGTACATCAGCGACGGCGGGGGCCGGTAGCCGGGCCGCGTGAGCGCGGCGCCGCCCAACTGCACGTCGAGATCGTTCGGCGGCCCGTATGCGCGGTCGGGGCTGTGACACGACGCGCACGACTGGCGGCCCGACGCGGACAGCGCCGGATCGAAGAACAGCGCCCGGCCGAGTTGCGCGACCGCGCTCAGCGGTTCGGCGCTCGGGCGATGCAGCGTGACCGGATGCGGATTCGCGCCCGTCAGGTTTTCGACGATCGCGCCGACCGCGTCCGGCGCATGCTCCGGAAACGCGAGCGCGAACGCAGCGGAGCCGAGCACGCCGAATGCGGCGAGCGACAGCGCGTGGCGCACGGCGCGCGCATTGCGGCGGCGCACGTGGGGCGAGCCGGCGGGAGGCGCGGCCGCCGCGCGCGCATCGGGCCGGGCGGGGCGGCAAGGTCGCGCGGCAGCGGCGGATCGGGCGGGCGACGCGGATTGCGCGGAAAGCGGTTCGGCCATGCTGGAACGTTCGGTCGTCATCGTGCAAACGAAAAATCCGGCGCGCGGCGCGCCGGAGCGACGGCCGGCCGACGCGCTGCGCGCCGGCCGGCCGCGTGTCGGGCGTCACGCGGCGGCACGCCGCGCGACGCATCCGGACCGGTCACATCGAGGGCGCCGTCGCGACCTTCGTGCCGAGCGTCGGATCGAGGTACAGCGGCGCCGCGTTCACCGTGCCGGTGAAGTTGAACAGATCGCGCATGTCGCCTGCCGTCGCGTCGAACGAGCCGCCGCCGATCCGCTGGCCGCCGAGCCAGTTGTCCTCGATGAAGCGGACCACCGACGCCTGATCGATCAGCGTGTGGCTCACGTAGTTCTGCTTCGCCCACGGCGACACGACCACGAACGGAATCCGCGTGCCCGGGCCGCAGCGGCCGTTGACGGGCGCGCCGTTGATGCCCGTCGTCGCCGTGCCGGAGCCGCACGCGCCGTTGCCGTTCAGTTGATCGACCGCGTCGAACGACGCGTGCGTCGGGCTCGCGTACGCATGGTCGTACCAGCCGTCCGAGTCGTCGTAGGTGACGATCACCGCGGTGTTCTGCCAGTCGGGCTGCTGCTGCAGGAAGTTGATGACCTTCGTCACGAACTGCTGCTCGTCGAGCGGATCGGAGTAGCCGGCGTGCGCATCCTGCGCGGCGGGCGCCTTCAAGAAGCTGACCGACGGGAAGTTGCCCGCCTTCACGGCCGCGAAGAAGTCGTCCGAATCGTACTGATGGTTCGCGGGCTCAGGCGTCTTGCCGTCCGTCTGCAGGCTCGAGCCGATCGCCGCGGTGGAGCTCGGGCGCGTGTGCTGCGGGTTCGCCGTCGACGCGTAATACTGGAACCAGTTGTGGTGCGGGATGTAGTCGGTCGTCGCCGCGTTCACGGCGGTCGCGATCGTGCTGCGCTTGCAGCCTGTCGTGCCGTTCGCGTTCGTCGTCGACAGGTTGAAGCCGCCCATGAAGCCGCCCCACGTGATGTTGCGCGCGTTCAGCAGATCGCCGATGTTCTTGCCGGACATCATCGCCTGATCGGTCTGGCTCGAGCACATGTCGTAGCCGGGGTCGACGTCATTGATCATCGTGAGGCCGCCCTGGCCGTCGTTGATGTAGTACGACGTCTTCGCGAGCGTCGATGCGGCCTTCGACGTCTTCACGATCTGCATCCCGTTGGTCTGGCCGGCGATCACGTTGAGCGCGCCCGGCGTCGACGGGCCGTAGGTCGACGTATACGCGTTGTCGCTCATCGCGAAGCGCTGCGCGTAGTTCCACAGCGCCGTCACCGTGTTGCCGTCGAAGTAGCCCATCACCTGGCCCGTCGTGCCGAACGCGCCCGCGCCGCCGCTCGAGCCGTTGCCCGTGTATTTCGGGAAGAGATCGGCGAGGCCGTTGTCGTATGCCTGCTCTTCGGCCGTGTACGCATGGTTCTGGTCGGCCGTCGCGGCCTGCGTGCGGTCGAGGCGGAACGGATTCGTCGCGCCCGTGCCGTTCGCCGGATTCGTCGCGTTCGGATTCGCGGTGAGCAGCAGGCCCGCCAGGCCGTTGACCGACGGCGTGCCCGACGCCGCGCTGAACGCCGGCTCGCCCGGCGGGTTCGCGGCGCTCGGATAGGTGCCGAAGTAGTGGTCGAACGACACGTTCTCGCCGTAGATCACGACGAGGTGCTTGATCGGCGTCGCGGTTTGCAACGCGTTCTGCGACGTGACGGGCGCGGAGCTGTCGGTGCCGCCGCAGGCATGGAGGGCGATGGCCGATCCGGCGCACGCGGTGGCGATCAAGGCTCGACGAAACATCAGGTGGGACTCCCAGGAAAGGCCGTTCGGATGACGCGAATCTGCGGCGGATCGCGCGGCGGGAACCGGTCGCGCGGGAAGCGCGGGCGTCGGGGACGCGCCGTGCGCTGGAAACGAAACGGCAGCATTGGACCAGTTTGGTATGAAGCTATGGAGGCGATGCGCCTTCGACGCAATTACAGGTTGATGTCGGCGGCGTTACGGATGGAAAGCGGATCGTAGGAGAGCGGGCCGCGTGTTGGATCGATCGAGCGCGCGTGCGGGCGCGCCGCGTGATTTCGCGTTGTGCGGCGTGCGAGTTGCGATGCGTGTCGGGTCGTGTCGTGTCGCGTTGCGTTGCGTTGCGTTGCGTTGCGTTGCGCCGGCGAAAGCGCGGCGCGCATGTCGTGTGGGGCGGCGTGCGCGGCCGCGCGGCTTCGCCTCGCGCGATCGCGTGCGCCGCATCGCGCGCCGCGCGATGTACGCCGCACGCGGTCGCGTCACGGCAGCAACCGGTTCAGCCGCGCCCATTGCTCGAAGAGCGCGGGCCATGCGCGCACGGCGCTGCCGGGCTTGCCCATCCCCCAGCCGTGGCCGCCCGTCTGGAACGCGTGCAGCTCGACGCTCACCTGCGCTGCGCGCAGCGCGCTCGCCATCAGCAGGCTGTTGTCGATCGGCGCGATCGGATCGTCGAATGCGTGCGCGAGAAACGTCGGCGGCGTGCGCGGACTCACGTGCAGGTTCGCCGACAGCGCCTCGCTGTCCGCCTGCGCCGGATGCGCGCCGACGATGTGCAGGCGCGTGCGCGTGCGGTCGAACGGCGGCATCAGCGTCAGCACCGGATAGAGCAGCGCGGCGAGATCGGGGCGCGCGGATTCGCGATCGGCGTCGTCGACGCTCGCGTAGCGTCGTGCGTCGGGCTCGACGGCGGTCATCCCGGCGAGATGCCCGCCCGCGGAAAAGCCGACGATTGCGATCCGCGCGGGGTCGAAGCCGTCGCGCTTCGCGCGCGCGCGGATCACGCGCATCGCGCGCTGGCCGTCCTGCAGCGGCGCGAGCCGGGACCAGCCTTGCTCGGGAAGCCGGTAGACGAGCTCGAATGCGGTGACGCCCAGCGCCTTCAGCCACGTGCACATCGGCGTGCTCTCGTTGCCGAGCTCGACGTGGTCGTAGCCGCCGCCCGCGATCACGAGCGCCGCGCCGCCGGTGCCGCGCGCGGGGCGATAGACGTTGAGCCGCGGCCGCGCGACATGCGACACGCTGCCGTGCTTGCCGCTCCGCTCGCCGTCGCCCGCGCCCGTCGTCGCGATCGGGTCGGGTGCGGGGCCGGGCCACAGCGGAATCGTTTCGTCGGGAGCGGCGCGCGGCGCGTCGTCCGGCTGCGGCGACGGTGATGTCGGCGTTGGCGTCGCGCGCCCGGCGGCCTGCGCGCGCGCGCACGGCACGGCCGCGTCGAGCGCGCCGGCGAGCGCGGCGCCGAGCAGGCTGCGTCGGGTGAAGTCCATGTCGAAGGCTCCGGATCGGAATCAGAGGGCGACGCCGTTCGAGCGGCGTCGGCGTCGGGGGCGAATTGTCCGCGTGCGTCGCTACGCGCTGTCGCGTTCGACGAGCGTGAAGCCGACGTCGACGACGCGCCGCTCGTCGGCATCGCGCTCGATCCGCTCGATCAGGAGCGACGCGGCGAGCTTGCCGATGCCGGTGCCGTCGATGCGGATCGTCGTCAGCGCGGGCGTCGTGTCCTTCGCGAAGGTCTGGTCGCCGTAGCCGAGCACGCGCAGCCGTTGCGGCACCGCGATTCCGCGATGGCTCGCCTCCATCAGCACGCCGAGCGCGAGGACGTCGGCGCCGCAGAAGATCGCGTCGACGTCCGGCATGCGTTCGAGCAGCTCGCCGAGCGCGCGCCGGCCGTCGCCGAGCGACGCGGGCGATTCGGCGGCGATTACCGGGATTGCGGCCGCCGCGCCGAACGCGTCGACGAACGCTTGCGTGCGCACTTGCGCGCGCCGGTCGCTCGGCGTGACGACGGCGGGCCGGCGCGCGCCGCGCCGCTGCAAATAGCGCGCGGCGGCTTCGCCGACCTCGCGGTGCGAGAAGCCGACCAGCATGTCGAGCGGCGAGCGCGTCAGATCCCACGTCTCGACGACCGGAATGCCCGACGCGCGCAGCTTGCCGCGCGCGTGCTCCGAATGCGCGACGCCCGTCAGCACGATGCCGGCCGGGCGCCGGCCGATCACCGCGTCGATGAGCGCGTCCTCGCGCGAATCGTCGTAGCCGCTCTGGCCGATCAGCAACTGGTAGCCGGCCGCCGCGAGCTCGTTCGTCAGCGCGGCGACCGTCTCCTGGAACACGCTGCCCGCGATCGTCGGGATCAGCGCGACGATCAGCCGGCTGCGGTTCGACGCGAGCGAGCCGGCGACGAGATCGGGCGTGTAGCCCGTCTGACGGACCGCGGCGAGCACGCGCTCGCGCGTGTCGGCCGACACGAGCTCGGGCGTGTTCAGCGCGCGCGACACCGTGACTTTCGTGACGCCCACCAGCTTCGCGAGATCGTTCAGCGTCACGCGCCCGGTGTTCTTGCGTGCACGGCGGGCGGGCGGGCTCGGCGCGGCGGCGGGGGCGGGCTGGGGTTTCGTCACGGGCAAGGTGGTTCGATTCGGGTTATGGAGGGTAGCCATTATCGCAAAAGGCGGCTACGATCGCGGCTATGTTACCGGTTACATGAACCGGTAACATAGATCTGGAGAATCGCGGGGCGACGGGCGTTGGAGCGCGGCCGGCGTCGTCGGGGCATCGCGTGCATGTGCTCGCGTCGCTTCGCGGCGGCGGGGAAGGCGGGCAGGCCGAACCGTGCGCGTACCGCGACGTATGGACGAGCCGGTTGGACGGCGTGTGTTTTGCCCGATGCGGGAACGGAGCCGTCGGTCCGGGACGCAGGTTGCAGGCAGCTCGCTTGGAGGCGTGCCTCGAGGCCGCTCGCTTTGGGGCCGCTTTGGGGGCCGCTTCGAGGCGAGGTTGATCTGTCATGCGACGTCGCATCGGGATGCGGTGCGCGAGCGCCCACGGCAATGCCGATGCGCGCCGCCGACGTCGCGACCGGCCTCGACATCGAGGCCGAAATCGACGCCAAGGCCGATGCTGAAAGCCGAAGCCGAAGCCGAAGCCGAAGCCGAAGCCGAAGCCGAAGCCGAAGCCGAAGCCGAAGCCGAAGCCGAAGCC
>NZ_LOYJ01000060.1:0-6652 GCF_001526245.1 Burkholderia sp. MSMB1498
GAGTTCGCCGTCGCTTTGTCCGATCTGGACGTCGCTGATGATCGCGTTCACCATATGCGGTTGTCCGCGGTCGGTCACGAGCCGGATCGATACCGGAATGCCGAGCAACACGCCGGGCGGCAGGTCGTGGCGGGTCGACACGCAGGTCAGACTCCCGCGAATCCCGGACATCAAGCCTTCCTGAACGCTCGCGTGCTGCAGCGCCAGCAGATGGCCGACCGCGGCCTGCGCGGCGCCGAAGTGCAACGCGACCGGACGTTTATTCCAGTCGACCGCCCCCGACGCGAAACCCCGTAGCGTATCGTTCAAATTGGTCACGGAAGACTCTCAGGTTTCTGCTTGGATTCGAATTGGAGGAGCATTGATTCGTGATGTGATTGAGGCGCTCCTCACGGCGCGTTAATTTTATCAAGGCTGAGACAAATGGCGGCCAAATTAACGAAGATTTACCATCGCGCTGACAGCGGATGGTTCTACAACATGGAGTTGACCTGTCAGAGTTAACAGGTCGATTCGGGAAATTGGTCCGCTGAGCATTGGCCGCAGCGTCCCTTGCGTCGAAATGGACCTCGAGAGCGGAGAAATCTCCGTCTACTGGTTCGAATTTTCATGTGTCTTTCAATGAGCGCGCGTGCGGAGTGCTCGATTGCTGATCAAGCAAATCGATCGACAAGAAATTCGTCGCGCGGCAGGCCAGCCATCCACTTTGGGCATCGGCCTCGACCGCTCCACGTTTCGCCCGTCATCGGGTTCCGATATTTCGGCGGAAGTGGGCCACGCCGCTTGTCTGGCGAGCGAAGGCGAGTCCATTGCGGAAAGATCTGGTCTGGCCGAATTTCGTACTTCAAGACAGCCCCTCGAATCTCCGAAAGTACCGCGGAGATTTCACGCTCTCTAGCTACTTCGGCTTCCTTATTGAGTGCATCGAGTTGAGCTTTCAGTTCTTCGTAAGTTGCCACAATTTCTCTCCAATAGAATTACGTTTAGACGCACGCATCCGAGCGCCGTGCGACGTCAGGGGCGGGTGTTGTGTGCCAGGCATGCGACAACACGGTGTGAATAAAAAGGCGATCGTCGATACCGACGATCGCAAAACCGCCTGCTCCGAGGCAGATCGGAGGGCAGCAGGCGGTGGCCTAAACGAGTCGGACGGTCAGGTGTCGCCCGAGCATCAGATGGAAGTGCAACGAATCTTGTTCGACTGGGCAACCGAATTCTCGGCCGGACACCGACCGGAGCGAGGCGTTAGACGACGTCCGCACATCGAGCAGTCGGAAGCATTCGTGCGTTCCGATGGAGATATATTGATCGCGCGCAACTGGCGCGTGCACTGTGGATTCGAGTGCCACGATCTTGATCGCGTCGCGGTGAATGCAAACGTTGCGACAGCGAAACGACAGGTGTGCCGATGTTCCCGTAGAATACGGTCAGCCATGGTGGTCTCTCAATGTGTGCACCTAGGTTAGGCGTCAGGCAATGTTCGCAGCATCGCCTGGCGCCGCTTCGCTTCAAATCACTTTTGGGGAAGCCGTGATCGTCACCGCAGCTTATCGATTCCCCTTCAGCTTCAACCAGACCTTGTTGCGCAACTGAATCGCGGCCGGCGAGCACAACTTGTACGGCCGGAGCCGTGCCTTGTACTGCTCCGGCGTCTTGACTGCTGGGTTGTTCAGCAACGCTGCATCAACGTAGCGATCGGAGCCGATGATCTCGTTGTTGTACCGAACCGCATTCGTCACCAACGCGATGTTCTCCGGTTGCATCATCCAATTGAGGAACTTGTAGGCGGAATCGACATTGCGGGCTTTCGCGGGGATGAGCAGGCTGTCCATGAACAGCCGAACGCCCTCCTTCGGATAGACGAACTTGATGCTCGGGAGGCGTTCCTGCGCACGCACTGCGGCGCCGTTCCAGACATGTTGAACGGTGATTTGACGGGACGCGAGGCGATCGACTGTGCCGTCGTTGCTATACGTTTTCACGAAGGGCTTCTGCTTTTGCAGGACGTCAAGTACCCGCTTTGCATCAGCCGGATTTTCGGTGCACTCATCTTGGCCCAGATACCAGCTCGCGGCCATGTACAACTCCTCTTCGACGTCTAAATCGCCGATCTGGCCGCGCAGCGCCTCAGGTGGTTCAAAGAGAGATTTCCAACTATCGTCGAGCCTCCCGCCAGGCACGCGCGCGCTGTCATAGGCGAAGCCAGTCAGTACGACCGTAAACGGGATCGCGTAGTTGCGATCGGAATCAAAGCTCGGATGGCGGTATTCCGGCTTGATGTTTGCCATGTTCGGCAACCTGTTCTTATCGAGCTTGAGCAGCAGGCCGGACCTTACCAACACGGGGACGTAATAGTCGCCGGCGATCACGACGTCGTACCCGCCGCCACCGGCCTGCAACTTCTGCGTTAGCGCTGCATCGCTCGCGTAAGTGTCAAGCGTCGTCTCGACTCCCGTCTCCGCCTGAAACTTCTTCAATAGCGCGACAGGCATAATCACGGGCCAGCTACCGACGTGGAGCTCTGCCGCCGTCGTGGTTCCAACGACAGCGAGCAGCATTGCCCCGATAATTTTCTTCATACGGCTCTCATTGTTTGAATGTTTGAATGGTACGTGTCAACACGGGTGCCGATGGATCTGCCGGCGCGGCGCGCCCCGAGCGCCCAAACCGTCAGCAACTGAATGGACGAAAGGGCAACAACCGAGACGGAAACCGCGCTGACCTTCGGCGATATCCCGATCTTCAGGGAACTGAAGATGTACATCGGCAAGGTGCTCATCCCGGCGCCCGCCAGAAAGTAGCTCGTGACGTAGTCGTTCATAGAGGCGACGAACGAGAGGAGCGCGCCTGCGACGATACCGGGCAGGACCAACGGCAACGTAATTTGACGGAATGCAGCCCATGGTGGAGCCGATAAATCAGCGGCTGCCTCGAGCAACGTGCGGTCAATCGTCTTCAACCGCGCATTGATCGGCAGATACGCGAGCGGGACACAAAACACCACGTGACCAAACAGAAGGGCGACAAAGCCAACGTCAAGCGCGAACATCGAGAAGAGCATCATCGTTGCAATCGCGAGCACCACCTCGGGAATCGCCAGCGGCAGCGCGATAACGACCGTACGCAGATCGACTGCTCGTCGCTCCCTGCGCGACCACGCCGCGACGGCGGCGCTTGTTGCCAGTCCGGTAGAAAGCACCATCGATCCCAGAGCGAGGACCAGCGAATTTTGCACTGCACGAATCAGCGTAGGATCGGCCCAGGCCTCGATGTAGCCCCGTGTGCCCCACCCTTCCCACATGAGCGCAGAAGGTCCATCGTTGAAACTCATCCAACCGACGACCAACAATGGCAGGTAGAGGAACAGCAATACGGTAATCGCGATTCCCGCCGCCAATGGAAACCGGCGCAACTCATGCGAATTCATGGCCGAGCTCCCGATGCTGGAGGATCGACTTCAGGCGCAGTACGAGCATCGCCAGAAGCACGGAGGCGAGTAGCGCAAAAGACATCGCTGCCCCGAGGGGCCAATCACGACCGCCGGCAAACTGAAAATCGATCAGATTGCCGACCATGAACGCATGATTGCCACCGAGCAAGCCCGGAATGGCGTACGCCCCAAGCGCGGGGACGAAAACTAGTCCAATGCCCGCCATGACGCCCGGCCAGCAGACAGGCACGATCACCTGCAACAGGGCTGACATTCGGTGAGCGCCGAGGTCATACGCCGCCTCGACCAGCCGCCAGTCGAAATCGTCGAGTGCGGCAAAGATCGGCAAAATCATGAACGGAGTGAACGCGTAGACGAGACCGATTAGCGTTGCGAGATCGGTGTACAAAAGACCGAGCGGACCTCGAAGCAGCCCCATAAAGCTCAAGGTTTGTGCCACTAGCCCGTTGTCGGCCATGACGATAATCCATCCAGTCATTTGCACAACAACGCAAGTCCAGAACGGGATCGTCACCAGCACTAGCAGCGCGGCTTTCCACTTCGACGTGCGCGTCGCAATAAACAGCGCGGTTGGGAATCCAAGGAGCAAGCATCCTGTTGTCGCGGATATCGCCATCATCATCGATCGAATGAAGATGCTGATATAGCCTTGTTGAAGCACGAGAGACCCATCCCAATCACGATCGAAGATCACCCGTTGATACGCTCGAAGCGTGAACTCGCCCCATGCCACCCCACCAAACTCCAGTGGCGCGTTGATTGATGAAACGGCTAGCACCGCCAGTGGGAGAACGACGCCCAAAATCATGACGAGCAGCAGAGGGTCAAAAATCAATCGCTCCACTTGCCCTGATCTGCGTAGATTTAGTGTGGGTATTCTAAACACCACCAATTACCTCGAATCGGTTAGCTCGTGCGGACGAGAGTCTTGCAAATTGGTCGCCATATTCTATAGAACGGATCGGTGCCCATCGCGTCAATCTGTTATCTCCAAGCGCCAAAATTGTTACCGCAGTTCATCGCCGACGCTAATTGATTGACCTGTTTTGATTATCGCAACGCTCAGGCTGCGATTATTGCGCGCAATATGAGAATGTCGGCGTGGTAGCGGATTTAATGATTCTCATCACTATGAGCAACTGCCTGGTGACGAGGTTCATATATGGAGCGGTGAGCGGCACCATTATGGTGGTTCTTGCGTGATCGGAAGCCGCGAAGTGCGATCGCTTGCGTACGATGCATAGCGAGGAAGCGAAGTCTGGCGAAAATCGAGATGATGATCCGAAATGTGTAACAATCGTACCACGCACGCGCGCTCGATGAGCAGACATCGGGCGTTTCACGATGCAAAATAGAGAGAAGATAACGAATATGATTACGGCCGAGCGTTTAGAATACCGCCCTATGAAAGAGGGTGACATCGGTGCATTTTACGACGTCCGCTTCTCGGTAACCGAGAATAGGATCCACCCACATCAGATCCATTTGCTCAACCGCAGCCTTTTGATCGAGAAGATTCGCCAGGGTGGCGGCTGGATCTGCGAATGCGACGGCGAGGCGGCCGGAGTATGCCTGCCGGTCATGACCGATACGCCGTTCATTTCTGCTCTGTTTGTTAGACCGACCTTTCACAGTATGGGTGTTGGGCGCGAGTTGCTCGAGCGCGCCGTGAAATGGCTGAGAGACAATGGAGTGGACCGGGTCACGTTGGTGACAGATCCAGGCTCGCGTGCCGACGGCTTTTATCAGCATCTCGGATGGGAGCGTGGTGAGTTGGACGAATACGGCTGCCAGGTCACCTTTTCAAAGTCGCTGAGAGAATAAGCTATCCGAGGATGTTGGATGAGGCCAGTAGCCATGGCGGTCAATCGCACCGCGGCGCAGCGTCCTGCGCCGCTTCATACTATTTTCATTACGCTTGAGGTAATGAAGCGTATTGGATTGTCCAGAGAGACTCTGCTGGACGGGACTGGTATTTCACCCTCCGACGTCGAGCGTCCCAACGCGATGGTGACGCATGCTCAGGAGATGGTCTTATTTGCCAATGCGCTGAAAGCCACTGGGAATTCCGCAATCGGCCTTCATATCGGTAACGAGATACCGGTGACGGCGTATGGGCTTCGGGCTCACGCAATGCTTGTTAGCCCCACGCTTGGTGACGCGATGCGCCTCGCGTTTGAACACCCATTGCTAGGGATTAGCTATTTTCGGATGAAGTTATTGGTCGATGGCGAAGTTGCTCGAATTATTGTCGGTGGCTACACATATCGACACGATTTACTTGTTATTAACACAGACATGTGCTTTACGGCAATCCGCAGGCAGATTATTGATTTGACAGGAATGTCACCGAATTTCACGCGCATCGGATTTACTTTTTCAAGGCCTTCTCACGCGGATAGCTACTCTGAGTATTTTTCATGCCCTGCAATATTTGAATCTGAAGTAAACTTCCTGGAATTTGATGCTTCAATCTTACGGACGAAATTACCCCTTGCTCATCCCATTGAATATGAGGTGGCAAAAAAAGCCTGCGAAAAACGGGAGTTTGAATTGGCCCATTGGATGCCGACCGACCTCGTGGGGCAACTGCTTTGCCTGATGTATGAAAATCCGATCTGTCAAGATGTTGTCGAGTTCGCCGATCGGCTTGGTATGTCATTGCGCAGTTTGCAGCGCAAGCTTAAAGATATGGGGACGTCATTTAGTGCTTTGCAAGACATTGTGGGCCAAGATATCGCTTCGAAATACCTCGCTGAACGGCACTATACCGCCAAAGAAATAGCGGCTCGACTTGGATACAAAAATGCTTCTGCGTTTAGCCGCGCGATGAGGCGTTGGTCACAGGTTACTATCGACTGATTCCGATTTGCTGGGGCCTATTCGAGGGCAAGCATCGTACCGCGGCAACGCGCACTGCCGCAGTGACAAGCATATTCTTGGCGAACTTTCTCCGAGTTCGATCCGACGACCTCCAAGCCGTAGTCGAGCGAAAGTTCGTCACCCGGTGCGATATCCCGGATCACCTCAATGAAGATGCGATTCTTCGACTCGACGGCATGGCAGTTCGGCTCACACGCGTGGTTGAGCCAACGTGCGCTGTTGCCCTCAATGCTGCCGTCGAGTAAGCGCCTCGCGAAGGCCGTCCGCAATCCGGCGCGCACGTGAGGCATGATTGGTTATCGAGCGCTCGTGTTGGCC
>NZ_LOYJ01000061.1:0-36052 GCF_001526245.1 Burkholderia sp. MSMB1498
GGCCAACACGAGCGCTCGATAACCAATCATGCCTCACGTGCGCGCCGGATTGCGGACGGCCTTCGCGAGGCGCTTACGGCATTTGTGATGGGCAAGCAACTCTACATCTACGCGAGCAATTGCCAGCCGGGCACGTCGATGGGAGGCTTTGCCGTTCGGTAATGGAGGCCGGCGAAGCAGGCGGCGCAAGTGTGATGGCCGTCGTTCGCGTCGCGATGTGGCCCGCCGGCCGCCTTTTTCGTCGCGATGAAGCGCGCTGCGGTACGTTTCACCGCGACGTCGTAAAGCGGAAAGCGTCATCCGCGATGCGAGCCGGCTCGTTCGAGCCGGCCTGAAAGCGAAACGGCCCGCGGCGCTCGAGGCGCCGCGGGCCGCCGATCTCGCCGCCGAAGCGACTTGGCGTCACGCGCCTTCGGTGCGGCCGCTGCTCATTCCTCGGCCGGCCGCGTGTGCGTGTAGCGGCTCAGGATCGGGACCATCTGCGCGTAGATCTTCGGGTTCGCGGCAACGATCTCGCGCCGATGCAGGAAGTCCGAATCGCCCGTGTAGTTGCCGACGAGGCCGCCCGCCTCGGTGACGAGCAAGCTGCCCGCGGCGACGTCCCAGACGTTGATGCCCTGCTCGAAGAATCCGTCGAGGCGGCCCGCCGCGACGTTGGCGAGGTCGAGCGCGGCTGCGCCCGGGCGGCGTAGCCCGGTGCACGCTTGCGTCATCTCGGTGAAAAGGCGTGAATATGCGTCGAGGCCGTCTTTCTCGCGGAACGGGAAGCCTGTGCCGATCAGCGCGTCGGCGAGGCGGTCGCGTCGGCCGACGCGGATGCGCCGATCGTTCAGGAATGCACCGCGGCCGCGCGTCGCCGTGAAGAGGTCGTTGTGGTTCGGATCGTAGACCACGGCCTGCGTGACGACGCCCTTGTGCGCGAGCGCGATCGACACGCAGTAGTACGGAAAGCCGTGAATGAAGTTCGTCGTGCCGTCGAGCGGATCGATGATCCACTGGAATTCGGATTCGTTGCCCGATTCGCCGGATTCCTCGGCGAGGATCGCGTGATCGGGGTAGGCGGTCTTCAGTGTTTCGATGATCGAGTCTTCCGCCGCCTTGTCGACTTCCGTCACGAAATCGTTCTGCTGTTTCTTGCGGATCTCGATCAGGTCGAGGTCGAGCGATGCGCGATTGATGATCTGTCCGGCGCGGCGAGCAGCCTTGACAGCGATGTTGAGCATGGGATGCATGAGCCTGAATCCTGAAGCCGGCGGCGCAAGGCCGCCACGAGTGGTGATCGAACCAGCGAGACGCGCCCGGGCGCGCACGTGGCGGCAGGCGGGCGTTTCGCCGACGAAAGACGAATTGGCAAAGAGCGGGGGCGGGCCGAACAGTGCGGGCGCCGCGGGCAAGGACGTAATTTTACCCGACTCGCGGCGGTTTTTTGTGAAACGATCGCGTGCACGGTTCGGCTGGCCATTCGGACGAGTGGGTTTGTCGGCGAGTTGGCGATACCATACCGGCATCCCGATCAGTCAAATGAAAGTCTTGGAATCTCAGCAGAAACCGTCCGCGCCGTCCGCCGGCGCGGCCACATCCCGTCCGGCGCGCGCCGCACGCGGCGGATTCACGTCGACGCGCTTCGTGCTCGTCGAGCCGAGTCACCCCGGCAACGTCGGCGCGGCGGCGCGCGCGCTGAAGACAATGGGTTTTTCGCGCCTCGTGCTCGTCGCGCCGCGCGTGCCGCACGTGCAGAGCGATCCGGAAGCGCTCGCGATGGCGAGCGGCGCCGACGACGTGCTCGCGTCCGCGCATGTCGTGCCGACGCTTGCCGATGCGCTGAACGGCGTGCAGTGGTCGATCGCGCTCACCGCGCGGTCGCGCGAATACGGGCCGCCGCGGCTCGCGCCCCGCGCGGCCGCCGCGAGTGCCCTCCGGCACGTGCATACCGGCGACATCGCGTTCGTGTTCGGCAACGAGCGCACGGGCCTGTCGAACGAGCAGGTCGAGCGCTGCAGCGCGCTCGCGCATATTCCGGCGAATCCCGCGTACAGCTCGCTCAATCTCGCGCAGGCGGTGCAGGTGCTCGCGTACGAGTTGCGCGTCGCGCTGCTCGAAGGCGACGCATCGGCCGCGCCGCGGGACGCCGCGCTCGGCACGCTCGCGCAGAGCGACGAGATCGAGCGAATGTTCGTGCATCTGGAAAATGCGCTGATCGCGCTCGACTTCCTCGATCCGCGCAATCCGAAGAAGCTGATGCCGCGGCTGCGGCGGCTCTTTGCGCGCACGGGGCTCGAACGCGAGGAGGTGAACATCGTCCGCGGGATCGCGAAGCACATCCTGCTGAAGTCGGGCGGCGCGCAAGCGCGTGCGGGCGCCTCGGGCGACGGCGAAGGCGAAGCGGGCGAGGCCGGCGACGCGGACGATTCCGGCATCGGCGCCGGGCGAGGCGAGTAGCGGCGTGCGCCGGTCTGCCGCCGGCGCGCTATATCCGTGATCGCGACAGGGAGAACGCGGCGCCTGCTGCGCACTCGCGGCGGCCGATCTACAATCGTCCGAACGTCATAAGCAAAGCTGTCAAAGCGATAACGGCTCCGCCCGGCGGCCGCGCGCCGGGTTTCCTCCTCCCATCGTCACCATCATGTTCACGAGACTTCGCGAAGACGTCGCCACGATCCGCGAGCGAGATCCCGCCGCCCGCAGCGCCTGGGAAACACTCACGTGCTATCCGGGGCTGCATGCGCTCGTGTTCCACAGGCTCGCGCACGCGTGCTGGCGCTCGGGCTGGCGCTGGCTCGGCCGGTTCGTGTCGCAGGTCGGCCGCTTCCTGACCGGCATCGAGATTCACCCGGGCGCGACGCTCGGCCGGCGCGTGTTCATCGATCATGGGATGGGCGTCGTGATCGGCGAAACGGCCGTCGTCGGCGACGACTGCACGATTTACCAGGGCGTGACGCTCGGCGGCACGTCGCTCACGCGCGGCGCGAAGCGTCACCCGACGCTCGAGCGCGGCGTGATCGTCGGAGCCGGCGCGAAGGTGCTGGGCGGCTTCACGGTCGGCGCGGGCGCGAAGATCGGCTCGAACGCGGTCGTCGTGAAACCGGTGCCGGTGGGCGGCACCGCGGTCGGCAACCCGGCGCGGGTCGTGATGCCGGCCGACGCGAAGCGCGCGCCCGAGCGCGCGGCGTTCTGCGCGTACGGGATCACGCCGAACGCCGACGATCCGATGTCGCTCGCGGTCCACGGCCTCATCGATCATGCGGCGAAGGAGGCGCAGCGCGTCGACGAAATCGTCGCCGCGCTCGAGCGGCTGGGCGCGCATCTGGATGCATTGCAGGGCGCGGACGGCGCGCGGCTCGATTTGCGCCGACTTTCCGCGGCGTTCGAGGGCGGGGCGCTCGACGGGAAGACGGCCGGGCGCTGAGTCGGGCGGGCGCAGGATGTGCCGCGCGCGGCATGCCTCGCATCGGATATCGCCGCGCGTGGTCCGTTTGCGATGCATCGTCATATTCGAGCCGACACCGAGCGGCATCGCGCGAAAGCTGATCAAAGCGACGCGAACCTGCCGTCGCGCGCGGCGCGAAGGTTCGCCGCATCGCTCGTCAGGAATCCAATGAGCGTGGAGCATGGGGGCGCGCCGGGTTCGCTCGGCGCGGCACGACCGAGTTCGCGGGGCAGCCGGAAGCCGCGCTGCCCGCTCGTCCGTCTCGAACGTGCCCGATGCTCAATCGAGCGGCAGCGCGCGTATCCCTTGCGCGTCGACGCACAGGTAGCCGCCGCGGTGCGGCGCGTGGTCGAGTTCCCAGTCGGGCAATACCCAGCGCACGCCACCCGCCTCGACGTGCCGCGCCGGCTTGTGCGTGTGGCCGTGGATGATCGTGCGCGCGCCGCTGCGTTTGAATAGCGCGGCGATGCCCTTGCGCGTCACGTCATAGCGCGGCGATGCGGGGCGCATCCGGCCGGATTCGCTCGACGCGCGCATCCGCTCGGCGAGCGCGCGGCGCCACGCGAACGGCCACGCGAGAAAGAGCCGCTGCGCGAGGCCGTTGCGCGCGAAGCGGCGAAACCATTGATAGCCGCGGTCGGCCGTGCACTGCGCATCGCCGTGCGCGAGCGCGATGCGGTTGCCGAACGCGACGACGACGGACGGATCTGGAATGAAGAGCGCGCCCGCCGCTTTCATGAAACGCTTGCCGAGCAGGAAGTCGCGATTGCCGCGCATCACGTAAAGCGCGATGCCGCGCTCGGAGAACGTGCGCAGCAGCGCGGCCATTCGCGCGGCGAACGGATCGTGGTCGAGGACGTCGTCGCCGATCCAGTATTCGAACAAGTCGCCGAGGATGAATACCGAATCCGCGCTGTCGGCCGTCACGCGCACGAAGTGCTCGAACGCCGCGACCGTGCGCGGAATCGCTTCGCTCAAATGCAGATCGGAGACGAACAGGAACGGGCGAGCCGCGTGCGCGAGCCCGCGTTCGCCCGGCACGCCCGCAAAGACGCTTCGCGGCGGCGTTTCCTGCAACATTCCGGTGCCTCGTCGCGCCAGGTTCAGACCACGACGGCCTTCTCGATCACGACGTCGTCGTTCGGCACGTCCTGATGGAAGCCCTTGCTGCCCGTCTTGACGGCCTTGATCTTGTCGACGACGTCCTGGCCTTCGACGACCTTGCCGAACACCGCGTAGCCCCAGCCCTGCGGCGTCGGCGACGAGTGGTTCAGGAAGTCGTTGTCGTTCACGTTGATGAAGAACTGCGCGGTCGCCGAGTGCGGATCGTTCGTGCGCGCCATCGCGATCGTGTACGTGTCGTTCTTCAGGCCGTTGTTCGCTTCGTTCGCGATCGGCGCGTCGGTCGGCTTTTGCTTCAGGCCCGTCTCGAAGCCGCCGCCCTGGATCATGAAGCCGTTGATCACGCGGTGGAAGACCGTGCCGTCGTAGTGGCCCTTCTTCACGTAGTTGAGGAAGTTCTCGACCGTCTTCGGCGCCTTCGCCTCGTCGAGTTCGAGCTTGATGACGCCGTGGTTCGTATGCAGTTCGATCATGATGGTTCCTTCGGTGGATGGGGGTTAAACGGCGCGCGGCCGCTCGGGACGACGCGGCCGCGCGGAAGAGTCGGGCGGGCTTATTTCGAGACGATCGTCGCCGATTCGATCACGATCGGCTTTTCCGGCACGTCGCGCATCGGCCCGCGCACCGTCGTCGTCGTGGCTTCGATCTTCTTCACGACGTCCATGCCCGACACGACCTTGCCGAACACCGCGTAGCCGTTGCCGTCCGGGTTCGGATAGTCGAGGCCGGCGTTGTCGACGGTGTTGATGAAGAACTGCGCGGTCGCCGAGTTCGGATCGCTCGTGCGCGCCATCGCGATCGTGCCGGTCGCGTTCTTCAGGCCGTTCTGGCTCTCGAGCGGGATCGGCGCGCGGGTCGGCTTCTCGTCGAAGTTCGTCTTGTAGCCGCCGCCCTGGATCATGAAGCCCTTGATCACGCGATGGAAGATCGTGCCGTTGTACTGGCCCGCCTTCACGTAATCGAGGAAGTTGGCGACGGTCTTCGGCGCCTTCTCCGGGTACAGCTCGACGCGGATGTCGCCCTGCGTGGTCTTCAGCTGCACGACGGGGTGCGTCGCGGCCGATTGCGCGAACGCGGGGGCGGTCGCGAGGAGGGCGGCGCTGCCGAGCGCCAGCAACAGACGTTTCATAACGGTCCTCTGGGTGGGTGAAGGAAAGGCGCGGCGTCGCGGCGTTATTGCGACGGCGCGACGTAGGGCGGCATCGCAAGCGTGCCGCTCGGTCCGCCGAACTGGAACGTCGGGGAAAGCGGCAGGGTGGTCGTCGTCACGTTCGCGGCCGCCCGCGCCGAATAGTCGCGCGTGGCCGACGCCGGCGCGGCCGCCGATTTCGCCTTCGGCGGCGCGATGATCTTCTGCAGGTCCGACAGGCGCTGCGCGGTCGCGCCGCTCGTGCGGCCGAGCGATTGCGCGCGCTTGTACGATTCGGCCGCGAGGCGCAGGTAGAGATCGCCGAGGTTCTCGTAGGCGAGGCCGTAGTTCGGGTTCGCCTGCGTCGCGGTGACGAGCGCGCTGCGCGCTTCGTCGTAGCGGCCGTGCTTCGCGTAGAGCGCCGCCAGGTTGTTGTAGGGTTCCGGCAGCTCCGGGTAGGCCTGTGTCAGCTCGACGAACTGCTTGATCGCTTCGTCGTCGCGGTTCAGGCGCGCGAGTACCGCGCCGCGCTTGAACTGCGCCTGCACGTCGCGCGGGTTCGACGCGATGCGCGCGTCGAGCTGCGCGAGCGCCTGCGTCCAGTTCCGGCTCGCGATCGACGCGTCGATTTCCGGCGTGCCGTCGATGGGGGCGGGCGCTTTCTGCGCAAGGGCCGCCGCGCCCGGAAAGAGCGCGAGCGCGGCGCTCACGGCGGCGGTCGCAACAAGGGTCGCAGCGCTCGGCGCACGGCCGCGGGAAGGTTTCATAGGCTCAAATCGGAATGTTATACTCCGACCCATTCTAACAAAACGTCCGCGCGTTCCGGCGAGCCGCGGATAGTCTTTGCCTCTCGTGGCCGTCACCGCTTCACTTGCGGATCGATCGCCGCATGTCATCCGAGGAAGCGCACGGCACGCGGCCCAGCCAACAGAAGTCCTGTCGGGTGCCGCATGCACGGCGAGCATCGCCAGGCGGTTTCCTTCGGCTCACTTTCGTCTCTATGGAATCACTGCGCATCTACAACACGCTCGCGCGTGACAAGCAAGTTTTCGTGCCGCGGCAGCCCGGCGAAGTGCGGATGTACGTTTGCGGGATCACCGTTTACGACTACTGCCATATCGGTCATGCGCGGATGGTCGTCGTGTTCGACATCGTCCAGCGCTGGCTGCGTGCGATCGGCTATCGCGTGACGTACGTGCGCAACGTCACCGACATCGACGACAAGATCATCCGCCGCGCGGTCGAGAACGGCGAGACGATCAAGTCGCTCACGCGCCGCTTCACCGACGCGATGAACGCGGACTTCGACGCGCTCGGCGTCGAGCGCCCGGACATCGAGCCGCGCGCGACCGATTTCATTGCGCAGATGCTCGGCATGATCGAGAAGCTCGAGGCGAACGGCTACGCGTATCAGGCGAAGGACGGCGACGTCAATTATTCGGTGCGCAAGTTCGCGGACTACGGCAAGCTTTCCGGCAAGTCGCTCGAGGATCTGCGCGCGGGCGAGCGCGTCGCCGCGAACGACGCGAAGGAAGATCCGCTCGATTTCGTGTTGTGGAAGCGCGCGAAGCCGGAGGAGCCGGCGGGCGCGTCGTGGGAATCGAAATACGGCCTGGGCCGTCCGGGCTGGCACATCGAATGCTCGGCGATGGGTTGCACGCTGCTCGGAAATCATTTCGACATCCACGGCGGCGGTCAGGACTTGCAGTTTCCGCACCACGAGAACGAGATCGCGCAAAGCGAGGGTGCGACGGGACAAACTTTCGTCAATTATTGGATGCACAACGGTTTCGTGCAGGTCGATAGTGAGAAGATGTCGAAATCACTCGGCAACTTCTTCACGATCCGCGAGGTGCTCGAGAAGTACGATGCCGAGGTCGTGCGCTTCTTCATCGTTCGCACGCACTACCGTTCGCCGCTCAACTACAGCGACGTTCATCTCGACGACGCGCGCGCGTCGCTCACGCGTCTTTACACGGCGCTGAAGGACGCGACGCCGGATGCGGCGCCGCTCGACTGGAACGAGGCGCACGCGCAGCGTTTCGCGGCCGCGATGAACGACGATTTCAACACGGCCGTCGCGGTCGCCGTGCTGTTCGAGCTCGCGACCGAGGTGAACCGCACGCGCGATCCGGCGCTCACGCGCCAGCTCAAGCGGCTCGCGGGCCTGCTCGGCCTGCTCGGCCGCGAGCCGCGCGAGTTCCTGCAGCAGGCGTCGGGCACGGCGCGCGCGGGCGCGCTCGAGCCGGAAGAGATCGAAGCGAAGATCGCCGCGCGCGTCGCGGCGAAGCAGGCGAAGAACTATGCCGAAGCGGACCGGATTCGGGCGGAACTGCTCGAGGCCGGGGTCGCACTTGAAGACAAACCGGGCGGGTCGACCGAGTGGCGCCGCGTATGAGCGCGCATCGTCTGTCCCACTGATCGATTCGCCAGGTAGGAGGCTAGATGGCAACGGCCAGAAAAGCGCCGGCCAAGCGTGCGGCGACGCAGCCGCCGATTGCGGCCAAGCGGGCCGGCGCGCGTGCGCCGGCGGTGCACGAGGCGAGCGCGAAGCGCGCGGCGCCGAACGGCGCGGCCAATGGCGCCGCGCATAAGCCGAGCTTGCGCGCGGCGGCCACGAAGCCGGCGCGCGCGAAGGTCGACGGCGAGCGGGGTGCCGACGCGCTGCCGCGCGAGGCCGTCGTCGTCGCATCGGCGGAGCCGGCCGCGCGCAAGGCGCGCGTGTCCGAGGCGGCCGTGCCGGTGCAGCTCACCGACGCCGAGGCGGTCGCGCGTCCGCCATATTGGGACAAGGCGTGCGCCGATCTCGTCAAGCGCGACCGAATCCTGAAGAAGCTGATTCCGAAGTTCGGCCCGGCGCATCTCGTCAAGCGCGGCGATTCGTTCGTCACGCTCGCGCGCTCGGTCGTCGGGCAGCAGATCTCGGTCGCGGCCGCGCAGTCGGTCTGGGTCAAGATCGAAACCGCCTGCCCGAAGCTCGCGCCGCCGCAGATCATCAAGCTCGGCCAGGAAAAATTGATCGCGTGCGGCCTGTCGAAGCGCAAGTCGGAATATATTCTGGATCTGGCCCAGCACTTCGTGTCGGGCGCGCTTCACGTCGACAAATGGGCGACGATGGACGACGAGGACGTGATCGCGGAGCTCACGCAGATCCGCGGGATCGGCCGGTGGACGGCCGAGATGTTCCTGATCTTCAACCTGTCGCGGCCGGACGTGCTGCCGCTCGACGATCTGGGGCTCATTCGCGCGATCAGCGTCAATTACTTCAGCGGAGAACCCGTCACGCGCAGCGAGGCGCGCGAGGTGGCGGCGAACTGGGAGCCGTGGCGGACGGTTGCCACCTGGTATATGTGGCGCAGTCTCGATCCGCTGACGGCCAATAGCTGATCGCGGCTATTGCTTTTCGCTAATCGATAGTTGCGACCCGGTCTTGCGCCAGGCGAGCGCGGTTAGAATACGCGCTGCCGCAAGACCCAAGGATTTCAAACACATGAAGACCACATTTCTGGATTTCGAGCAGCCGATCGCCGAGCTCGAGGCGAAGATCGAGGAACTGCGTTTCGTGCAGGACGATTCGGCTGTCGACATCTCGGAAGAGATCGAGCGGCTGTCGAAGAAGAGTCAGCAGCTCACGAAGGATCTGTATGCGAATCTGACGCCGTGGCAGGTGTCGCAGATCGCGCGCCATCCGCAGCGGCCGTACACGCTCGACTACGTGAGCGAGCTTTTCACCGATTTCCACGAACTGCACGGCGACCGCGCGTTCGCGGACGATCAGTCGATTGTCGGCGGCCTCGCCCGCTTCAACGGCCACGCGTGCATGGTGATAGGCCATCAGAAGGGCCGCGACACGAAGGAGCGCGCCGCGCGCAATTTCGGGATGCCGCGCCCAGAAGGCTATCGGAAGGCGGAGCGCCTGATGCGCGTCGCCGAAAAGTTCGGGCTGCCGATCTTCACGTTCGTCGACACGCCGGGCGCCTATCCGGGCATCGGCGCGGAAGAGCGCGGCCAATCGGAGGCGATCGGCCGCAATCTGTACGTGATGGCCGAGCTCAAGACGCCGATCATCGCGACGGTGATCGGCGAGGGCGGCTCGGGCGGCGCGCTCGCGATCGCGGTTGCCGACACGGTGATGATGCTGCAGTTCTCGACGTACTCGGTGATCTCGCCGGAAGGCTGCGCGTCGATCCTGTGGAAGAGCGCCGCGAAGGCGCCGGAAGCGGCCGAGGCGCTTGGCCTGACCGCGCATCGCCTGAAGGCGCTCGGCCTCATCGACAAGATCATCAACGAGCCGCTCGGCGGCGCGCACCGCGATCCGAAGGGCATGGCCGCGCTGCTGCGCCGCGCGCTCGCGGATTCGCTGCGCCAGTTCCAGGGCATGAGCATCGATGCGCTGCGCGAGCGCCGCTTCGAGCGCCTGATGGCCTACGGCAAGTTCAAGGAAACGACGCCGGGCGCGTGAGCGCCGGGCCGTCGACTCGCGAGGCGCGACGCGCCTTCCCGCTGTGATTCCCCCACAAGAGTTTTCCGCCGATCGCGTCGTGCTCGATGCGATCGGCGTCGCGCTGTCCGCGCTGCCGGGCGATGCGCGCATCGCGCTCGCGTATAGCGGCGGCCTCGATTCGACCGTGTTGCTGCACGCGGCCGTGCGGGCAGCGGGCGCCGGGCGTTGCATCGCGCTGCACGTCCACCACGGCCTGAGCGCGAATGCCGACGCGTGGCTCGCGCACTGCGCAGAAACGGCGAGCGCGCTCGGCGTGCAGTTCGACGCGGCGCGCGTCGACGTGTCGCGCGCGAGCGGGCAGGGTGTCGAAGCGAGCGCGCGCGATGCGCGCTATCGCGCGCTCGAGTCGATGTGCGCGCGCCACGGCGTGCACGCGCTGTGGCTCGCGCAGCATGCGGATGATCAGGCCGAGACGGTGCTGCTGCAATTGCTGCGCGGCGCGGGCATCGCGGGGCTTGCCGCAATGGCGCCGCAATACCGGCCGGCATCGGCCGACGTCGTGCGCGTGCGTCCGTTCCTGCATCTGCTGCGCGCGCAACTCGAGCGCTATGCGCAACAGCATGCGCTGCGCTGGATCGACGACGAATCGAACACGAACACGCGCTACGCGCGCAATGCGCTGCGCGTCGACGTGCTTCCCGCGCTCGCGCCGCACTTCCCGGGCTTTCGCGACGCGCTCGGCCGCGCCGCGCAGCACGCGGCGGCCGCGCAGCGGCTGCTCGACGACCTCGCCGCGATCGATCTTCGCGCGCTCGCGCGCGAAGACGGCCGCGTGCTGTCGCGCGATGCGCTTGTCGCGCTCGACGACGAGCGCGGCGCGAATCTGCTGCGCTACTGGATGCGCTCGCTCGGGCTGCCGGGCGCGTCCGCCGCGCGTCTTGCCGAGATGATGAAGCAGCTGCGCGCGGCGCGCGATGCGCACGCGCTGCGCGTCGATCACGCCGGATGGCGCTTGCGCCTTTATCGCGACCACGTCCAATGGGAAGTCGGTGAGGGCGCGGAAGCGACGGACGTGCAAGCGGTCGGCGCTCATGCGGCTGACGACGATGCCGATGCGCGCGACGAAGCGGCCGCCGCCGCCGCGCCGCTGCCGGAATGCGCGCTTGCATGGCGGGGGCAGGAGGTCTGGCGCTTGCCCGCGTGGCGCGGCACGTTCGTGTTCAGCCCGGCCGCCGCGCACGAGCACGATGCGGTGCCGGAGGCGCTGCTCGCCGCGGCCGACTTGCATGCCCGCGCGCGCGCGGGCGGCGAGCGGATGCGCACCTGGCAGGGCGGGCCCGGGCGCACGCTGAAGAACCTGTTCCAGGAGCGGGGCGTGCCCGCATGGCAGCGCGACGTGCCGCTGTTGTACGTGGGCGACCGGCTGCTGTTCGTGCCGCGCGTCGGCGTGAACCGCGCGGCGCACGACGGCGTCGACACGCCGGGCGGCTGGCGGCGCATCGAATGGCGGCCGGACGTGCTGATCGCATAGCGCGGCGTATCCGGCGCGCGTCGCGGCAGCCGTGAATTCCGCGTCGCCGGAAAAAGGTTGCGACCCGGCCTGCCGATGTCCGCGCGGCTTGTCAAGCGGCCGTCGATCGGGTACGCTCAAGCGTTTGCTCGGCTCGATTTTCGAGCGTTTTGTGCAGGTTTTCCGCGTGACGTACCCGGTTTGCGCGGCCTGATCCGCCTTTTCCGGGCAAATCGCCACGCCCGCGTGCTGCGCCCCAGCCGTTCTCCCCGTCGTCCGTCCACAGCCACAAGCCGCGTGACCGAACGGCATCGCGGTCTGTCCAGTACGCCCGTGCGGCCCTTCTTCAGTTCTGAACGACAATGGCACTCATCGTACATAAATACGGCGGCACTTCGATGGGCTCGGTCGAGCGCATCAAGAACGTCGCGAAACGCGTCGCAAAATGGCATCAGGCCGGGCACCAGATGGTGGTCGTGCCGTCCGCGATGTCCGGCGAAACGAACCGCTTGCTCGGTCTCGCGAAAGAGATTTCGAGCCAGCCGAGCCCGCGCGAACTCGACGCGATTGCGTCGACGGGCGAACAAGTCAGCGTCGGCCTCTTGTCGATCGCGCTGCAAGAGATCGGCGTCGAAGCGGTGAGCTACGCCGGCTGGCAGGTGCCGATCAAGACCGACAGCGCGTACACGAAGGCGCGCATTCATTCGATTGACGACGAGCGCGTGCGCCGCGATCTCGACGCGGGCAAGGTCGTCATCATCACGGGTTTTCAGGGCGTCGATCCGGACGGCCACATCACGACGCTCGGCCGCGGCGGCTCGGACACGTCGGCGGTCGCGGTCGCGGCCGCGCTCGAGGCCGACGAATGCCTGATCTACACGGACGTCGACGGCGTGTACACGACCGATCCGCGCGTCGTCGAAGAGGCGCGCCGGCTCGATAGCGTGACCTTCGAGGAAATGCTGGAAATGGCGAGCCTCGGCTCGAAGGTGCTGCAGATCCGCTCTGTCGAATTCGCGGGCAAGTACCGCGTGAAGACGCGCGTGCTGTCGAGTCTCACCGATCCGCAAATTCCGCTCGACGAGGAGATGCGCTCGGGCACCCTGATCACTTTTGAAGAAGACGAGACCATGGAAAAGGCAGTCATTTCGGGCATTGCGTTCCAGCGCGACGAAGCGCGCATCGCGGTGATGGGTGTGCCCGACAAGCCGGGCATCGCGTATCAGATCCTCGGCCCGGTCGCCGATGCGAACATCGACGTCGACATGATCATCCAGAACCAGAGCGTCGAGGGGAAGACTGATTTCACGTTTACCGTCGGCCGCGGCGACTACCAGAAGGCGATGGACATCCTCACGAATCAGGTGAAGGGCCACGTGAACGCCGAGCAGGTGCTGGGCGATCCGAAGGTGTCGAAGGTGTCGGTGGTCGGCGTCGGGATGCGTTCGCACGTCGGCGTCGCGAGCACGATGTTCCGTACGCTGTCGGAAGAGGGCATCAACATCCAGATGATCTCGACGTCCGAAATCAAGATTTCGGTGCTGATCGACGAGAAATACATGGAGTTGGCGGTCCGCGCGTTGCACAAGGCATTCGAACTCGACCAGGCGTGATGAAATTTCCATGACGCACGAAAGAAAATGCGTCTTGGAAATTGACCTTGGCCCCGTAACCCTATAGAATCTTGGCTTCGTCGCGCTGCCTCCCTGGCGCGAGCGAAGGTTTGGGAGACGTGGCCGAGAGGTCGAAGGCACTCCCCTGCTAAGGGAGCATCTGGGCCAAAACCTGGATCGAGGGTTCGAATCCCTCCGTCTCCGCCAGAAATGGCGGAACAAGCCCCGCAAGTTCTCGGACTTGCGGGGCTTTTTTTTTTCCGGTGTGTTGGA
This sequence comes from Burkholderia sp. MSMB1498, assembly GCF_001526245.1. NCBI lineage: Bacteria > Pseudomonadati > Pseudomonadota > Betaproteobacteria > Burkholderiales > Burkholderiaceae > Burkholderia > Burkholderia sp. MSMB1498. The sequence goes on from NZ_LOYJ01000061.1 coordinate 13,519, forward strand.
AATGCCAATGCGCGGCGGCGCTTTCGTCTCGGTCGGAATCGCGTTGGTTCGTATTGCCAATCGATTGGCGGCCGGGCGCGCATGGATGCGGGCGGGTGCGGACGGCAACGCGTCGCGTCGCACACACCTTGCTTGTCGCTGACGCTCTCTCGCGTGCGGCGTCGCAATCCGCGTGCATGCTCGGTTCAGCCCGCGCATGTGGCGAGCGCGCAGCGCCGCGCGTTGTTCGGCTTCTCCCGCGGTCGATTCTGCTTCGCCGCGCTCGAACGCGATCCGGCTCTCGCCGAAGCTGTTCGGCATCCGGTTGCGCGAATGCGTATTCCTCTTCCGTTGTGCGCCGAACGACGCTTGTCGCGCGGCACCGTGAGCGGCATTTGCGCGAGCGCGCCGGCTACTTTGTCGGCTATGCCGATCATCGCGTGCATCGCTTTTCTCGGTCGATGCGGAATGCAGCATCTCGCTGCCTCGCCGCGATGCAGTCGAACTGGGCGCGGTAGCGTGCGGGACCGCCGGTTACGGCGGCGATCGCGCGCCCGTCTGAGCGCGTCGCGGCGAAACGTTTCTTCAAAGCCCAAATATCGTGAGGACTCCGTCGCGTTTGAGCTGGTTGGCATCAGCGATGCGCTGTTGCCGATGGGCCTGTGCATCGACTGCGGTGCGCGGCCGCTTGCGCGTGAACATCGACAGGTTCTGCTCGCGCGGGTTGCTCGCGCCGCCTCTCGCGACATGTCGCCTCGATCGCCATCCCGGGTGGTCGGCGGAATTGATTGAGCGAAGGCCGCGGGGCGGTTTCGTCGACGATGGGCTCGACGTCGCGATCCTTTTCGGGCAGCCGTTCGCGTCGTCGCTCGTCGCGTGCAAGCTGCCGAAGATTGGCGCGATGATCGTCGCGGCGCTCGCGGGCGTGAGGAAACACGGCCGTCTTGCGATGCCCGCCGATCGCGCCGAACGCTATTGTCCAGACGCGCAGCCCGATCACGGGGCGGGCGCTGGCATGAGCGTGCCGCGGGGGCCGGACGTCGGGTGCCGCGCATGACGGCGAGGGGCGCATGCTTGTCGTGGATGCCGGCGTTCCGTTCGGCGCACGGCCATCCGGAACCGGCATCGCGCGCGTCGAGCCAGATGGCGTACGGGAACTGATCGACAAGGGCCGTCTCGCCGAATCGGTTCCCGAATGGCGCGGCGGGGCACTTTTGCTTGATGCGCGGTATTCACGGCGCCGTCTGCCGGCGGCGGAAGGCCGCGCGTTCGTCGATGTCTGCGCCGAGATTCCCGAAGCCCATTGTGCGTGACCATGTGCGACGGCGCGCTTGATCGGCGCGCCGCATATCCGGTAATATACGATCCGTATATAAATCGTATAAATTCATGCCATGGGAATAGTCAAGATATCCGATCAGATGCATGAATCGCTGCGCCATGCGAGCGCCGCGCTAAGCCGATCGATCAATGCGCAGGCGGAGCACTGGCTGCGTATCGGGATGCTCGCCGAATTGCATCCGACGCTCAGCTACGCGGAGATTTGCCGCCTGTTGATCGAGGCGGAAATTCAGGGCGACGAAGCGACGCCGACCTCCACCGCCGCCGCGAGGACCGCATGATGGCACGTTCACGACACGTTCCGATCCGCTCGAAGGCCGAGATCGCGATGGCGCGCCGCGCCGGCATGATGGCCGCGCAGGTGCTGAGCATGATCGCGCCGCACGTGAAGGCCGGAGCGACGACGAACGAGCTCGACCGGCTGTGCCGCGATTACATCGTCGACGTCCTGCACGCGCGACCCGCGAACATCGGCTATCACGGATATCCGAAGACGATCTGCGCATCCGTGAACCATGTGGTCTGCCACGGCATTCCATCCGATCACGCATTGATGGACGGCGACATCGTCAACATCGACGTCGCGCTCGATATCGACGGCTGGTATGGCGATACGAGCCGCATGTATTTCGTCGGCGAGCCGGCCGCGGCTGCGCGCCGTCTCGTCGATGCGACCTTCGAAGCGATGATGGCGGGAATCGCGGCGGTGCGTCCGGGCGCGACGCTCGGCGACGTCGGCCATGCGATCCAGAGCGTCGCGCATCGCGAGGGCCTCAGTGTCGTGCGCGAGTACTGCGGCCACGGCATCGGTCGCATTTACCACGACGAACCGCAGGTGCTCCATTACGGGCGGCCGGGAACGGGGCTTCGCCTCGCGCCCGGCATGATCTTCACGGTCGAGCCGATGCTCAATGCGGGGCGCGCCGAAACGCGGCAACTCGCAGACGGCTGGACGGTCGTGACGCAGGATCGTTCGTGGTCCGCGCAGTGGGAGCACATGGTGGTCGTCACGGAAGGCGGCTTCGATATCCTGACGCCGTGGCCGGACGGCGAGCCGGCGTGCCCGCCGGTTGGAGCGGACACGCCGGGCGCGATCGAGCGGAGCTGAATCGACATCTCGGTCGAGCATGCGTGATCGTAGGCCGGGAACAGGCGGCGGGGCACTTCGGGCACTTCGGGCATTCGCGGCCGTAGCCGTCTGCCGCTCGGGACACCTCCGATCTGTCGCTGCCCGGCCGCCGAGCGCAGGAATCCCGTCCGCCGCGCGGCGGCATTGAGCGCGTGCGATGGCGCGAAGCTTTGCCTGCGCGATGATGCATCGCGCGAGTCGGTTGCACTGATTCGGACTCCGATGGTTCGTGTCATCGACACGCGCGCGGCGCACCGGGCCCATCCGGACTGGGTGTGCGGATTGCCGGTTTGACGGCCGGCCATGCCGAGAGAATCACGACGAGCCGATGCGTGTCCAGTTCCGGATGCCATGTGGCGGGGCGATCGCGGAGTCGCGGCCGCCGGTCGAGCATCGGTTGGTGTCGCCCGGCTTCATAGCGCGGATTCCTCCCATTTCGGACTACTCGAAGCCGGCGCGACGATGAGCGGCGTATACGAGAATCCCGCAAGCCCGAATCACGTCGGCACGCCGATGCGAGGGGACGGCTTCGCGTTGAAGCGCAGGCGCGTGCCCGACGCCCGGTTGCACTCGAAATCGGCCGCGAGGCCGATCTTCCTGTCGATGATGGGCCGCTACCGATGGAGGTTATTGTTGGCCGCGCGGCATGTCCCGCAGATAGTTGCCGGCATGAGCGGCGAGCGGCTGCACACGGTGCCCGAAGCGTACGACGAGAATGCGCCGCACGCACGGCGCGTTCCGCTGCATCGCGACGCAAGCGACGATTCGCTCGAGCGGCAAGCGCTGAACGGCGCGGACGACTTGCATATCACGCGTTCGCGAGCGACGCCGACGGACGATGCAGGTTTGCCGCCGCAACAGACAATTTCCGCACGCGCGCATCCGGCGCCGCCGTTCAGAATCGCGAACTGACGCTCGGCGCGCCCGCGCGCGAGGCGTGGGCGGCGCGCGCTTGCCGCGAGATGCGCCATGTGTTCGACGCGCGCGGCGTGCCCGTCATTTCTTCGGCGCGCCGCCGCCGAACGATCGCATCGTGTAGGCCAGCACCGAGCGAAGCACTTCGTCGCGGCGCTCGGGCGTCGCCATCGCGCGCGCGACGAGCACCGCGCCGATCGCCGCGCATCCGAGCGTCCACGCCGCTTCGTCGTCGTGCAGCACGTTCGCGATCGATGTCTGAAAGCGCTTGATCAGATCCTCGAACATCTTGCGCGTCGCGACGTCGGCGCGCGCGATCTCCGCGCCGAGCGCGGGCACGGGGCAGCCGAGTTCCGGATGATCGGCGTGCGCGGTGCTCAGATAGCCGCGCAACGCCGCGACGAGGTCGTGCTTCGAGCGGTTCTCGACCGTCGCGAGCACCTTCGACATCTCGTGCTCGACGATCGCGTGCAGGAATTCCGGCTTCGAGCGGAATTGCGAATAAAACGCGCCCGTGGTCACGCCGGCCGCCGCGGTGAGCGCGTCCATGCCGGTGTTCGCGAAGCCGCTTTGCTTCGCGAGCGCGGCGCCTGCCTCGATGAGGCGGGCCCGGCTTGCCTCCTTGTGTTTCGCTGTGTAACGCATGTCGCTTCCGTATTCGCGGCCTTGATCGAATGACTTCGATTGAAGTATAGAATAACGTCCGTTACCATAACGATCGTTATTGAAACGGGCTTCAATCGGAGCCGGCCGGACGGCCGGACGGAGCGTTTCGCGGCAGCCGAGAAAACCGTGCGCACCGTGTGCATGCGGCGCTCGCGCCGTGGAATGTGGCGTGCCTCGGCGTCGGGGCCGAAGCGGTGCGGTGCGCAAAGGTGTGTGGCGGCGAAGCGCATCGGGCCTCGACGGGCCTGCTGCCCGGAATGCGGCGCGTGTCGCTAGGGCGCGTTTTGCTCGCCATCGGCATTCCGGCGATCGGTTGGCGCGGCCGAGCCAGCCTGAGCCCGAACTCGAGCCCGAAGCGGCGTCGCACGCGTGACGTGAGGACGATGCGCGCGGCGGCGTCGCGCGGTATTGGCTCGAGTAGCGCGCGCAAGCCGCATTCGCGTTGTCCGTCGGAGGCGGGCAGGGCGATCGTCGGGGCGGAGCAATCAAGCTCGCAACGCGCGGCCGGCCATCGACGACCCGGGCTTCGGCTCGGCGCAGCGCGCCATATCCATCGAGCGGCCGATGAACCGGGGTTCCGCCTGCATGGAATGTCTCGGCTGCGCGTTGCGCGCAGCGCGATTCGTGCCGCAGCGCTTCGCATGTGAATGCGCCGTATGCGTGACGTCGCGGAGCGATCTCGCGTGCCGGCGCAATTCGCGCTCGCTGGCTTGTGCGACAACGCGCTTGCCGCGTACGTCCGTCATCTCGCGACCCGGACGTCGACGCACAGAGCGGCGGGCCGGACATCGCGTAGTCGGCTCATTCTAGAATTCCTGTTTCTTCTTGATAGGTTCCAAATTGGAACTTACTATCTGCTCGAAACGATGTCGGCGCGCGACGGAAGACCGTGAAGCCCTGCGCTCATCGTCGGCATTCAACATGCGCGGGCCCGAGTCCGCCGTCAGGGAGATACCGGATGACCTTTGTCGTGATGGAAGCGTGCATTCGCTGCAAGCACACCGATTGCGTGGACGTGTGCCCCGTCGATTGTTTTCACGAGGGGCCTAATTTTCTCGTCATCGATCCGAACGAATGCATCGACTGCGCGCTGTGCGAGCCGGAGTGCCCGATCGACGCGATACGCGCGGCCGACGACTTGCCGGACGATCAACGGCATTTCATCGCGCTCAACGCCGAGCTCGCCGAGCATCCGAACTGGCCTCGGATCACCGGCAGGAAGCCGGCGCTTTCCGATCACGCGACGTGGACCGACGTGAAAGGCAAGCTCGCCCAGTTGGACCGCAACGGCGCGTGATGCCCGTCATGCCGCATCGATTCGATCAGCGCCCGTGCCGGCGGCGTGCCGCATGCGAGCGGCGATCCCAAAGCGCGAAGCCGCGCGGTGCGAACTAACATGGGCCGCGCGCTCGCCGATCGCTTCGGCCGCGACGTCACCTACATGCGTCTGTCGGTGACGGACCGCTGCGATTTCCGCTGCGTCTATTGCATGGCGGAGGACATGCGGTTCCTGCCGCACGGCGACGTGCTGACGATCGACGAACTGGCGGCCGTCGCCGAGGCGTTCGTCTCGCTCGGCGTGCGCAAGATCCGGCTCACGGGCGGCGAGCCGCTCGTTCGCGCCGGCTTGACGACGCTCGTCGAGCGCGTGGCGAAACTGCCGGGTCTCGACGAACTCACGCTGACGACCAACGGCGCGCGCCTCGCGCGGTTCGCCGCACCGTTGAAGGCGGCCGGCCTGGATCGCATCAACGTCAGTCTCGACAGTCTGCGCGCTGAGCGCTTCGGCGCGCTGACGCGCACCGGCCGCCTGCAGGCGGTGCTGGCCGGCATCGCCGCCGCGAAGGGCGCCGGGTTCCGGCGCATCAGGCTGAACAGCGTGATCCTGCGCGGGCGCAACGACGACGAGGTGCTGGATCTGGTGCGTTTCGCCCGCGAGGAGCGGCTCGATCTGGCGTTCATCGAGGAGATGCCGCTCGGCGCGATCGACGAGCACGACCGGGCTTCGAGCTTCGTGTCGAGCGAGGCGGTGCTCGCGCAGATCCGGCTCGCCTATCCGCTATTTCCGAGCACCGAATCGACGGGCGGCCCCGCACGCTATTTCCGGATGGCGGACAGCGACATTCGCATCGGCGTGATCTCGCCGCACAGCCACAATTTTTGCGGCGACTGCAACCGGGTGCGCGTCACGGCGAGCGGCCGCATGCTGCTGTGTCTCGGCAACGAGCACGGCGTCGAACTGCGCGACGTGCTGCGCGCTCGCCCAGGCGACGGCGAGCGCTTGCGCGACGCGATCGTCGCCGCGATGCCGCTGAAGCCCGAGCGGCATCACTTCGATCTGAACGCGCCGCCGCAGGTCGTACGCTTCATGAACATGACGGGAGGATGAGGAAGAGATGTCCGCGAACGCCCATGAAACGGTGCTGTCCGTTCATCACTGGAACGACACGCTGTTCAGCTTCAAGACGACGCGCAATCCGAGCTTGCGTTTCAAGACCGGCCAGTTCGTGATGATCGGGCTCGAGATCGAAGGCAAGCCGCTGATGCGCGCCTACAGCGTCGTCAGCGCATACTACGACGATTATCTGGAGTTCTACAGCATCAAGGTGCCCGACGGCCCGCTCACGTCGCGGCTTCAGCATCTGCGGGTCGGCGACACGCTGCTCGTCGGCCGTAAGCCGACCGGCTCGCTGATCATCGACAACCTTCGGCCCGGCAGGCATCTGTACCTGCTGTCGACGGGCACGGGCCTCGCGCCCTTCATCAGCGTGATCCGCGATCCCGAATACTACGAGGCGTTCGACAAGATCGTCCTCACGCACGGCGTGCGCTGGAAGAGCGAGCTCGGCTATTTCGATCACATCACGTCCGAACTGCCCGAGAACGAGTACTTCGGCGATCTGGTGCGCGACAAGCTGATCTACTACCCGACCGTGACGCGCGAGACGTTCGAGCGTCAGGGGCGCCTGACCGAGTTGATCGACTCCGGCAAGCTGTTCGACGACATCGGCCTGCCGCCTTTCGATTCCGCCGTGGATCGCGCGATGATCTGCGGCAGCCCGAGCATGCTCGCCGATCTGGTCGAGATCCTGGCGCGGCGCGGCTTCGTCGAGGGGACGAGCCATGCGCCGGGCGATTACGTGATCGAGCGCGCCTTCGTCGAGAAATGACGGTGCGCGGCGGCGCGGCGCGCGGGTGTCGCCGTCGCGTGCGCTCGTCGTTGCGTGGGTCGTCGGTCGTCGGTCGTCGGAACGTTCACGCGTCGTCGTCGTTCGCACCGCGTCCGCGATTGTCGCGTCGCCGCCGCTGTCGCCGTGCGTGAACGGCATGCGTGCGTCGTGCGGTGCGCGGGTGCGCGCGCGACATTTCTGCGGTAGGAAAGGGCGCCGGGCAGTCCCGCTCGGGCTGATCGGCGTGTGCGGCGCTCGGGCGCCCGCGCGGCCCGACGAGCGTTTCTAGTTTCAAGCGACTGTCGCGCGTCGACGGCACTTTCGGCGTTTCGCGCGCAACGATCGCGTCTGGTGTTCGCGTGCGGTCATTCGGATTCCGAATGGAGCTGCGAGCAACACGCGCTCGTCGTCACGCCGGCCGTGACGGCAAGCGCGCCGACGCCAGCGTTCGCGAAGCCGTTTCTCTTTGTGCGCGCGGCGTTCGGTGTTCGGTGTTCGGCGTCGACGACGCACGCGCGGCGCATTTGCTCGCGTTTCGGCGATCGCCGCGTCGATGCACGCTGCGTTTGGAGCGTCTGTTCGATTGACTTCGGTCAATACGTGGAATATCGTCCGTTTCGATAACGATCGTTATTTGATATTCACCATTCCCCGATTCCGGCGAGTGCGCCGGCAGATGGAGCGTGCGATGGCAGTCGAAAAAACCGCCTGTATCCTGTGTTCGCGCAATTGCGGTCTCGTCGTCGACGTCGTGGACGGCAAGTTCGCGAAAATCCGCGGCGACGACGATCACCCGATTTCGAAAGGCTATCTGTGCCAGAAGGCCGCGCGCCTCACGTACTACCAGCATCACGACGACCGTCTGACGCATCCGCTGCGCCGCGAGCCCGACGGCAGCTTCGTGCGCGTCACGTGGGACGAGGCGCTCGACGACATCGCGCAACGTCTCGTCGCGCTGCGCGAGCGGCACGGCGGCGACGCGTTCGCGTTCGTCGGCGGCGGCGGGCAGGGCAATCATGTCGGCGGCGCGTATAGCCGGCAACTGCTCGCGGCGATGCGAAGCCGCTACGCGTACAACGCGCTCGGCCAGGAAAAGACCGGCGATTTCTGGCTCAACGGCCGCTTGTTCGGCCGTCAGGACTGCCACACGACCGAGGACATCGAGCATGCGGACTATGTGCTCGTCATCGGCGCGAATCCATATCAGGCGCACGGCATCCCGAACGCACGCGACACGCTGCGCGACTTGAAGAAGGACCCGAACCGCACGCTCGTCGTCGTCGATCCACGGCGCTCGGAGACGGCCAAGCAAGCCGATCTCCATCTGCAGGTGCGCCCCGGCACGGACGCGTATTTGATGAGCGCGATGCTCGCGATCATCCTGCGCGACGGGCTGATCGACCGCGAGTTCATCGCGCGGCGCTGCGCGGGTTTCGAGTTCGTCGAGCGCGCGCTGCGCGATGTGCCGATCGCCGAGTACGCCCGCCGCGCGGACGTGCCGCTCGAGGACGTCGAGCGCGTCGCGCGCGGGTTCGCGACCGCACGCGCCGCGTGCCTGCGCATCGATCTCGGCATCCAGCACACGCTGCACACGACGCTCAACGGCTATCTCGAGAAGCTGCTGTTTCTCTTGACCGGCAACTTCGGCAAGCGCGGCGGCAACAACCTGCATACGTTCCTGCTGCCCGTCATCGGCCACACCGACGAGCGCGTGCGCAAGAACGGCAAGCCGCTCAAGCGGACCGCGCGTCACCGGATGTTTCCGATCGCCGGCATCTATCCGCCCAACATCCTGCCCGACGAAATCGAGCACGCGGACGAGAATCGCGTGCGCGCGGTGTTCGTCGACAGCGCGAATCCGGTCGTCACGTATGCCGATTCGAACGCGTACGAGCGCGCGTTCGGCAAGCTGGAACTGCTTGTCGTGATCGACGTCGCGATGACGGAGACGGCGCGCCTCGCGCATTACGTGCTGCCCGCCGCGTCGCAGTTCGAGAAATGGGAGGCGACGGGTTTCAATCTCGAGTTCCCGGCCAACGCGTTCCATCTGCGGCATGCGCTGCTGCCGCCGCTCGGCGAATCGCTGCCGGAGCCCGAGATCTACACGCGGCTGCTCGAGAAGATGGGCGAACTGCCGGGCCGGTTTCCGCTCCTCGAGCGCGTCGCGCGGCTCGAGCCGCGCGCGTCGAAGCACCTCGTCTACATGGGCGCGCTCGGCATCGCGCTCGCGGCGAACAAGAAGTGGCAGCGTCATGCGGCGTCGATCGTCTATCGCACGCTCGGACGCGCGCTGCCGAACGACGCCGCGGGTATTGCGCCGCTGCTGCCGCTCACGATGCTGTATGCGCAGCAGCACTACGCGGCCGTGCGCCGCGCGGGCATTCGCGGCAACCGGGCGACGCTCGGCACCGCGCTCTTTCGCGCGATTCTCGAGCGGCGCTCCGGGACGGTGATGAGCATTCACGAGTTTCACGAAATGTGGCGCTTCATCCGCCATCCGGACGGCCGCGTGCATCTGCACATTCCGGAGATGATCGACGAGTTGCGCGCGCTCGGGACGGAGACGCCGCCCGGCGCCGATTACCCGTTCGTGCTGATGGCGGGCGAGCGGCGCGCGTACAACGCGAACCAGATCTATCGCGATCCGTCGTGGCGCAAGGTCGATCCCCACGGCTCGCTGCGGATTCATCCTGACGATGCGGCCGCGCTAGGTGTCGCAGACGGCGGCAAGCTCGTGTGCGCGTCGGCGACGGGCAGCATCGAGGTCGTCGCCGAGCTCGACGACAGCGTGCGGCGCGGGATGGTCACGCTGCCGCACGGCTATGGCATGCGTTACAAGGGCGGGGCGCCGATCGGGCCCGAGCTCAATCGCCTGACGTCGGGCGCGCACTGCGATCCGCTGTCGCGCACGCCTTATCACAAGTACGTGCCCGTGCATTTGCGCGTCGTCGATGCGCTGGTGCCCGCAACGCCGACCGTCGAGGCCGTGCCGGCTTGACGACGCGCGCGCCGCCGGGCGTGCGGCGGCGCGGGCGGGCTCTCCAGCCGGCGCGCGGCGAGCGCGCATCCGCCGCGCGTCGGGAAGGCCGCTCGCGCAGCATGCAGGGCGACGGGCGGGCGCAACGGATGCGTGCGCGCCTAACGTCCGCTACGCCGCACCCGCCGCACCCGCCGCCCCGCCGCCCCGCCGCACCCGCCGCACCCGCCGCACCCGCCGCACCCGCCGCACCCGCCGCACCGACCCGCCGCACCGCATCGGCCGAGATTCGATGACATTCGGCGGCATTCGGCCGCTTTCGCGTCGGGCTTCCCCGCTTTCCCGCTCGATTGGCCGCCTCGTTCGCGCATGCGAGCCCGGCGGGCGGAAAACCTCTCTTCGATTCGCCGGCGCGGCGCGCTGACAGGCGGGCGGCGACGCCGGCCGATTCTCGAACCTTTTCCCCGTCTTTTACGACGCGGCGGATGCGCGTTTCGCCGCCGCTTCGCCGCGTCGCGAGCGGCGGGCCGGCCGCATCGGGCCGAATGTAACGAAACGTTAGCGATCCGATCGCGATGCGATGCCGCGCATCAGTTCTTACAAAGTTGAAATATGCGGCGCAGATGGTTCCCGCTATAGTCGAAACCAACGAATCAACCAGAAGGGGAGTCCATGAAAACCTTGCGTGCTGCCTCGCTCGCGGCCGGTCTCGCCGCGTTGCTCGCATCCGGCGCCGCGTTGGCAGGCGTCAGCGTCGGCATCAACGTCGGTGTGCCCGCGCCCGTCTACGTCGCTCCGGCGCCGGTCTACGCGCCGCCGCCGCCGCCCGTCGTGTATCAGCCGGCTCCCGTCTACGCACCGGCCCCCGTGTATGCGCCCGTGCCGTCGATCGTGATCGGCTGGCACGGCGACCGTTACTGGGACGGCCGCCGCTACTGGGGCCGCGACGAATGGTATCGCCATCACCGCGATTGGGACCGCGGCCACCGGGACAACGGCCGCCACAACGGCTGGCGTCACTGATGCCGGCGTTCGGCCGTGCGCCGGCCGGCATACGGCGCGTCGAGCGACGCATGCCGCCGCCGGCCCCATGAAAAAACCGCCCGAGGAACGGGCGGTTCGAACATCCGACGAACCCCGCGCTTTCGCGAGCGCGGGGTTCGTCCTTTTCGCGCCGGGCGCCGCCGTGCGCCGAAGCGCCGCGGCTCGGGCCGCCCGCCGCCGCGCCGCGCTTACTCTTCGAGGCCGGCCATCCCGCCCACCACCGCGTTGAAGCCCGAGTCGACGTGCATCACCTCGGCCGTGACCCCGCTCGCGAGGTCCGACAGCAGGAACGCGCCCGCGTTGCCGACCTGCTCGATCGTCACGTTGCGCTTGAGCGGCGAGTTGCTCTCGACGAAGTCGAGAATCTTGCCGAAGCTCTTGATGCCGCTTGCCGCGAGCGTCTTGATCGGGCCCGCCGAGATCGCGTTCACGCGCACGCCCTTCGCGCCGAGCGACACCGCGAGATAGCGGACGCTCGCCTCGAGCGCCGCCTTCGCGAGGCCCATCGTGTTGTAGTTCGGAATCGCCCGTTCCGCGCCGAGATAGGAGAGCGTGAGGAGCGAAGCGTCGCTCGACAGCATCGGCAGCGCGGCCTTCGCGAGCGCCGGGAAGCTGTACGCGGAGATGTCGTGCGCGATGCGGAAGTTCTCGCGCGTGAGGCCGTCGAGGAAATCGCCCGCGATCGCCTCGCGCGGCGCGAAGCCGATCGAGTGGACGAGGCCGTCTAGCGTGTCCCAGTGAGCCTTGAGCGACGTGAAGAGGGCGTCGATCTGCGCGTCGTCGGCGACGTCGCACGGGAACACGAGCTCGCTGCCGAACTCGGCCGCGAACTCGGTGATGCGATCCTTGAAGCGATCGCCGACGTAGGTGAACGCCAGCTCGGCACCTTCGCGCTTGCACGCCTTGGCGATGCCGTAAGCGATCGAGCGGTTCGACAAGAGGCCCGTCAGCAGAATACGTTTACCGTCGAGAAAGCCCATGAATTCTCCTATGTGTGGCGCCCGCGCCCGCGCATCGGCGGGCGCCGGTTGGCTGTAATCGGTTGCGAGTGGGTAGAATTCTCTCACATCGCCATCCTCGAACGACTGCCAAGGCTTCTATGACGATCGGTTCGCCCCGGGCCAGCCGGCCGCGACCGCCGCGACGCGCGGCGACACCCAAACAGGCCGCGCGACCGGCCGCGCCGCAACGGGCGGCCGATCGGCGCGCCGCGCTCGGGCGCTTCGTGCGCTTCGTGCATTTCGTGCGCCGGACGGCCGCGGGCGTCGCGCTCGCGCTCGCCGCGATGCCGGCCGCCCACGCGGCTTACGCGATCGCCCAGTACGGCGAGCCGAAGTATCCGCCCGGCTTCAAGCATTTCGACTACGTGAACCCGGACGCGCCGAAGGGCGGCACGCTCGTGCTCGCGAATCCGAACCGGCTCACGACATTCGACAAGTTCAATCCGTTCACGATGCGCGGCAACCCGGCGCCCGGCCTCGACCTGCTGTTCGAGAGCCTGACGACGGGCAGCGCCGACGAGCCCGCGTCCGCGTACGGCCTCCTCGCGGACGACATCGCGGTGGCGCCGGACGGGCTGTCGGTCACCTTCCATCTGAATCCGCGCGCGCGCTTCTCGAACGGCGATCCCGTCACCGCGGCGGACGTCAAGCATTCGTTCGACGCGCTGAAGAGCCCGCAGGCGGCGCCGCAATACCCGGCGTACTACGCGGACATCACGCGCGCGGTGATCGTCGATCCGGCGACCGTTCGCTTCGAGTTTCGCCGGAAAAACCGCGAGCTGCCGCTGATCGCGGGCGGCATTCCGGTGTTCTCGCGCAAATGGGGCCTGCGGCCGGACGGCTCGCGCATGCCGTTCGACCAGCTCGCGTTCGAGCAGCCGATCGGCAGCGGCCCGTACCTGATCGAGCGCTACGACACCGGCCGCACGATCGCGTACCGGCGCAATCCCGCGTATTGGGGCGCCGCGCTCCCCGTGCGGATCGGCACGAACAATTTCGAGCGCATCGTCTACAAGCTGTACGGCGACGGCGTCGCGCGGCTCGAGGCGTTCAAGGCGGGCGAGTACGACGTGCTCATCGAGTACATCGCGCGAAACTGGGTGCGGCGCGACGTCGGCAAGCGCTTCGACAGCGGCGAGCTCGTGAAGCGCGAGTTTCGCCAGCACAACGGCGCGGGCATGCAGGGCTTCTTCATGAACCTGCGGCGGCCGCTGTTCCAGGATGTGCGCGTGCGCCGCGCGCTCGATCTCGCGTTCGACTTCGAATGGCTGAACCGGCAGCTGTTCTACAGCGCCTACACGCGCCTGAACAGCTACTTCGCCGATACCGACCTGCAGGCGACGGGCGTGCCGAGCGCGGGCGAGCTCGCGCTGCTGAACCCGCTGCGCGCGCAGCTCGACCCGGCGGTGTTCGGGCCGATGACCGTGCAGCCCGTCACCGATCCGCCCGCATCGCTGCGCGCGAACCTGCTGACGGCGCGCGCGCTGCTTGCGCAAGCCGGCTGGACCTACCGCGACGGCGCGTTGCGCAACGCGAAGGGCGAGCCGTTCGTATTCGAGATCCTCGACGATTCGGGCTCGGCGTTCGAGGGAGTGGTTACCGCGTACATCCGCAATCTCGCGAAGCTCGGGATCGTCGCGAAGTATCGGACGGCCGATTACGCGCTGCTGCAAAAGCGCCTCGACGCGTTCGACTACGACGTGACGACGGTCCGCTACCCCGGCGTCCAGGTGCCGGGCGCCGAGCAGGTCGCGCGCTTCGCGAGCCGCTACGCGGACGAGCAGGGCTCGGACAACCTGACCGGGCTCAAGTCGCCTGCGGTCGACGCGATCCTGAAGGCGCTCACGCAGGCCGAGACGCGGCAGGAACTGCTCGATGCGACGCACGCGCTCGACCGCGTGCTGATGCACGGCTACTATGCGGTGCCGCAGTGGTACAGCGCGACGCACCGGATCGCGTTCAAGCGCACGCTCGCCTATCCGTCGACGCTGCCGCTGTACTATTCGGCGGAAGGCTGGGTCGCGTCGACGTGGTGGGCGAGCCCTGGCCACGGCGCGTCCGCCGAGCCGTGACGGCGGCCCGCACGGCGCGCGCCGTGCGGGCCCGGCGTACGCCGCGCGGCGCGCTTGCCGCGCCCGCCGATTGACGAAACCGTTCGAACACGCCTGAGTGCCGAGTGCGCCTATGTGGAGCTACATCCTCAAACGTCTGCTGCTGATGATCCCGACGCTCGTCGGCGTCCTGACCATCACGTTCGCCGTGATCCAGTTCGTGCCGGGCGGCCCGGTCGAGCAGGCGGTGCAGGAACTGCGCAAGGGCGCCGAGCGGGGCAGCGCGCCGTTCGGGATGCGCTCGTACACGGGCGTCGACGCGCAGCAGCTCGCGCAGCTGAAAGCGCTGTACGGCTTCGACAAGCCGCCGCTCGAGCGCTACTGGCTGATGCTCGAGCGCTTCGCGCGCTTCGATCTCGGCGACAGCTATTTCCATCATCAGAGCGTCTGGTCGCTCGTCGTGTCGAAGCTGCCCGTGTCGATCAGCATCGGCGTGTGGACTTTCCTGCTCACCTACCTGATATCGGTGCCGCTCGGCATCGCGAAGGCGGTGAGGAACGGCTCGCCGTTCGATCTCGCGACGAGCCTCGTCGTTCTCGTCGGCTACGCGATTCCCGGCTTCGTGCTCGGCGTGCTCTTGCTCGTGCTGTTCGGCGGCGGCTCGTTCTGGCAGATCTTCCCGCTGCGCGGCCTCACGTCCGACAACTTCGCGCAGCTCTCCGTCGCCGGCAAGATCGCCGATTACCTGTGGCACATCGCGCTGCCGATCGTCGCGTCGGTCGTCGGCAGCTTCGCGGTGATCACGATGCTCACGAAGAACGCGTTCCTCGACGAGATCCGCAAGCAGTACGTGCTGACCGCGCGCGCGAAGGGGCTCTCGGAGCGCAGCGTGCTGTGGAAGCACGTGTTCCGCAATGCGCTCCTGCCGCTCGTCGTCGGCTTTCCGGCCGCGTTCATCGGCGCGTTCTTCACCGGCAGCCTGCTGATCGAGACGCTGTTCTCGCTCGACGGGCTCGGCCTGCTGTCGTACGAATCGGTGATCCGGCGCGACTATCCGGTCGTGCTCGGCACGCTCTACATCTTCACGTTGATCGGGCTCGCGACGAAGCTCGTGTCCGATCTCTGCTACGTGTGGGTCGACCCGCGCGTTCAATTCGAGCAACTGGAGCGCTGATTTGAGCCGACTCGGCGTCTCTTCCCGGATCGACGCCGCGCGCGCGCGGGTGTCGCCGTCGCCCGCGCGGCGCGTGTGGCTGCGCTTCAAGGAGCAGCGCCTCGGCTACTGGAGCCTCGTGATCTTCGTGATCGCGTTCGCGGCGAGCCTCGCCGCGCCGCTGTGGTCGAACGACAAGCCGATCGTCGTGCGCTACGACGGCCACTTTTACTTCCCGCTCTTCAAGAGCTATCCGGAAACGACCTTCGGCGGCGATTTCCCGACGCCCGCCGACTATCTCGATCCTTACGTGCGCGGCAAGCTCGGCGCGCCCGGCAACTTCGCGCTGTATCCGCCGAACCGCTACTACTACGACACGCTCAACTACTTCTCGAAGCGGCCGAATCCGGCGCCGCCTTCGCGCGGGAACTGGCTCGGCACCGACGCGCAGGGGCGCGATTTGCTCGCGCGGCTCGTCTACGGGTTTCGCGTGTCGGTCGAGTTCGCGCTCGTCCTGACGTTCATCGGCACGCTGCTCGGCATTGCGGCGGGCGCGGTGCAGGGCTTCTTCGGCGGACGCATCGACATCGTCGGCCAGCGGCTCATCGAAATCTGGAGCTCGATGCCGGAGCTCTATCTGCTGATCATCTTCGCTTCCATATTCGAGCCGAGCTTCATCCTGCTGATCGTGCTGCTGTCGCTGTTCGGCTGGATTGGGCTGTCCGACTACGTGCGCGCCGAATTCCTGCGCAACCGCACGCAGGACTACGTGCGCGCCGCGCGCGCGATGGGGCTCACGAACTGGCAGATCATCTGGCGGCACGTGCTGCCGAACAGCCTCACGCCCGTCATCACGTTCCTGCCGTTCCGGATGAGCGGCGCGATCCTCGCGCTCACGAGCCTCGATTTTCTCGGGCTCGGCGTGCCGCCGCCGACGCCGAGCCTGGGCGAGCTGCTCGCGCAGGGCAAGGCGAACCTCGACGCATGGTGGATCTCGCTCGCGACGTTCTGCGTGCTCGTCGCGACGCTCCTGCTGCTGACCTTCATGGGCGACGCGCTGCGCAACGCGCTCGATACGCGCGTCGCGGACACGACGCGCGCGGCGGGAGGCGTCCGATGAGCGCCGTGCGCAATGCGGACGACGGCGCGGCGGCGCCGCCGCGCGAGCCGCTGCTGTCGCTCGAGCGGCTGCGCGTGCGCTTCGGCGACACGCTCGCCGTCGACGACGTGTCGCTCGCGATCGGCCGCGGCGAGCGCGTCGCGCTCGTCGGCGAGTCGGGCTCCGGCAAGAGCGTGACCGCGCTGTCGGTGCTGCGCCTGTTGCGCGACGCCGACGTGAGCGGCACGATCCGCTTCGCGGGCGAGAATCTCGCCGACAAGAGCGAGCGCGCGATGCGCGGGCTGCGCGGCGCGGATATCGCGATGATCTTCCAGGAGCCGATGACGGCGCTCAATCCGCTCTTCACGGTGGGCGAGCAGATCGGCGAGACGATCGAGCTGCACGACGGCGTGTCGAAGCGCGACGCGCGCGAGCGTGCGATCACGCTGCTCGCGCGCACCGGGATCGACAAGCCGCGCGAGCGCGTCGACAGCTATGCGCACCAGTTGTCGGGCGGCCAGCGGCAGCGCGCGATGATCGCGATGGCGCTCGCGTGCCGGCCGCGCCTGCTGCTCGCCGACGAGCCGACGACCGCGCTCGACGTGACGATTCGCGCGCAGATCGTCGAGCTCCTGCTCGAGCTGCAGCGCGACGCGGCGGCCGAGCGCGGGATGGCGGTGCTTCTCATCACGCACGATCTGAACCTCGTGCGGCGCTTCGCCGAGCGCGTCGCGGTGATGGAGAAGGGCAAGCTCGTCGAATGCGGGCCGGTCGAGCGGATCTTCGACGCGCCCGAGCATCCGTACACGCAGCGCCTCCTGCACAGCCGGCCGCAGCGCGCGGTGTCGCCGGTGCTGCCGATCGCGCCCGTCGTGCTCGACGCGCGCGGCGTCACCGTGCAGTTCAAGCAGCAGCTGCCGGGTTTCGAGGGCTGGTTCCGCTCGGGGCGCTTCACCGCTGTGTCGGACGCGAGCGTGTCGGTGCGGCAGGGCGAGACGCTCGGGATCGTCGGCGAGTCGGGCTCCGGCAAGTCGACGCTCGCGATGGCGCTTCTCGGGCTGCAGAAGGTCGCGCGCGGCGACATCGAATTCGAGGGCCGCGCGCTCGCGAGCTTTCACGGCCGCGAGCGGACCGCGCTGCGCGCGAACATGCAAGTGGTATTTCAGGACCCCTTCAGTTCGCTTTCGCCGCGGCAGACGATCGAGCGGATCGTGTCCGAAGGGCTCGAGCTGCATCGCCCGCAGCTCGCGGCCGGCGCGCGCCGCGACAAGGTGATCGCCGTGCTGCGCGAAGTCGGCCTCGACCGCACCGTGCTGCATCGCTATCCGCACGAATTCTCGGGCGGCCAGCGCCAGCGGATCGCGATCGCGCGCGCGCTCGTGCTGGAGCCGCGCGTGCTTGTGCTCGACGAGCCGACGAGCGCGCTCGACGTGTCGATCCAGCAACAAGTGTTGAAGCTGCTGTCGAATCTGCAACGCAAATACAACCTCGGCTACGTGTTCATCAGCCACGATCTGGAAGTGATCGGCGCGATGGCGCACCGGGTCGCGGTGATGCAGGGCGGGGCGATCGTCGAGACGGGCGATGTCGAGCGGATCTTCACCGATCCGGTGCATCCTTACACGCAAAAATTGCTGAAAGCCGTTCGTTAAGTCTGATGAATCCGAATGGTGCAAGAAGTTTGATTGAAATTCTCAATTCCTTTTGACAAACAAATACTTCGTGGCTAGTATCGACCGAAATTTTTCCGCTAATCAGCTGAGTTTCCAGCGCAAATCCATCGACCAATGCAGCACCGATATCTGACCCAGGCTTGCACGCGCGTCGTCGCCGGGATGTTCGCCGGCGTCCTGATCGCTGCAGCTCCCGGCGCGTTCGCCGACGAAGTCAGCAGTTCCAGTCAGAATGCCGTCGGTTCGGCTCAAGCCGAATCGGCCTCCTCCTCCCAGAATCTCCAGCAGGTCAGTGCCGCGACGCCCGCGAAGAGCCAGGGCGGCGCGAAGTCATTCCTGTCGGGCATGGCCGGCAAGGCGGGCGACGTCGTCGTCGGCGCGCTGAACATGATCGGCGTGCGCTATCGCTGGGGCGGCAACACGCCGGATTCGGGCCTCGACTGCAGCGGCTTCGTGCGCTACGTGTTCCAGGACACGCTCGGCATGTCGCTGCCGCGCCGCGCGGAAGAGATGAGCCGTGTCGGCGAGAAGGTCCGGATGAGCGAGCTGAAGCCGGGCGACCTCGTGTTCTTCAACACGATGCGCCGCACGTTCTCGCACGTCGGCATCTACATCGGCGACAACAAGTTCGTGCATTCGCCGTCGACGGGCAGCACGATCCGCGTCGACGATCTCGATAGCGGCTACTGGGAAAAGCGTTTCACCGGCGCGCGCCGGATCGAGACGCAGTTCTCGGCGAAGCCCGACGATCTGCGCCAGCGCGTGAAGGCGACGATCGGCGACGGCAACGTCAGCGCGACGAGCGCGAACGGCAGCAACTGAGTCGCGCACCGCTCGCGCCGGCCGATTGCCGGGCGCGTCGAAGCCCCGCTCTCCGATGGAAGCGGGGCTTTTGCTTTTGAGCGGCGGTTTCGAGGCGATGCGAGGCGATGCGGCGCGTGCGCGGCGCGCCGGGGCGGCCGCGCAACGACGCGGGCGGGCTCAGGCGGCGGCCGCCGTCGAGCGCGCGGCCGCGAGCTTGCGCTGCAGCTCCGGCATGATTCGCACGACCGCTTCCTCGCCTGCGAGGATCGCCGCGTTGCGCTGGTTGAAGTCGCTGCCGCCCATCGCGGCGAGGTTCGGGCGGATCACGACGTCGGCGTACTTGTCGAGCTCGTAGGTCTTGATCGTCTGACCCATGATCGTGAACGTCTGCAGCAGCATTTCGATCGGATTGCCGGTCGTCGCGCCGTCCGGGCGCGCGGAGATGTCGACCGCGATCACGAAGTCCGCGCCCATCCTGCGCGTGAACGACGCGGGCACGGGGCTCACGAGCCCGCCGTCGACGTATTCGCGATCGCCGATCCGCACCGGCTCGAACACCGACGGCACGCTGCACGAAGCGCGCACCGCGAGCCCCGTGTTGCCGCGCTGGAACAGGATCGGCTGGCCGCTCTTCAGATCGGTCGCGACGATGCCGAGCGGTTTCGTCATCTTCTCGATCGGCCGGTTGCCGAGCGTCTTGTTGATGAAGTTCTGCAGCGCGACGCCTTGCAGCAGGCCGCGCGAGCGGAACGGCGTCGCCCAGTCGCTGATCGACGCCTCGTCCATCGCGAGCGCGAGCTTGTTGATCTGCAGCGCGTTCATTCCCGATGCGTACAGCGCGCCGACGACCGAGCCCGCGCTCGTGCCGGCGACGAGCTCGATCGGGATGCCGCGCGCCTCGAGCGCCTTCAGCACGCCGACGTGCGCGAAACCGCGCGCGGCGCCGCCGCCGAGCGCGATGCCGATCCGGACCGGCTTTTCGCGCGGCTGCGGCGGGTTCGCAGGCAGCGTGACGGCGCCCGACGTCGTCGGCTTCGTGCCGGTCGACGTGCAGGCGGCGAGGATGGCCGACGCGCAGGCGAGCGTGAACGTGCGGCGGGACAAACGGGGGGACGACATCGGCTCGATCTCCAACTGCGGACCGTGCGCGGCCGCGATGGGCGCGCCGCGCACGGCGACATTCCGGCGGCCGCGCCGAAAATTGCGCGCTGCCATGCGCGGCGCCGGCATGGCGGCCGCGGCGCGCACATCATAAAGCAACTGGCGGCGCGCGCGCGAAAGCTTCGGCCGGGCGGCGAGGCGGCCGTTGGCCGAATGGCCAGGGGGCGAGGCCGGCCGGCGTTTGAGAAGATATCCGGGCGCGAGATTCGTTCGCCGCTGCCGGGGCGCCGGAATGCGAAGGCTGCGGGGCTCGAGGCGGACCGGTCGCGTGCGGCGCTGCGCCGCGCCGCTTGAAGGGGCGTGTGGGCGCGTAAGTTGGGCGATGACGCGCGGCCCCGCCGCAAGCCGCGCGAGCCGGGCGTCGCGCGACGAGGAAGCGCCGCGCGGCGAGTATAATTCGTGCTCTTTGCGTTCCGGTCGCGCATGCACCCCGGCATTGCCGTGCGGCGTGCGCCGCCGCGTCGTTTCAATTGATGCGCCGTTTGAGGCGTTCGAGCTATCGTTTATGACCCGTCCTGTCCGCACCCGTTTCGCGCCGAGCCCCACGGGCTTCATCCACCTGGGCAACATCCGATCCGCGCTCTATCCGTGGGCCTTCGCCCGCAAGATGAAGGGCACGTTCGTGCTGCGGATCGAGGATACCGACGTCGAGCGCTCGACCGAGGCGTCCGTCGACGCGATCCTCGAAGGAATGGCATGGCTCGGCCTCGATTACGACGAAGGCCCGTTCTACCAGATGCAGCGGATGGACCGCTACCGCGAAGTGCTCGAGCAGATGCGGGAGCAGGGCCTCGTCTATCCGTGCTACATGTCGACGGAAGAGCTCGACGCGCTGCGCGAGCGCCAGCGCGCGGCGGGCGACAAGCCGCGCTACGACGGCACGTGGCGCCCCGAGCCGGGCAAGGTGCTGCCGGAGCCGCCCGCCGGCGTGAAGCCCGTGCTGCGCTTCCGCAATCCGTTGACGGGCGCGGTCGAGTGGGATGATGCGGTGAAGGGCCGGGTCGAGATCTCGAACGAGGAGCTCGACGACCTCGTCATCGCGCGTCCCGACGGCACGCCGACGTACAACTTCTGCGTCGTCGTCGACGATCTCGACATGGGCATCACGCACGTGATCCGCGGCGACGACCACGTGAACAACACGCCGCGTCAGATCAACATCCTGCGCGCGCTGGGCGGCGAGGTGCCGGTGTACGCGCACCTGCCGACCGTGCTGAACGAGCAGGGCGAGAAGATGAGCAAGCGCCACGGCGCGATGAGCGTGATGGGCTATCGCGACGCCGGCTATTTGCCGGAAGCGGTGCTCAACTATCTCGCGCGCCTCGGCTGGTCGCACGGCGACGCGGAGATCTTCTCGCGCGAGCAGTTCGTCGATTGGTTCGATCTCGAGCATCTCGGCAAGTCGCCCGCGCAGTACGACCACAACAAGCTGAACTGGCTGAACAACCACTACATCAAGGAAGCGGACGACGCGCGTCTTGCCGAGCTCGCCAAGCCGTTCTTCGCGGCGCTCGGCGTCGACGCCGACGCGATCGCGAAGGGCCCTGGCCTGGCGGGCGTGATCGGGCTCATGAAGGATCGTGCGTCGACGGTGAAGGAGATTGCGGAGAACTCGGCGATGTTCTATCGCGCGCCCGCGCCCGATGCCGACGCGCTCGCGCAGCACGTCACCGAGGCGGTGCGCCCGGCGCTCGCCGATTTCGCGGCGGCGCTGAAGGCGGCCGACTGGACGAAGGAGGCGATCGCGGCCGCACTGAAGGCGACGCTCGGCGCGCACAAGCTGAAGATGCCGCAGCTCGCGATGCCGGTGCGCCTGGTCGTCGCGGGCACGACGCACACGCCGTCGATCGACGCAGTGCTGCTGCTGTTCGGTCGCGACGTCGTCGTGTCGCGTCTCGAAGCGGCGCTCGCATAGCGCGCGCAAGCCGAGGCCGCGTGGTTCGAATGGTTCGATGTCCCGAGTGCGCGGCTTCGCAAAGAATTTTGCTCGAATCGCAAATGGGGTATTTACAAACCTCAAAACCGTCTCTACAATCTCGCTTCTCTGTTGTTCAGCAGTCAACGAGACACGGGGGTATAGCTCAGCTGGGAGAGCGCTTGCATGGCATGCAAGAGGTCAGCGGTTCGATCCCGCTTACCTCCACCAGTTGAACGCAGAGTGAGCGAGGTTTGCGAAGCATTGAGTGACAGAAAAAATGCTTCACAAACGGAATGAAAGAAGTTAGAATTTCGTTCTTTGCTGTTGGTGAAAATCGACGGCAAGAACAAAGCAGTAAGACAGATCTGAAAAGATTTTGTCCCCTTCGTCTAGAGGCCTAGGACATCACCCTTTCACGGTGAGTACAGGGGTTCGAATCCCCTAGGGGACGCC
>NZ_LOYJ01000062.1:0-25651 GCF_001526245.1 Burkholderia sp. MSMB1498
TGCGCGCCGAACGTCGAACACCGACCACCGACCACCGACCACCGACCACCGACCACCGACCACCGACCACCGAACACCGAACACCGAACGTCGAACGTCGAACGTCGAATGCCGAACGTCGAATGCCGCGCCGACGCGCGCGGCGTCCGCCGATCACGTCCTGGCCGGCGCGAGCAGGCCGAGGTCGCGCAACTCGCGATACGACAGTTCGCGCCTGCGTGCGCCGTACACGCCCCGGCGGCCGTAGATGTGCTCGAGGTCGAAGCGGTCCGACGCGTCGACGACGCGCCCGAGCACCGCATCGAACACGGTCGCGTGCTCGGGCGCGTGGCGCGCGGCCGGGTCGGCGGCCTCGCGGCGCGGAAACGGCAGATAGTCGAGCTCGACCAGATACCACGTCGGCCCGATCTTGTGCGCCTGGGTGTGCGCCGACACCGGGCGCATTCGCGCGTGCAGCTCCTCCGCGCGGCGCGCTTCGCGCTCCTTCTCGTGCTGCAAGCGCGACGCGAGCGCGGCGTTGCGCATCAGCGTGCCGAGTTCGGGGTGAACGTAGAACGCGCAGCCCGCCTCCTCGAGCGCGACGACGCCATGCGCGGCATGGACGCGAACGCGCCCGTGCTTCGTCGACGTGTGCGTCGCCACGAGGCTCGCCGGGACGTCGGACAGCTCGGGAAAGCGTTGCGCGAGCTCCGTGCGCACCGGCGCCCAGGCGAGCCCGACGCGCGCGGACAGGAACGCCCGCAGCGCCCGCTGACGCGGCGGCTTGTCGGGCGCGCGCGGGCGGGCGACGGCAGGAATGGCCGCAATGGCCGGTTGCCCGGCGGACGTGGTCCGGAAGTTACGGTTCGCCTTGACCATGACGATTCGCCTGCGTTTCCGACGATGAATGACATGACGGCTTCGGATGACGGCATCGGTCGCGCGAGCGCCCTCGCGCGGTACGGGCGCCTGCATCGCCGCGCCTTCCGGCGTCGCCGCCTGCGCGCAAACGCGACGGATTCACCGGCGCATGTCGTCGCCGTCCGCCTCCTCGCGCTCCAGTATCTCGAGCACGCGCGCGGTCCGGCCGTGCGGTTCGCGATCGAGCCGGAACTGCAGCCGCTCGTCGGATCTGAACCACGTGTACGCGTCGAGCACCTCGGCGCTCGTCGGCTCGATGTCGAGGATCTTCGCGATGACGTCGTCCTCGATCGGCCCGACGATATCGCGGATCTCGGTCGCGGTGGCGGGGGGCGATGCGGAATTGAGCTTCGTTGACATGGCTTTTCTCCCGTTCCGGTTCAGATCGATTGCTTCGCTTCGCGCCGACGCCATGCGTCAACCCTTGATGCAGACGATCGGCACGAGCCGCGCGACCTTGCGCGCGAGCCCGGCCTCGGCGGCCGCGTCGACGACCGCGCCGACGTCCTTGTAAGCGCCCGGCGCCTCCTCGGCGACGCCGCGCTCCGACGGGCTGCGGATCAGGATGCCGCGGGCCGCGAGCTCGTCGACGAGCGCCCGGCCATGCCAGCGCCGCGCGGCCGCGAAGCGGCTCATCGCGCGTCCCGCGCCGTGGCACGCGGAACCGAACGCGCGCTCGCCGCCCGCCGCGTCCGCGCCCGCGAGAACGTACGACGCCGTTCCCATGCTACCCCCGATCAGCACCGGCTGGCCCGCGTCGCGCAGCGCGTCGGGCAGCGCCGGATGGCCGGGCCCGAACGCGCGCGTCGCGCCCTTGCGGTGCACGTAAAGTTGCAGGCGGCGGCCGTCGATCACGTGATCCTCGATCTTGCACGTGTTGTGCGACACGTCGTAAAGCAGGGTCAGTTGCGCGGCGGGCAGCACCTTCGCGAAGACTTCGCGGGCCAGATGCGTGAGGATTTGCCGGTTCGCGAGCGCGCAGTTGATCGCCGCGCGCATCGCGCCCAGATAGCGCTCGCCGAGCTCCGACAGGATCGGCGCGCACGCGAGCTCGCGATCGGGCAGCGTGATCCCGTGGCGCTTCGCGGCGACCACCATCTCCTTGAGGAATTCGGTGCCGATCTGATGGCCGAGCCCGCGCGATCCGCAGTGGATCGTCACGACGACCTGCCCGGGCCGCAGCCCGTAGCATTGCGCGCACGCCGGATCGTAGATGTCCGCGATCTCCTGCACTTCGAGGTAGTGGTTGCCGGAGCCGAGCGTGCCCATCTCGTCGCGCTGGCGCTTTTTCGCGAGCGCCGACACCGCGGACGGCTTCGCGTGCCGCACCATCCCGCCCTCTTCGATGCGCTCCAGATCGAGCGGCGCGCCGTACCCCTGCTCGACGGCCCACGCGGCGCCGCCCGTCAGCATGTCGTCGGTTTTCGCGGCCGACAGCCGAAGCCTCCCGGTGCTGCCGACGCCCGCCGGGACGTGCGCGAACAGCGCGTCGGCGAGCTTTTTCTTCACCGCTTCGATGTTTTCGCGCTCGAGCCCCGTGTGCAGCGTGCGCACGCCGCACGAGATGTCGAAGCCGACCCCGCCCGCCGAGATCACGCCGCCCGCGTGCGCGTCGAACGCCGCGACGCCGCCGATCGGAAAGCCATATCCCCAGTGCGCGTCCGGCATCGCGTACGACGCGCCGACGATGCCCGGCAGCGTCGCGACGTTGCAGACCTGTTCGTACACTTTGTCGTCCATGCCGGCGGCGAGCTTGCGGTCCGCATAGATGATGCCCGGCACGCGCATCGCGCCCACAGGCGGAATGTGCCATTCGAATTCGCCGTGCTGCTCGAGCCGGGTCAAGTCCATCGCCATGCTCCGTTCACACGTCGACGACGCATTCGGCAATCCATGCGCCGTCGTCGAGCCGGTCCACGCGCAGCGCGGTGTAGGTCGCGCCCTTCGGCTCGACCGCCGGCCGGTGCCGCGCGACGTCGACGGGCTCGCCCGCGACGCGCGCCCGCAGGCCGTCTTCGGCGAGCGTCACGTCGAAGCGGCCGAACACCATCTTGCGCACCGCCATTTCGTAGACGATCGCGTTGAGCCAGTCGACGAGCAGCAATTCGCGGTCCGTCTCCGCGCAGGCGATCTCGATGTCGCGCAGCGGCCGGATCGACGCCGGATTCGCGACGATCGCCGTCAGCGCGAGCGCGGCCTGCTCGTAAGCCTGCGCGAGCGTGTCGCCGACGCCGCGCACGCCGATATCCGCGCCATGCTGGAAATGTTCCCAGAATGCGGTCATTTCGCGTCGCTCCTCGAGTGCCCCGCCGCACTGACTGCATGCGAAACAAGCCTAGGCGCGATGCCCGCACGGGCCTTGACCTGCGTCAATCGCCGCGCCGGGGCCGCGCGCTCGGGATCGAAACCGGCGAGCGCGGACACGAGCGCTGCGGCGATCATCGGCAAGTGGATAGCGACCGCATCGCCGGGCGCCTGCATTCGGCCCGTGCCGATGCGCGGGCCGAGGCGAATCGACGCAGACGCGCATCGCCGGGGCGCCCGGCGCGGCCGGCGTGAAATCGCCGCGTAGCGGCGCGCACCTCTTCTCTTGTCCAACGAATGCGAGGCGCCGGCAATCGTCGGATTCGCCGGTTCAATGCCGGCCAAGCGGGGCCGGAAGTGCGATTACGGCGGCTTTGCGCGCGCAGGCGCAAGGTTCGAGTCGACAGCCTTCATCCGCGGCGATTGCGCGAATGAGCGTTCGCTGTCCGCGACGCTCGCGGCGATCGCGCTTCGGCGCTCGACGCCCGCGTGACGAAATACACTCGAAGACGCTCGCCCGGAAGCGGCCGGGCTGCGCCAATGTTCGCTTCGCTCGCACGGCTTGGCTCGCGCAACGCGTCTGTCGCATCAAGTCCGTCGCATCGATGATGCGGACGCGCATGCCGCCACGATCCGCGAATAGAAAGCGAGGTCGCTCGCGGCGACGCCGAAACAATGTGTGCGCATGCCGACGAATCGTCAACTTTCGTGGGCAGTCGCGCAACGCGCGCGTTCGCGTGTCGGGGCGAGATCGCTCGGCTATCGACCGGCCTCCGAAGCTTCGTGCTTTGCGCGCGCGTATGCGCGTGCTATCAAGGCAGGATTCGCCACGAAGCGCGAGGTTTCAACACGCGCGCCGCGGCGAATTCGCACGGTGTCGGAAAAGAACGGTCGCATCGATTCGCCAGCCGTACCGGCGGCATCGACGACATCAGGCGTTGCCGGACAGCAAACGATCTCGCGAGCCGTTTCGCGAAGCGGCCCGATTGATCGGTCGAACGGGACATCGGCG
The DNA here is from genome assembly GCF_001526245.1 of Burkholderia sp. MSMB1498. Taxonomy (NCBI): domain Bacteria; kingdom Pseudomonadati; phylum Pseudomonadota; class Betaproteobacteria; order Burkholderiales; family Burkholderiaceae; genus Burkholderia; species Burkholderia sp. MSMB1498. The sequence goes on from NZ_LOYJ01000062.1 coordinate 4,217, forward strand.
CTTGCGCGCGAGCGTCTGAACGAACGGCCGGCATCAACGACGTTTCGTCACGGTTCGCGGCGTGCGCGGTGCGACACGGATGCACGCACCGCGATCGACGCCGCCTGCGCGCGCGCCGATTGCCTGCCCGGTCGCGGCGCAGCCGCGTGACGGCGCGGCATCGCGTTGCGCCGCCCCGCCGTCGCCGGGAATCGGCTTGGCACGGCGGCTTCGGATCGGCAAAGGACGCGCCGCGCTGTCCGCGCGCGCGTCTGCGCCGGCCGTTCGCCGCAAGCAAGCACGCGCCGCATCAACGAAACGCGCCGTGCAACGCCCGGCGCTTCCGCCACCGCCCACGAATCAATAAGAGGAGATCAGACCCACCATGTCCAAATACGCATTGGGCCACTCGCCGATAGAACTCCGCCGGCTGGATTTCCAGTCGGAAATGCTGAAGCCCGTCACGCGGCGTCTGCTCGAGTCCGCGCGGCTTCGGCCTTCGATGCGCGTGCTCGACGTCGGCTGCGGGACGGGCGGCGTCAGCATGCTGGCGGCCGAGACGGTCGGCCCGACCGGCACCGTCGTCGCGATCGACGCGAGCGACGTCGCGATCGACGCGGCGACCGCCAATGCCGAGCAAGCGGGGCTGCACAACATCCGCTTTCGCGCGTGCGGCCTGGATCAGGTCGAGGGCGCGCACAGCTTCGACGTCGTCGTCGCCCGCTACGTGCTGATCCACCAGTTGCACGCGGCCGAGCTCATTCGTCACGCGGCGCGCTTCGTGAAGCCCGGCGGATATCTCGCGCTGCACGAGCCGGACTTCGTGCGCAAGCCGATGTCGATGCCGGCCATCAATCTGTGGGACTCGGTGGCGAACGAGATTCTCGAGCGCGGCAAGCGGACGTTCCCGTCGTCCGACGTCGCGCACCGGATGGTCAAGCTGTTCGCGGCGGCGGGGCTGCCGCTGCCGAGAATGTCGTACGAGGTGCCGGTCGACGGCGGGACCGCGATGAAGCTCAGCTCGTGGCTCGCGGAAATGCTGCGGGCGCTGTCGAACGATCCCGACTCCACGGTGCTCGCGAACGGCAAGCGGCTCGAATTCGACCGGCTGAGCGGAGACTTGCAATGCGAAGTCCACGAATCGCGCGCGCAGGTCGAGTTCTTCGGGCAGATGTGCGCGTGGGCGCAACTGTAGGCGCGCGCGCCGGCAAGTAGCCGGCGTCGCGCGCATCGGGCGTCCGGCCGGCCGAGTCGGCACGGCCGGACGCGCTCTTCATCGCTTCGCCCGATCCGCGCGGTCGATGCGGGTTGCCAACGAACGCGGCATTTTTGCGGACGTCGAAGTCGGGCATGCGTTGCATCCGCATGCGGACGTGCCGGCGGGCGCCGCCGGCGACTGATTGGTCCACTGGCCGTTCCAGCCGCCCTGCGCCGCGCAGACGGTCGGGCACACGGCCTGCGCGCCGCGATAGTCGGTGATCGGCAACGCGGTGTCGATGTCGCAGCCGCACGGATAGTCGGCGCGCGCGCTCTGCGCGATCGGCGCGCTCATCGACGCGAGCCAGTTGCGCGACTGCGCATCGATCTTGAACATCACCGGCTGGCGCGCGTCGAGCAGCGTGACCATCTTCCGATAGAGCGGATAGCGCTGCGCAAGCGTCTGCAATACGCTGCGGCGCGCGGAGAACAGATATTGCGGCACTCCGCTGCCGTCCGGGCCGACGCTTTGCACCATCGTCGACGACGCGGCGATCACGTTCGCGAGCTGCACCGCGAGCGCGCGCGTGCCGCGCGCATGCGTCGTCGTGTTCACGCCGATCACGTCCGCATAGAAGAGCGGTGGCTGCGGCTCGTCCGACAACGGCAGGAACTTGAAGTCGAGATTCTGCCGCGCGGCCTCGCTCATCGCCGACATCGATTCCGAATAGCCGATCACCGCGCGTCCGTCGCCGTCGCTGAACCACATCGAACGGTCGTACTGGCCGGGGAGCTCGGCGGTCGCGTTCGGCCAGCTCGACATCGCCATCAGCGAGCGCAGGCTTGCGAGCGCATCGCCGTTCAGGTCGTTCGCGCTCCACGGCAGCGGCAGCGGATACGCGCCCGTGCGGCTGTGCGCCGCGTCGAGATAGAGCGCGGCGTTCGTCGTGCGCCCGGACATGTCGATCATCAGCCCGCGCTTGTCCGGCGGAATCTCGCTCGTGAACGTGCATTGCTTGAGCGCGCTGCGAACTTGCGTGAGCGTCGTCGCGGCCGCGAGCGCCGCGTCGTCCTTCCGGTAGAACAGCACGTTCGCGCAGCCGAGCTGCGGGATGCTGTAGTAGCGGTCGCCCGCCTTCACGCCGTCGATCGCGTACGGCAGAAAATCGTCGATGTTCCGGATCTCGTTCGCCGCGAGCGGCTCGAGCCAGTTCTGGCTGCGGAAGTAATCGAAGAAGATCGCGTCGTACACGTAGACGTCAACGTTCGCCGGCGGATTTTTCCTGTAGCCGCCGTCCCAGTCGTCGGCGGACACGAACTGCAGCGCGACGGCCGGCTGCACCTTCTTCCATTCGGTCTCGATCGCGGACTTGAACTGATCGACTCGCGGCACCCACGGATACAGCGCGACCGTCAACTGCGCGACGGCGGCCGCGTTGCCTGCGTGCGAAGGCGCCGCGAACAGAAAGCCCAGAACGATCGTGAAACAATACAAAAGGCGACGCATGATGAATCCTTGTCGAATGAATCGTGCGAACCGACGCGCGCTGCCGCGGGCAAGCGGCGCGAGCGTCAATTCCATAGCGCGTGAAAATGATGGACGGGGCCGTGCCCGTGGCCGACGTCGAGCCTGCCCGACGCGGCGAGCGCGTCGCTCAGGTACGCCTTCGCGCGGCACACGCTGTCTTCGACCGAGTGGGCCGGCAGCAGCGCGGCGATCGCGGCCGACAGCGTGCAGCCGGTGCCGTGGTCATTCTTGGTCGCGACGCGCGGCGCGGACAGCTCGACCGTCGCGGCCGCCGGGCCGCGCAGCACATCCACGCTGCGCTCGCCCGGCAAATGGCCGCCCTTGAGCAGCACCCAGCGCGGGCCGAGCGCGTGCAGTTCGGCCGCCGCCGCGTGCATTTCAGCGAGCGTGCGCGGCTCGCCTCGGTCGAGCAGCACGCCCGCCTCCGGCAGATTCGGCGTGATCAGCGTCGAGATCGGCACGAGCTTGTCGCGGATCGCATCGACCGCGTCCGGATCGAGCAGCCGGTCGCCGCTTTTCGCGACCATCACCGGATCGAGCACGACGGGCGCCGCGCGATGCCTGACGAGCGCCGCCGCGACCGCCTCCGCGATCGCCGCCGTCGCGATCATGCCGATCTTGACCGCGTGCACGGCGACGTCGTCGAACACCGCGTCGATTTGATCGGCGACGAACGCCGGATCGAGCGCGCGAAAGCTGCGCACGCCGACCGTGTTCTGCGCAACGACCGCGGTGATCGCCGCCATCCCGTACGCGCGCATCGCCGAGAATGCCTTGAGATCGGCTTGAATGCCCGCTCCGCCCGTCGGGTCGGTGCCGGCGATCGTCAGTACGTTCGCGATCATGTTCCCTCGTGATTGTGTCGTTTTGTCATCGATAGTCGCGCGGCGCGGCGCGCTTCGGCGGGCCGCGCCGCCCTTTCGTCCGGCCGCGCGGGCGATGCTCGCGTGCTTGTGTCGTTCCGCGCGGCCGCGGCCGGCGAGCGGGCGCGGCGACGGCGTTCGGCCGCAAGCCTGCGCGCCGGGCCGTGCGGGCCGCGAATCGAACGCCGCGCCGCGCACGGCCCCGCGCGGCGGCCGCTTCAGCGCGGCGGCTTCGTCGCCTTGAACAGCACGAACGGCTTGCTGCCGTCCGCGTGCGCATGCGCGCCGGGCGCGCCGCCCGCCTCGTCCGCCCGGAAGCCGAGTTCCATCGTCGCGGCAAGCGCGAAGCCCGCCGATTGGAGGGCTTCGCGGTACGTCGGCATGTCCCAGTGCGTGTCGACGACGTCGAATACGCCCTCGCCCGGCACGCGCAGATAGACGGGGCGCGCGTCGCCGTCGCGATAGACGATGCCCGGCTCGCCGTTGCGGAACGTCGGGTACTGCACGCCCGTCGTGCGCGGGTTCGTGTCGAGGACGTAGTACGTGCCGCCCGGCTTCAGCACGCGCAGCACCTCGGCCGCGACGCGCGCGAGCTCCGCGCGCTCCGCGATGTTGATGAACAGGAAGCAGCTGATCGCCGCATCGAAGCTCGCGCCGGCGAACGGCAGCGACGGCCCGTCGATGTGCGCGTACTGCAGGCCCGCGCCGGTGCCGGCCGCGTTTGCGCTGTCGATCATCGTCGGCGCGATGTCGACGCCCGTCACGTGCTCGACGCCCGCCGCCTTGAGCCGCCGCGATACCTTGCCGCCGCCGCAGCCGTAGTCGAGCACGCGGATCGCCGTGCCGTGCGTGCCCGTGAGCTCGGCGATGAGCGGGCGGTAGCCGAAGCGCTCCTCGATCCGGTCGTCGTATGCGTGAAAGCGCTGCGAAACCTCGTGTTCGGTCCAGTCGGTCTTCATCGGGGTCCTCGTGCGTTATTGAAGCGAGGCGGACGCCATGTCCCAGCGGTTCAGGAGATAGGCGCGATGGAACGGGCCGACGAGCGCGAGCGCGTCGTCGGGCGGCGGATTGCCGGCCTTGATTTCGCGATAGATCCAGAACAGGCCGAGCACGTCGCGCCAGTACGGATCGAGATCGACGTCCTGCAGCGCGGCGAGCGGCATTCCGGCGCGAATCCGGCCTTCGTAGTCGAGCACGCGCCGGATCGTCGCCGGGCCGGTGCCCGCCGGCATGCGCGGCGGCGCTTCGTTCGTGACGATCGTCGCGTCGCATTCGTCGAGCAGCGCCTGCACGCGCGGCAGGTTGTCGTCGTACACGTGGATCGAGCCGACGTGATGCGAGTACGTGCCGAGCTCGCACCCGAGCCGCGACGCGACGTATTCCTGCAGGAACGTGAACGAGAACACGTCGTTCAGGAGCCCGATGTACGCGTCGTTCGCGCGCATGAAGGCGACCGCGTGCAGCCGTGCGTCGCGCAGCAGCAATTGCAGGCCGAGCGTGCACGACACGTCGACGTTGCGCCGGTACAGATCCTCGTCGGCGCTGAAGATCTGCAGCACGACGCGCTTGCTCTCGGCGTCGTCGCGCGACAGGATGTCGAGCGCGCGCTCGATCTGGTCGAGCGAACGCTCGCCGTAATGCAGCAGCCGCGCGCCGTAGCCGGTGCCGGGCAGATGCTTGCCGTCGGGGCTGTAGCGCGCCATCGACGGCGCGTAGTGCTCGATGAATGCGAGATCGTTGCGGCCGGACAGATACCACAGCGCCTCGGCATAGTTGAAAACGACGTTCTGCCTGCGCGCGGCGTGCCGGCAGAAGCGCGCGCGCGGATCGTCGATGCGCGCGCCGTAGCCGATGATTTCGCGCTCCGCGTGCCCGCGCGGCGCGCTCCGGTATTCGTACGCGCCGCAGACGTCCCTCAACGTGGCGAGATAGAGCTCGCTGAGACCCGGATAGCGCCGCATGTCAGACCCTCGCGCCGATGCGGTCGATCGCGGCTTCGATCGCGGCCGGATCGATCCGGCCGCCGCTGTATTCGACGCGCTCGATGTGCGTGATCTCGTCGAGCCCGCGCACGAGGTACGCGTATTCCTTGTCGGCTTCGAGCAGCAGCACGATCGGCTTGCCGAGCGCCGACGCCCAGCCGAGCTCGATGTGCGTGCCGGGCGACGCCGGCGCGCCCGGAAACGCGACGAAGTAGTCGCACAGGCTGATCTGCTCGTAGTCCGTCCTCGTGCACACGGCGGGCGTCATGAACTCGCGCCCCCAGTGCTCGCGCCGGTGCGCGCAGTGCACATCCCAGCCGCGCGCCTCGAAATGATCGATCACGTGGCGAAACAGGTTGATGCTCTCTTCCGGCATCACGCCGGTGTGCTTGTCGACCAGGGATTTGAACGGTCCGCCCAAGAACATACGCTTCATCGGCTGTCTTCCTTTCGGTTGGAATGATGGAGGGCGTGCGCTCGCAGCGCCACGCGCGCGACGTGGTCCGCGAGGACGCCCGGGAATTGAGGCACGCCGTCCGGCACGCGGACCCAGCGGCAATCCGCTGCGTCGTCGCCCGGGCGCAGCGCGCCTTCGGCATGGCGGCACCGCATCGCGATCAGCACGTAGTGATGATGCCGGCCGGCCGGATCGAAGCCGATCACCTCGACGACGTCGAACGGCTCGCCGATCTCGGCGCGCACGCCGGTTTCCTCGAACAGCTCGCGCGCGGCCGCGTCGCGCAGGCTCTCGCCCGGCTCGACCGAGCCGCCCGGAAAGCCCCACGTGCCCTTTTGCGGCTCCTTGCCGCGCTGAACGAGGATCACTTCGTCGCCGCGAAACGTGACGGCGATCACCGCGACGCGCGGCGCCGCGAGCGCCGCCGCGCGGCCGGTGCCTTTCGGATCAGTCATCGTCGATGCTCCGCATCTTCGCCCTCTCTCTTCGCGCGCCGTTCGTTCGGCCCGCATGCGCAAAACGACGGTAATCGGCCGCCTCGGTGATTAATGGATGAAACAATCCGCTCGAATTTGCTCGGATTTTGCGAATGAATATTTTCGATTCGCGATTCAGCGGCCTTTCCGTTTTCGGAAATTTCGCAAAGCGCCTAGCCTAACACAACCCTGACGATTCGCTCGAATGCGATTTTATTAACCAAATCGCCGCCCCCTGATTATTCGGCCGCATTCCATACTTATTGCGCTGGTCGATTGACAAATGAAACCGGCCGTTGCTATACCTATTAACCGTTGCCGATTCCGCGCATCAATCGACGAAGCGCCTCGCCATACGTTTGCGCCGCGCCCGACTGCCGCGCGGCGCGGTAATCGCCTCGCTTTCGCACGCCGTCGGCACATCCGGTTTCGAATCAGCCTGCATTTGCGGTAATCCGTAACGCCGCACCACTCCGTATCGTCGTCCGATATGGAACTCTCATCGTCACGCAACTGAAACACAAAAAAGGTGATCGATTATGCAAACGCATCCGGACGGGCTGTCCAGTCAATACGAGGCGCAGCGCTATTCAAACGCGCGCAATATTCTGAGATCCGAAATTATCTACGGCGACGGGTTTCAAAGCCCCGGCGGCATCGAAGGATTCAGGACGATGCTCGCCGACAAGATGCCGATCGAGCCCGGCATGCATCTGCTCGACGTGGGCTCCGGCCTGGGCGGCGCCGCGTTCCATCTCGCGAGCCGCTACGACGTGACGGTCGTCGGGCTCGACACCGCGCCGCGGATGACGGAGCTCGCGGCGGCCCGGCAGCCGGCGCTCGATCCGCGCGGGCGCGTGCGCTTCGTCAACGGCGACATTCACGGCGACGCGCTTGCCGGCGAGCGTTTCGACATCGTCTATTCGCGCGACGCGCTGATGTACGTGCACGACAAGGCGTCGCTGTTCGCGCGCTGCCACGCGCTCCTCGCGCCGCAAGGCCGCCTGTACATCACCGACTTCTGCCGCGGCCGCGCGTCGCTCGCGTTCGACGCATATGTGTCGGTGTCGGGCTACGACCTGAGGACGATCGACGAGTACGCGCGGATCGTCGAGGACGCGGGCTTCGACGTCCTCACCGCGACCGACGTCAGCGACGACGCGCGGCGCCAGTTGACCGACGATCTGCATCGCTACGAGGCGCGCGTCGCGTCGCGCGATCCGTCGATCGATGCACCCGACGCCGAGCACATCGTCGAGCGCTGGCGGCGCAAGATCCGCTTCGTCGATGAAGGGAGCCTGCTGCAAGGGCTCTTCGTCGCGCAGCGCCGATAGGCCGCCCGTTCGACGGTCATTCAGGAGAAGCCGACATGCTGACATCGCATTCCGATCATCTGCAAATCGACTGGGAAACCGGCGGAACGGGCCGCTATCATTGGGTGTGGCTGCGCCAGGCCTGCGAGTGCGCAGAGTGCTTCAACGGCCACTGCCGGCAGCGCCATTTCGATCCGGGCGCGATTGCGCCCGGCATCCGGCCGGAGCGCGTGTCGCTCGGCGCGCACGGGCTGCGGATCGTCTGGCAGGACGCGCACGTGAGCACGTACGCGCTCGACCGGCTCGCGCGCGACGACTACCGCGACGGAATTTCCGCGGCCGACGCGCAAGCCGGCCCGCCCTGGACGCCGTGGCCCGAGCGCGGCGCGCCGGCGTCGAGCCATTTCAGCCTCGCCGACGTGCTGGAAGGCGACGCCGCGCTGCGGCTCGCGCTGAATCGTCTGTTCGAGTCGGGCCTTGTCGTGCTGAAGGCGGACGGCGGCGCGACGCGGCCTTTCGACGAGGTTCGCGAGCGTCTCGCGGGCTTTCTCGATCCGTCGTACTTCGGCGAATTCTTCGATCTCGAAATCAAGTCGGACGACGCGACCGACAGCGTGTCGTTCAGCACGAAGGCCTTGCCGCTGCACACCGACATTCCGTACTGCTCGCCGCCGCCCGACTACCAGTTCCTGTTCGGCCTCGACGTCGATCCGCGCTGCGCGCGCGAGCAAATCGGCTGCACGCGGTTCGTCGACGGCTGGGCGGTGCTGTCCGAATTGCGCGACGCGTCGCCGGACATGTTCGATCGGCTCGCGCACACGAACGTCGTCTATCGCGCCGAATATCCGAACGCGCGCAAGCGCTACGAGCATCGGACGCCGATCGTCCGGCTGCGGCCGGACGGTTGCGTCGAGCGCCTGATCAACAATCCGACGAAGATGTTCTTCGACGGCATCGGCTTCGACGATCTGATGCCGTTCTTCCGCGCGTATCACGCGCTCAAGGCGCGCCTCGTCGCGACGAGGCGATCGTATCTGCACACATGGACGCAGGGCGACATGGTCGTCTGGGACAACCGGCGGATCTTTCACGGACGCGGCGACTTCGGCGCACCCGGGATCGTGCGCACGCTGCGCGGCGGATATTTCAAGGAAGGCGAGCTGCGGGCGCGCGAGGCGTTTATCGCCGCGGCCGCGGCCGCGCGGCGCGCGGAGGGCTGAGCGCGGCGGCGCGTCGTCGATGCGCGCGCGGCGCTGTTCGCATGGCCGTCGCGGCCGCCGAAGCGCCGAACCCCGCGCTCGCCTGCGCGCGCATGAGACGGCCGGCGCGCGCAGGCTCGCTCGGATGTCGCCGGCCGGCTCGCATCGCGCAAGCCTGAATGCATCAAGCGGGATACGTGAGGCAGGCCGCGCCCGCCGCCACCGCCGCGCACGCGACGAAGCGCCGTCCGCTCGGCTTCTCGCCCAACCACGCCCAGCCGATCAGCACCGAAAACACGATGCTCGTCTCGCGCAGCGCGGCGATCGGGCCGACCGGGCCGCGCGACAGCGCGTCGACGACCGCCGCGTAGCTGATCAGCGAGATCAGCCCGCCCGCCGCGGATTTCAGCGTTTCGGCGCGCGTGAAGCCGGCGTTCAAGCGGCCGCCGACGAGGAGGAACACGGCGGGCATCGCGACGCCATACGCGATGAAGATCCACGCCGCGTACGCGAGCGGATGGCCCGCGACGCGCGAGCCGACGCCGTCTACCGTCACGTAGCCGCCGATGAAGAGCGCGGTCGCGAGCGCCGCGGCGAACGAGCGCGAACGAATCCGCGAGCGGCCGAGCGCGAGGCTCGCGATGCCGCCCGACACGAGCGCGACGCCCGCGAGCGGCGCGCCGTCGAGACGCTGGCCCGCCCACGCGTAGCCGCCCAGCGTGACGAGGAGCGGCACCGCGCCGCGCACGACCGGATAGACCTGGCTGAGCGCCGCGCCTTCATACGCGTAGGCGAGAAACACGCTGTAGCCGACCTGCAACGCGGCGGACGCCGCCAGGTACGGCCAGCTCGCGCGCGCGGGCAGCGGCAGCAGCGCCGCGCAGACGAGCGCCGCGGCGGTCGTCGCGAAGCTCATCACGGTGATGCTCCGCAGACGATCCGCGCCGCTTCTGAGCAGCGCGTTCCAGGTCGCGTGCAGGATCGCCGCGAACAGCACGAGCGCGATGACGGACGGCGTCATCGGCGCGCGGCGAACGCAGCGGGGGACGCGCAAGACGCGCAAGATGCAGGAAGCCCCGCCGCGGCGCGGCGGCGGGCGGATTGCGGACAAATCATGGCGGACCTCATTCCTACGCCGGCATTACCCGGATCAGGTTTAGGGGTCGTTCCTTGCGCGGAACCTCTCAGCCGATCGCCCGGCTCCCCCTGATGGCCGGGCTATTATCGGCAAGAACCCGGTGGCCGACAAGCCGACGCGGGTTGATTCGTTCGCCGTCTGCGAGCGTGTCGGTCGACGCGGGAAAATGGGGCGACGGGACGGCGTGGCAATGGAGCAATGGAGCAACAGGGCCGACCGCGACGCACGACCGATGCCGCGCATGTCGCCAAGCGCGCGGCGAGCCGGCTGCGGCCGCGCGATGCCGGCATAATGAACGCCGACGCCCCCACTTCTTTCGCCCGCGGCCGCCATGACGCTTGCCATCGTCGTCCTGAACCTGATCGGCTTCTTCGTCGAGCTCGCCGATCCCGACCGCGTGCTCTCGCTGTTCGCGCTGTGGCCGCCGCGGAACGGTGCGGGCGCCGCCGTGCCCGCGTTCCATCTCTGGCAAATCGTCACGTACAGCATGCTTCACGCCGGGCTGTCGCACCTGCTCTTCAACATGCTCGGGCTCGTGATGTTCGGCCGCGACGTCGAGCGCTCGCTCGGCCGCGCGCGCTTCGGCACGCTTTATGTCGCGAGCGTCGTGTGCGGTGCGCTTACGCAGCTCGTCGTCGCGCGCTACACGGCGGCGGGCGCCGCGCCGACGATCGGCGCGTCGGCGGGCGTGTTCGGCGTGCTCGCCGGGTACGCGCTGCTGTATCCGTCGCGCCGCGTCGTGCTGCTGTTTCCGCCGATTCCGATGCCCGCGTGGGTGTTCGCGCTCGGCTACGCGGGCATCGAGCTGCTGCTCGGCGTCGCGGGCGCGGCGAGCGGCATCGCGCATTTCGCGCATCTGGGCGGGATGCTCGGCGCGCTCGTGCTGATGCTGTTCTGGACGCGGCCGAAAAGGGAGTGGCCGATCGAGTGAGCGCGGCCCGCACTCTGTCGCGCGACGGGCGGCACGGCCTGCCGCGCCGTCACTGCGGCACCGAATGATCGGCCTTGTTCGCCGGGCCGGCTTGCGTCGCCAGCTTCGGCGCGCCGGAATCGTCGCGGCCGCGCTTCGCCGCGCCCCCGCCCGCCGCCGAGTCGTCCAGCAGCGGCTCGTCGTTCACGAGCCGCACGAGCATTTCGTGATCGACGACTTCGTGCTTCAGCAGATACTGTGCGATCCGCTCGAGCGCGTCGCGCCGCTCCTTCAGCGTCCGCGACACGCGATCGTGCGCCTCGGCGAGGAGCCGCTGGATCTCGTCGTCGATCCGCGTCGCGGTGCTCTCGCTCCAGCGCTCGCCGCCCGGCTGCCAGACGACGGGCGGCAGCCCGCGGCTGTCGGCGTCGCCGAACGTCGCGAGGCCGATCCGCTCGCTCATCCCGTATCGGGCCACCATGTGCCGGGCCATTTCGGTCGCGCGCTCGAGATCGTTTTCCGCGCCCGTCGACACGTCGCCGAACACGATCTCCTCGGCGACGCGCCCGCCGAGCAGCACGTCGAGCCGATCGAGCAGCTCGCTCTTGCGCAGCACGTAGCGATCCTCGGTCGGCACCTGCTGCGTGTAGCCGAGCGCCGCGATTCCGCGCGGAATGATCGACACCTTCTTCACCGGATCGCTGTGCGCGCGGGTCTGCGCGATGAGCGCATGCCCGGCCTCGTGATGCGCGATCGTGACCTTCTCCTGCTCGCTCATCACGCGGCTCTTGCGCTCCATGCCCGTCATCGTCCGGTCGATCGCCTCGTCGAAATCCGACATCTCGATCGCCGGCTTGTCGAGCTCGGCCGCGTGCAGCGCCGCTTCGTTGACGATGTTCGCGAGATCCGCGCCGACGAAGCCCGGCGTGCGCGACGCGAGCTCGCCGAGATCGACGTCCGCCGCGAGCTTCACGTGCTTCACGTGCACCGACAGAATCTGCCGCCGCCCGGTCAGATCCGGCCGGTCGATCGCGATATGCCTATCGAAGCGGCCGGGGCGCAGCAGCGCGGGATCGAGAATCTCCGGACGATTGGTCGCCGCCATGATGATGACGCCCGAGTTCGCCTGGAAGCCGTCCATCTCGACGAGCAGCTGGTTGAGCGTCTGCTCGCGCTCGTCGTTGCCCGACGTGATGCCCGCGCCGCGCACCTTGCCGAGCGCGTCGAGCTCGTCGATGAAGATGATGCAAGGCGCTTTTTGCTGCGCCTGCTCGAACAGGTCGCGCACGCGCGCCGCGCCGACGCCGACGAACATCTCGACGAACGACGAGCCGCTCGTCGAGAAGAACGGCACGCCCGCCTCGCCCGCGACCGCCTTCGCGAGCAGCGTCTTGCCGGTGCCGGGCGCGCCGACGATCAGCACGCCCTTCGGAATCTTGCCGCCGAGCCGCTGATAGCGCGCGGGCGCGCGCAGGAACGCGACGATCTGCTGGAGCTCGGCCTTCGCCTCGTCGATGCCGGCGATGTCGTCGAAATCGATGCCGGTCTTCGCCTCCACGTAAACCCGCGGCTTGCTCTTGCCGACGCCCGACCAGTCCTGCAGCCCGCCGCGCGGGCGCCGCAACATCACGTTCCAGACGATCGCGAACACCGCGATCGGCACGATCCACGACGCGAGCGTGCCGATCCAGGTGTCGTCCTCCGCGCCACGGTAGCGGGTGCCCGTCGCGGCGAGCGTGTCGATCAGGCGCTCGTCGGTCACGCGCCTCGTCGTGAAGCGCCACGGCGCGCCCGCGCGCTTGATCGCGTCGGCGTCGGACGCGGGCAGCGCCGCCGCGGCCGTGCTGTTGCGCAGGACGCCCGTGATCCGCGTCGGGCTGACTTCGAGATCGTCGACCTGCGCGGCCGTCGCAAGCTTGCGGAAGTCGCTGTACGCGATTTGCGTCGCGGGCGCGCTCAGCGTCGCGAGCTGCAGCGCGAGCAGCACCATGAAAACGAGCACGACGACGAAGCCCAAGTATCCGGTTTCGCTCTTCATCGGGATGCCTCGGCGTGTGTTCGGCGGTACGAAGTGGTCGGCGGACGCGCACGCGCTAGGCGGCGTCGCGCATCCAGTGCGCGCGCAGCACGTCCTCTCCTTCACGATAGTCGATTTCGAGCTCGCCGCGATGCGCGCGCACGAGCGCCTCGCTCAGCCGGTGGACGAGGTGCGAGCCCGTCGTGCGCACGATCATCCGCGCGGGCCGCGTATCGATCGACACGATGCGCTCGAACGGCCGGTCGTGGCGCTCGCCGCCCGCCCGATGGCGCAGCAGCGCGACGATGTCGTCGCAATGGCGCGCGAAATAGCCGCCTTCAAGCACGAGTTCGCCCGCGCCCGCGCGCTCGCGGATGCGCCGGCACGCGGGGCACACGATCTGCAGCAGCGTGCCCGCCGCCGCATGCCAAGTCCAGCGGCCACCGTCGTACAGCGCGCCGCATTCGGTGCAGCCCATGCCGCTCTTCAGGCGAGCCGGCGCGCCGTAGCCGTGCGCCGCGTGCGCGCGCGGCGCGTCCCGATCACGGCGCAGCCTCATCGCCGCATAGAGTTCGTTCGATCCGTAGATCATCGTCTTTCCTTGTCGATATGTCGTACGTTTCGCGTGCGGCGCCGGGCGCTCGTCGGCGGCATGCGCTTGCATCGTGGGAATGGCGGCGCGCGGCCGGGGCGCGACGTACATGAGCGAGCATCGGCGATCGCCCGCACGTGCGGTTGACGCCGATCAACGCTTGACGAAATCTTGCCGCCTCGCGCGCACCGATTGGTACAGATCCGTAGCCAATGGGCGAAGGCCGATACGATCGGCCCCAGGCAGGCGAACGGCGCGCTTGGGCGGATCGCGGGGCGCCATATGTCGTGGGGGGCGGCATATCGCGCGTCGCCGCCGTTCGTGAACGGCCGCGCGTGTGCCGCGATTGCCGTGGCGCAGCATGGCCACGGCAATTCGCGCCGCTTGCCGGCGGCGCCCGCTGGACGATCGCGCGGATGTCGACGGAAGACGCCGAACGACGACACGGTGACGCGCCGCAATACGCGATCGCGCCTCGAAAGGCGTGTCTGATCCTTTCGGCAACGCCCGTCATCGGCGCGAGCGACGCTTGCGGGCCGCCGCTCGCAGTTGAGGCAATACTCGATTGCAATTCATCTTGACATCAATCAATGTAACGTTTTGACGGCGAACGCCGATGCCCGGCGCAAGCCAACGCGCGACGCGCAACTCGCATCGCGGCTCAAGCATCGCGTGCGGGCCGCCCGTGCGTCCAGAACACGATACGGAGACACCTCAAGATGGCGCGCTACGACACGATCATCCGCAACGGCCTATGGTTCGACGGCACGGGCGCCGAGCCCCGCGCGCGCGACCTCGGCATCCGCGACGGCCGGGTCGCGACGGTGTCCGACGCACCGCTCGCGGCCGATGGCGCGGACGTGATCGACGCGGCCGGCAAATGGGTGCTGCCCGGCTTCGTCGACATCCATACGCATTACGACGCCGAGATCCTCGTGTCGCCGGGGCTGCCCGAATCGGTGCGGCACGGCGTGACGAGCGTTTTCCTCGGCTCGTGCTCGCTGTCGACGGTTCACGCGGACGCGCTCGACTGCACCGATCTCTTCAGCCGCGTCGAGGCGCTGCCGCGCGAGCAGATGCTCGCCGTGCTGTCGCGCGCGAAGACCTGGGACACCGCGGCCGCGTACGTCCGCCATCTCGAATCGCTGCCGCTCGGCCCGAACGTCGCCGCGTTCCTCGGCCATTCGGACTTGCGCACGCACGTGCTCGGCCTCGGGCGCGCAGTGGACGACCGCGTGCGGCCGCACGAGGCCGAACTGCAAAGGATGGAGCGGCTGCTCGACGACGCGCTCGACGCGGGCTTCGTCGGGCTGTCGTCGATGACGACGCCGTGGGACAAGCTCGACGGCGAGCGCTACCGGTCGAAGTCGCTGCCGTCGACGTTCGCGACGTGGCGTGAATACCGGCGGCTGAACCGCGTGCTGCGCCGCCGCGGCCGCGTGCTGCAGAGCGCGCCGAACACGACGAATCCGCTGAACGGCCTGCTCTTCATGGCCGCGAGCTGCGGCTACTTCGTGCGCAAGCCGCTGCGCACGTCGCTCCTCGTCGCGGCGGACAGCAAGGCCGCGCCGCGCGGCACCGTCGACGTGCTGCTCAACGGCGTGCGGCTCGCGAATGCGCTCTTTCGCGGCGAGCTCGTCTGGCAGCATCTGCCGGTGCCGTTCCAGGTCTACGCGGACGGGATCGATTTCGTGATCTTCGAGGAATTCGGCGCGGGCCGCGCGGCGCTGCACCTGAACGACGCGCTCGAGCGCAACCGGCTGCTGCAGAACGAAGGCTACCGGCGCGAGTTCCGCAAGCAGGTCGGCAAGGGGCTCGACCTGAGGCTCTGGACGCGCGATCTGCACGACACGCGGATCGTCGGGTGCCCGGACGCGTCGGTCGTCGGCAAGTCGTTCGGCCAGGTCGCCGACGAGCGCGGCATCCACCCGGCAGACGCGTTCCTCGACCTCGTCGTCGCGCACGGGCAAAAGGTGCGCTGGTGCATGACGATCGCGAATCACCGCGCGGACGTGCTCGACCGGATCGCCGCGCATCCCGCGTTGCAGATCGGCTTCGCCGATTCGGGCGCGCACCTGCGCAACATGGCGTTCTACAACGCGCCGGTGCGCTTCCTGCGCCGCGTGCGCGAGGCCGAGCGCGCCGGGCGGCCGTTCATGTCGGTGCAGCGGGCGGTGCATCGCCTGACGGGCGAGCTCGCCGGGTACTTCGGGATCGACGCCGGCACGCTGCGCGCCGGCGATCGGGCGGACGTCGCGATCGTCGATCCCGCGCATCTCGACGCGTCGGTCGACGCCTGTCACGAGGCGGACATGAGCGCGTTCGGCGGGCTGCGCCGGCTCGTGAACCGCAGCGGCGCGGCGGTCGCGGCGACGCTCGTCAACGGGCAGGTCGTGTATCGCGACGGCGCGTTCGCCGACGGCTTCGGCGAAACGCGGCGCGCCGGGCATTTCCTGCGGGCCGCGACGCGTTAGGCGTCAGGCCGCCCGGGCGCGAAGGACGGCGCGGGGCGGAATCGCGACGCGCCCGGTCATTCGTCGCGCGACGGCGCGCGCCCTTCCGCATCCGGCTCCCCGGCGGCGCATGGCCGTATCCGGTACGCGCAGCGGCGCGCGCCGACCGGAATATGCTCGATGCGCTCGATCGTCAGCGCATCGCCGAGCATCTCGCGGAAGATCTCGAGCTCGGAGCGACAGAAGCCCTGGCACGCGGTGGCGGCCGCGCAGATCGGGCAGTGATTCTCGATGAAGAGCCAGCCGTCCCCGTCGGGCGCGCGCGACCATTCGGCGAAGTAGCCTTCGCGGTCGCGCAGTTCCGCGAGACGCGCGATGCGCGTCTGCGGGTCCGTCACGCCCTCGAGCGTTTGCGTGTACGTGCGGCGCATCTCCGTCTCGCGCGCGGAGATCAGCAGATCGAGCGTCGGCTGGCCGAGCGTCGTGCGGATGATCCGGATCAGGTCGACCGTCATGTCCGCGTGCGCGTCCGGGAAATGGCCGTGGCCGAGCGGCGTGAGCCGCCAGATCCGCGCCGGCCGCCCGACGCCCTGCGCGACGTTCTCCGCCTCGACGAGCCCGTCCGCCTCGAGCTTCTTCAACTGCTGCCGCGCGGCCTCGGCCGTCGTGCCGAGATACGCGCCGAGCTCGGCCGCCTGCAACGGGCCGCGGCGCTTCAGCACGTTCAGCACGCGCTCGGAAACCGGGATTTCCTGCTTCGAAAAAGTATCGTCCATCGCTGCATTATCAAATGTTGGGCTTGCGCAATGCAACGATAACGCAAGCCGGCCACGCCAATCACCCAAATAAACCAAGGATATTCTTGACTTATTCCGTTGTCAGACAAATCATGTCCCCGATTCTTACAAAATGACTGAGAGATTTCCATGGGCCGTCGGCTATTGCTTGCATTGGCGCTATTGGCGTTCATTTTCGGCGGGCTGTTTCTGTGGCGGGAAAGCCGCGTGCAGGCCGCCGATCATCCCCCCGCTCCCCCGCCCGCGCTGACGGTTTCCGCCGTCGCCGTGCGCGCCGCGCCCGAGCGCGTGTCGATCGACGCGGTCGGCTCGCTCGACGCGGTCCGCCAGGTGACGCTCGCGCCCGAAGCGGCCGGTCGCGTCGTCGCGCTGCATTTCGAGGCCGGCACGACGGTGCGCAAGGGCCAACTGATCGTCCAGCTCTTCGACGAGCCCGAGCGCGCGAAGCTCGCGTCGATCCAGGCAAAGGCCGCGTTCGCGAAGCGCCAGCTCGATCGCTCGCAGGCGCTCGCGCTAACGGGCGCCGAGCCGCGCAATATCTATGACCAGCACCGCTTCGATTTCGACGCGTCCGCGGCCGACATCCGCGAGACGCAGGCGGTGATCACGCAAAAGGCGGTGCGCGCGCCGTTCGACGGCGTGCTCGGCCTGCGCCGCGTGAACCTCGGCCAATACCTGAACGCGGGCGACGCGATCGCGACGCTGACCGATCTCGACACGCTGTACGCGAACTTCACGGTGCCGCAGAAGAGCTTGAGCCAGCTGCGCCTCGGCCAGAACGTGTCGATCACGACGGACGCGTATCCGGATCGCACGCTCGTCGGCCGCGTGAGCGCGATCGAGCCGCAGGTCGGCGCCGACACGCGCAACGTCGCCGTGCAGGCAACGCTCGCGAACCCCGGTCACCTGCTGCGCCCGGGGATGTACATCCAGGCGCGGCTCGAGCTGCCGCCGCGCGAGCGCGCGCTGACGGTGCCCGACACCGCGGTGCAGACGTCGCAGCGCGGCGAATCGGTGCTCGTCGTCGGCAAGCCGGGCCGCGACGGCCTCGGCGTCGTGCGGCTGCAGCCCGTGCGCACCGGCCGGCGTGCCGAAGGCCGCATCGCGATCGCCGAGGGCCTGCGCCCGGGCGACGTGGTCGTCACGTCGGGCCAGGTGAGGCTCGCGGCGGGCGACAAGGTGAAGGTCGCGCTCGAGGACGGCGCATCGTCGGGAGCCGAGCAATGAACGCCGGCACGCCTCACGATTCGGGCGCAACCCGCGCGCGCTTCACGGACGTATTCGTCCGCCGCCCGGTGCTGTCGCTCGTGATGAGCCTGCTGATCCTGCTCGTCGGCCTGCGCGCGCTGATGTCGCTGCCGGTGCGCCAGTATCCCGCGCTCGAGAGCGCGACGATCAGCGTCGAGACCGACTACCCCGGCGCGTCGCAGGATCTGATGCAGGGCTTCGTGACGACGCCGATCGCGCAGTCGATCGCGACGGCCGACGGGATCGAGTACATCACGTCGACGACGACGCAGGGCAAGAGCGTCGTGAAGGCGCGGCTGCGCCTGAACGCGAACGCGGACCGTGCGATGACCGAGGTGATGGCGAAGGTCCAGCAGGTCAAGTACAAGCTGCCCGCGGATGCGTACGACTCGGTGATCACGAAGCTGACCGACGCGCCGAC
This sequence comes from Burkholderia sp. MSMB1498, assembly GCF_001526245.1. Taxonomy (NCBI): domain Bacteria; kingdom Pseudomonadati; phylum Pseudomonadota; class Betaproteobacteria; order Burkholderiales; family Burkholderiaceae; genus Burkholderia; species Burkholderia sp. MSMB1498. The sequence continues at coordinate 22,787 of NZ_LOYJ01000062.1, forward strand.
CGCCGTGATGTACCTCGGCTTCGCGAGCGACACGCTGTCGATCCCGCAGATCACCGATTACGTGGTGCGCGTCGCGCAGCCGCTCGTGACGACCGTGCCGGGCGTCGCGTCGGCCGAGATCCTCGGCGGCCAGAACCTCGCGATGCGGGTCTGGCTCGACGCGACGCGGCTCGCCGCGCACGGGCTGTCCGCCGGCGACGTCGCCGCGGCGATTCGCGCGAACAACGTGCAGGCGGCGCCCGGTCAAGTCAAGGGATCGCTCACGATCGCCGACATCTCGGCGAACACCGATCTGACCGACGTCGGCGCGTTCAACGGGATGGTCGTGAAGAACGATCCGAACGGCGGCGGGCTCGTGCGGCTGAAGGACGTCGCGACGGTCGAGATCGGCGGCGAGAACTACAACTCGAGCGCGCTGATGAACGGCCGGCGCGCGGTGTACATCGCGGTCAACGCGACGCCCGCCGGCAATCCGCTCGAAATCGTGCGCGGCGTCGGCGCGGTGCTGCCGGCGATGGAGCGCAACAAGCCGGCGAGCATCCAGATCGCGAACATGTTCGACGGCGCGCGCTTCGTCAACGCGTCGATCGCCGAGGTCCGCTCGACGCTCGCCGAGGCGATCGCGATCGTCGTCGTCGTGATCTTCCTGTTCCTCGGCTCGTTTCGCGCGGTGATCATTCCGGTGCTGACGATTCCGCTGTCGCTCGTCGGCTCGGCCGCGCTGATGCTCGCGGCGGGCTTCTCGCTGAACCTGCTGACACTGCTCGCGATGGTGCTCGCGATCGGGCTCGTCGTCGACGACGCGATCGTCGTCGTCGAGAACATTCACCGGCACATCGAGGAAGGCGAGCCGCCCGTGCGCGCGGCGCTGATCGGCGCGCGCGAGATCGCGTCGCCCGTGCTCGTGATGATGGCGACGCTGATCTCCGTCTATGCGCCGATCGGGCTGATGGGCGGCCTCACGGGCTCGCTCTTCAAGGAGTTCGCGTTCACGCTCGCGGGCGCGGTGCTCGTGTCGGGGATCGTCGCGCTCACGCTGTCGCCGATGCTCGGTTCGCTGCTCCTGACAAGCAAGATGTCCGAAGGCCGGGTCGCGAAGGCGATCGAGCACACGCTCGAGCGCGTCACGCGCGTCTATCAGCGCGGCCTGCACGCGAGCCTCGCCGCGCGGCCGGCGATTCTCCTGATCGGCGTCGGCGTGCTGGCGGGCATCGTGCTGCTCTTCTCCGGCGTGAAGCGCGAGCTCGCGCCGCAGGAGGACCAAGGCTCGATCATGGTCGCGGTAAAGGCGCCGCAGTATGCGAACCTCGATTACATGGAGCGCTACGCGCCCGACATCGAGCGCGTGTTCCGCACGCTGCCCGAAGCCGACACGAGCTTCATCCTCAACAGCTACGGCGGCAGCAACCTCGGCTTCGCCGGCGTGAACCTCGTCGACTGGGAGAAGCGCACGCGCAGCGCGTCGACACTGCAGGCGCTGATCCAGGCGCGCGGCGACCAGATCCGCGGCGACCGCGTGTTCGCGTTCCAGCTCCCGGCGCTGCCCGCGTCGAGCGGCGGGCTGCCGATCCAGATGGTGCTGCGCGCGCCGTCGAGCTTCGCGGATCTCTACGCGCAAATGGAGCGGATCAAGGCGGCGGCGCAAAAGAGCGGCCTTTTCGCGGTCGTCGACAGCGATCTGACGTTCGACAGCCGCGCGGTGGGCGTGACGATCGACCGCAATCAGGCGAACACGCTCGGCGTGACGATGAAGGACATCGCCGACACGCTCGCCGTGCTCGTCGGCGAGAACTACGTGAACCGCTTCAACTTCAAGGGCCGCTCGTACGACGTGATTCCACAGGTGTCGCGCGGCGAGCGGCTGTCGTCGGAGATGCTGAGCCGCTATTACGTGAAGACGGGCTCCGGCCAAATGATTCCGCTGTCGACGGTGATCCACGTGACGAACGGCAGCCAGGCGAACGCGCTCAGCCAGTTCAACCAGATGAATTCGGCGACGTTTTCCGCCGTGCCAGCGGCGGGCGTGACGATGGGCGAAGCGGTCGCGTTCCTCGAGGCGCAGAAACTGCCGTCCGGCTTCTCGATCGACTGGCTCGGCGAATCGCGACAGTACGTGCAGGAAGGCAACCGGCTCGCCGTCACGTTCGGCTTCGCGCTGATCGTGATCTTCCTCGTGCTCGCCGCGCAGTTCGAGAGCCTGCGCGATCCGCTCGTGATCCTGGTGTCGGTGCCGCTGTCGATTTGCGGCGCGCTCGCTCCGCTCTACCTCGGCTTCGCGACGCTCAACATCTACACGCAGATCGGGCTCGTCACGCTGATCGGCCTGATTTCAAAGCACGGGATTCTGATGGTCAGCTTCGCGAACGATCTGCAGCGCCACGAAGGGCTCGACCGGCGCGCCGCGATCGAGCGCGCAGCAGCCGTGCGGCTGCGGCCGATCCTGATGACGACCGCGGCGATGGTCGCGGGCCTCGTGCCGCTCGTGTTCGCGGCTGGCGCCGGCGCGGCGAGCCGCTTCGCGATCGGCATCACGGTGTCGACGGGCATGCTGGTCGGCACGCTCTTCACGCTGTTCGTGCTCCCCACCGTCTACACGTTCGTCGCGAAAGACCACGGCGCGGCGATGCGCAGCGAGCGCGCGCAACTCCTCGCGGCAATCCGATGACCATGAACGACACGATGCATCGCTTTCCCAACGATACGGCGCCGAACGCGCGCCGCCACCGCCGCGCGCCGGGCGCGGCCGCCTCGATCACGCGCTCGGCGGCCTGCTCGATCGCCGTCGCGGCCGCCCTGCTCGCGACGGGCTGCACGCTCGCGCCGCGCTACGAGCGTCCGGCCGCGCCCGTGTCGGGCGCGTTCCCG